>JAZIGI010000015.1:0-43021 GCA_036679125.1 Actinomycetota bacterium | reverse complement strand
GCTCTGGACGGACCGGGTGGCACTACCCCCTAAGCGTCGGGCGCAGACTAATGACAGCCGTGCCCGGTCCGTCTGGGCCTATCGAGCGTAACGCTCGAATGGCTCCGGAAGAAAGGTAAGGACCCATGAAGACCAGAGCCATCGTTTCGGTGCTTGGCGCCGACAGGGTCGGCATCGTCGCTGCCATCTCGGCAGCGCTTGCCGAGCAGGGAGTCAACATCGAGGACATCCGGCAGACGATCCTGTCCGACATCTTCTCGATGACGATGCTCGTCACCATCGACGAGGAGACCCGCCCCTTCGAAGACGTTCACGCCCGCCTCGCAGAAGTCGCCGATGACCTCGGCATGCAAGTGACGCTGCAGCGGGAGGACGTGTTCCGCTTCATGCATCGCGTCTAGTCATCACTCAAGCGGGCGTCCGGCAGCGGGAATCACCGCAGTCGCAGTGTTCGCCGTGCGGCCTGAGGGGGCATACTCACACCCGTGGGATTTCGTCGGAGTCGATACATGGAGCCGAGAATGAATGTTATCGAGACCCGGAAGCTGACCAAGTACTACGGCAAGTCGCGGGGCATCGTCGACCTCGACATGACCGTTGAAGAAGGTGAGATCTATGGGTTCATCGGCCCTAACGGCGCCGGCAAGTCCACCACCATCCGGACGCTCCTCGGCCTGATCCACCCCACAGGCGGCTCGGCCACCATATTCGGCAAGGACATCACCGCCTTCGGCCCCCAGATCCGGCAGGAGGTGGGCTACCTCCCGTCGGAGGTCTTCTACTACGACGACATGCGCGCGATCGACCTGCTGCGCTACTCCGCAAGCTTCTACAGCACGGACCCGAAGGCCACCGAGAAGCGCGCGAAGGAGCTTGCCGAGCGCTTCGACCTCGACCTCAAGAAGAAGATCGACGACCTCTCGTACGGCAACAAGAAGAAGGTCGGCATCATCCAGGGCCTCGCACACAGACCGAAGCTCATCATCCTCGACGAGCCCACCGGCGGTCTCGACCCGCTCATCCAGCAGGAGTTCTTCCACCTGCTCAAGGAGCAGAACGCCGAGGGCGCCACGGTGCTGTTCAGCTCGCACATCCTCTCCGAAGTCCAGAAGCTCTGCGATCGAGTAGCGATCATCAAGGAGGGTTCGATCATCCGGGTCGACCAGATACGGACGCTGCTCGAGAACGCAACCAAGCGGCTGACGCTCGAGATGGCCGCACAGCCCGACGCATCGGACTTCGCGCTCAAGGGCGTGAGCGACCTCGAGTTCACCAACCACACGGTGAGCTTCCTGTACCGGGGCCATGTGAACGATCTCACCGGGCTGCTGAGCAGGCTCGACCTGGTGGACCTGCAGGTCGAGGAGCCGGATCTCGAGGAGATCTTCCTGCACTACTACCAGAAGGAGGTCTAGGCGGTGAACGTCTACCTCCGGGAGCTCAGGGCATACCGAAAGTCGACGATCACCTGGGTGATCTCGCTCGCCGGGATCGTGGGCCTGTTCATGATGCTGTACCCCGCATTCGAGAGCGATGTCGAGGGTCTCAACGAGGTGCTCGCCAACTTCCCGCAGGCGATCAAGTCGCTGGTGAATATCACCCCCGAGACGTTCCTTTCGGTGCTCGGATTCTACGGCTACCTGCTGAATTTCGCGTGGCTGGCCGCGTCGATCCAGGCCATGAACCTCGGCGTGGGTGTCATCTCGAAAGAGGTCGCAGGGAAGACCGCCGACTTCCTCATCACAAGGCCGGTCCGTCGAGCGCAGGTGGTGACAGCGAAGCTTGCCGCCGCACTGACGGTGGTGCTGATCACCAGCGCGGTCTTCACGGCGGTGTCGTACCTTGCGGTTGTGGCCACGGGGGCATCATTGGACGAAGCCACGCTCCTGCTGATGGCCTCCACGCTGCTCCTGCTGCAGATTGTGTTCCTGGCACTCGGGGCCCTGTTCTCGGTCACGATCCCCAAGATCAAGTCGGTTGTCGCGGTGTCGCTCCCCACTGTGTTCGCGTTCTACATCATCGGGGCGATCGGTGACGTGCTCGAGAACGTCGAGCTACGGTGGGTGTCGCCCTTCCGGTACTTCGATCCGGCCTACATGATCGGCGAGGGCGCGCTCGAGTCCGAGTATCTGCTCGTCATCGCGGTGTTCACGGTCGCGGCGATCGCGGCGACCTACGTGATCTTCGCCAAGAAGGACATCCATACGGCTATTTAGGTGGCGATATGAACGTCTTCCTGCGTGAGATGAAAGCACACCGGTGGGGCCTGCTCTTCTGGAGCCTCGGCATGATCATGATGATCTACTCGGGCATGGCGAAGTACGGCGCCTACGAGGCGGCTGGCGAGTCAGTCACGGCGATCCTCGAACAGATGCCCGACACGGTGCAGGTCGTCTTTGGCATGACCGGGTTCGACCTCGGCACGGCTGCCGGCTTCTACGGGATGCTCTTCCTCTACCTCGCGGTCATGGGTGCCGTACACGCGTCCCTTCTGGGAGCGCATCTGATCGCCAAGGAGGAGCGGGACCACACGTCCGAGTTCCTGTATGCCAAGCCCGCGTCGCGGAGCCGGGTGCTCACCGGCAAGCTGCTCGCGGGCCTCGTCAACATCGTCGTCCTGAACCTGGTGACTGCAGCCTCATCGTTCTACTTCGTCGATCTCTTCAACAGGGACGAACCGTTCGGGGGTGACATCGCGTTGCTGATGGTCGGACTGTTCTTCCTGCAACTGATCTTCTTCGCAATTGGTGCGGCCGTGGCGGGTATCAGCCGCAAACCCAAGTCGGCCGCGTCGCGCGCGACATCGATCATGTTCGGGACGTTCCTGCTGTTCTATGTGGTGAATCTCAACAAGGACCTCGGTGTCCTGAAGTACTTCACGCCGTTCAAGTACTTCGAGGCAGGCGTGCTGATGGCCGACGGAGCGCTGGACCCTGTGTTCGTGGGGCTCTCCGTGGTGATCGTCGCGCTGGCGATCGCAGGCACCTACCGGGCATACTCCGCGCGAGACCTCGCCATCTAGTCGCCCGAACGACACGTCGACCGCCACGACCGTCAGTCCCCCGCCCCCGGAGGTACCGCGCATGCTCCACATCAGCCCCGAGGAGATCGTCGAAACGCTCCTCATGGTGCAACAGCAGAACCTCGATATCCGCACTGTCACGCTCGGTGTGTCGATCGGCGACTGTGGCGCTGACACCGCCGATGAGATGGGCCGGCGCCTCTACGACAAGGTCACCCGGGCGGCCGAACGGCTCGTTCCCGTGTGCGAGGCGATCGAGCGCGAATACGGCATCCCCATCCGCAACAAGCGCATCTCCGTGAGTCCCGTTGCTGCAGTAGCCGGACGCTGCGCGTGCGACGATCTCACGCCCGTCGCGCTTGCCATGGACCGCGCCGCCGCAACGGCCGGCGTCGACTTCATCGGCGGCTTCTCCGCACTCGTGCACAAGGGCGTGGGCGCCGCCGATGACGCGCTCATCCGCTCCATCCCCTCGGCGCTGGCCGTCACCGAGCGCGTGTGCTCCTCGGTGAACGTGGCCTCCACGCGCGCGGGCATCAACATGGACGCCGTTGCGCGCATGGCGCACACCGTGAAGGAGGCGGCCGCCCTCACCGCCGAGGCGGACAGCATCGGCTGCGCCAAGCTCGTGGTGTTCGCCAACATGGTGGAGGACAACCCCTTCATGGCCGGTGCGGTCCATGGCGCCGGTGAGGCTGACGCCGTGATCAACGTGGGCATCTCCGGGCCCGGCGTGGTGCGCGCGATCATCGAGGCCCTCCCCGATAGCGCCGACCTCACCGCGGTTGCCGAGGCAATCAAGGCCACCTCGTTCAAGATCACGCGCGCGGGCGAGCTCGTGGCGCGCGAGGCGGCCCGACGGCTCGGCGTGGCGATGGGTATCGTCGATCTCTCGCTCGCACCCACCCCTGCCGAGGGCGACAGCGTGGCCGAGATCCTCGAGGCGATGGGCGTGGAGCGCTGTGGAGCACCCGGCACCACCACGGCGCTCGCGCTCCTCAACGACGCGGTCAAGAAAGGCGGCGCCATGGGCACGTCGTCGATCGGCGGACTCTCAGGCGCCTTCATCCCCGTCTCCGAGGACGCTGGCATGGTGCGCGCGGTCGAGGACGGGGCCCTTAACCTCGAGAAGCTCGAGGCAATGACCGCTGTATGTTCGGTTGGCCTCGACATGATCGCGATCCCGGGCGACACGCCTGCGGAAACGGTCGCCGGCATCATCTCCGACGCGTGCGCCATCGGCGTGATCAACAACAAGACCACCGCGGCGCGGCTCATCCCTGCCGTGGGTAAGGGGGCG
Source organism: Actinomycetota bacterium (assembly GCA_036679125.1). Taxonomy (GTDB): domain Bacteria; phylum Actinomycetota; class Coriobacteriia; order Anaerosomatales; family Anaerosomataceae; genus Anaerosoma. The sequence goes on along the minus strand of JAZIGI010000015.1, from coordinate 38,699 downwards.
GGAGACCACGTGAGTTGGGGCGGCCTCCTCGGCGCGGCACCCGTCATGGATGTGTCGCGCTGGAGCAGCGCCAAGCTCATCAACCGCGGTGGACGCATGCCCGCTCCGCTCGGAAGCCTGAGGAACTGACCTCGGTCGTGCCCGAATCGCGCATGCTGGACATGCGTGTTCGCCCTGGCATGGGCTGCGGAACACCCTCAGTGACGGAGCGCACTACTCACAGCCCAAACGGTACTCAGCGGCATACCTACCGTGGTATCATGGCGCACTGCGTGTGGCAGCGCGCCGCCGAGCGGTCCCGAAGCGCCGTTCATCACATTATGTATGACGGCCGGCGGATTCCGCTCATTCATCTCTGGCCGCAGCCGATACACGTAGTGGATAGTACGGTCGAGGACGGCACCCCGTGACGTGGTGCGCCGGAAAATGGTGGTGCACGGAAGCGCGGTACGAGCGGATGAACGCACGTCTGCATAGGAGCGTGGCTCGCGTGAGGCGGACCGCTGTGGCGATTGCGCGGCGGCCTCGCTTGCTGGCGCGTGTAGTGCTTGTTGCGATGCTCCTCACTCCGGTTGTCCCCGGTTCGGCGCTTGTGCGTGTGCCGATCGTTGTCAACGGGGAATTCACCGACTGGGCCCCGGTCTTTGAGAGCGCATCAAACTGCAGCTACGACCCCACCGGTGACGTTGACACGTCGAACACCGATCTCACCGTGACGGCAGCGACAAGCGACGAAACGCGCCTCTACGTGTACATCCGTCGCGCGACGTCTGGCGGCGTCATACGACTTGCGACGTACCGGGTCTATCTCGACCTTGACGGTGATGGCCGGCTCGAATCCACTGATCGCGTCCTGGAGTTCGGTCTCATCGGCAACTACTGGCTCTGGTCCACGACGCTCTACGCTTACGCCCCGGCGGACACAACAAACGGCGATCCAATGGGCGGACCGATTGCCGGCGGAACCGGCGCCCGGATCAACCTCGGCTCGGGCGCGCTCTCGGGTGCCACCGAAGCGGGCGGTTCGGAGCTTGAGGGGTCCGTCACCTGGGCCGCCCTTGGCGTGAGCGCCAGCTCCCCGATCGGACTGCAGTTCGCTGCCTCGCAGGGCGGGGGAACCGACCATGCTGCGCCGATCTCCTTCGCCCAGCGCTCCGTGGCCATCAGCGGCGGGCGGAGCTCCGGTACGGCTGCAGGGATGCAGGTCGTTTACGAACACACCATCACGAACAGCGGGAACGTCACGCTCCCCCTCTCCATCGAGGCGACCTCGACCAGTGGCTGGCCGCTCGAGCTGCGCGTGAAGGCCACAGGCGCACCTGTCGCCCCCGGTGATCTTGCACCCGGTGCGGCGATCACTGTCGAGGCCGTTCTCAGCGTTCCTCTCGATACGCCGGACGGCGCCCGCGACACCATCACGGTCACAGCTGCGAGCGTCACCCATCCTGGCGTGAAAGCCGTGGCCACTAACCAGGCCGCGGTCGGCCCCGTGCTGGTGATACCGGACCGGACTGGCTCGATCACGCCGGGCGGCACCATCAGGTTCACCAACACGGTTCAGAACAACACCGATGCTGAGATCACTGTGGCCCTGCAGGGCGTGTCGGACCGGGGTTGGCCCGTGACCGTTAGTACCACCGACGGCACGCCGCTCACTGAGCTCACGCTCACGCCCCGCCAGTCGGTAGACGTCTTCGTCGATATCACCGCGCCTGCGGGCACGGCACTCGGTACCGTGGATGTCACGAGGGTCGAAGCGGCGATCGTGGCGCAACCTGAAGTCAAGGCAGTGGGCTACGACACGGTCGCTGTGGTCGCTCCGCTTGCCGTCGTACCGCCCGGCACACTGCCGGCGGGTGCTGGAACCTCGGTCCTCCATCGCCACACCATCACGAACAACACGGCCAACCCCCGGACGCTCTCGCTCACCGCGACATCATCCAGGGGTTGGCCGGTACAGGTCCTCGCCGCCGACGGCGCAACGCCGCTGTCCTCGGTCACGATTCCACAGTACGGCGGCACGATACCGGTCACTGTTCGCGTGACCGTACCCGCAGGCACCCCCGATCTCACCAACGGCCTCCCCACAACCGACCTCACAACACTCAGGGTCGCTGATGGATCAGGCTTTGCCACGGTCGTTGACACCACCGTCGTGAGCCGTCTCGCAACGTTCGGTGTAGGCGGATTCGGAACGCCGCTCGATGAGTTCGCCCTGGGAGACCGGGTGTACGCGCGTGGCATGGGGCTCACCGCTGGACGGATGATAACGTTCGAGTGGACGAGCCCCGACGGTGTGGTCGCGCTTGAGACAGTACGTAGTGACGTCGGTGGCATCGCGCAGTCCAGCTACGACCTGTCGCCCACCGGCGCGACGGGCACGTGGACGGTGCGCACGTACATGGGCACCACACTCCTCGGCGAGCAGCAGTTCTACGTTGGCTACCGGGCACGGATCACATCGATGACCACGAGCGGTGGCGACGAGGCCGGCTCTCCAATCGCCGTCTCGACCGTCTTCCACAACGGCGGAGCGGTCACGCTCTCCGACACAGAGGTCACATACCTGCTGTGGCGCGACGCTGACGGCGATGGCAGCCTCAACGCCGGAGACGCGTACATCGCCGGTGACGGCGCATGGACCGACCCTGGCACCGGTGTGGGCTACACACACAGGACATCTGGCCTCACGGTCCCGGCCAACACGGCCGTGCTCACCGATGCGTGGAGCGTGGTGAACCAGTATCTCAAGTTCGCGGGAACCTACACGCTCAAGGCCGTATGGCTGAACGCCGACGGAACCACGCTCGACACCCGCACCACCACGTTCTTCGCGGCGCCCGGCAAGCCGGCGCTCAGCCTGTCGGTCAGCACGCCGACGGTCGACTTCGGCACGATCCAGCCGGGTGTGCAGTACACCCGATCCGACGTGATCGTGAGCGTCAACGCCACGCTGCCCTTCGAGCTCAGGGGCATCGCCGCTGGCAACATCACCGAGTTGGGGCTCACACGTACGCTGACGATGGTAAGCGGCGAGGCCGTCAAGGATGGCGCCTACGTGGACACCATAGGGGTTCTCGCACCCTGGAGCACCGACCCCGGCTCGTACCAGGCCACCGTCACCTACACGATTGTGCCGAGGTGATCATGGTGAGGACTCTCACACGCCACCGTTCGTCGGTCAACGAACGACTTATCGACCGCCTATCGCGCCCACACGTACTTTCGTCACAATATGCTGAACAACGCTTAGCCAATCGGCCGCCGATGCCGATACTGATACCGCACCCGTCTACGGGTGCCCGTGGGACTGTATCCTACCCATCGGTGGACGGGGGTGGTCTGTGATCGGACCTCCAGCGGGTTGGCTCAGGCAACACCAGGTCCATGCAGGGCCGGAACGGCAGAAGCCGTAACGGATTCGTACTGTAGGTAAGGTAAGAACGAACAAAGGAGAACTGAATGAAGCGGACCATCATCATCGCACTTTCCGTTGTCGCCCTCGTCTTCGGCGTCATCAGCTACGCGAGCGCCATCGATCGTGCCACCACCGTCAACGCGACCGTGGGCACCATGCTGCAGCTGACGGCTCCGGCAAGCGCCGACATGGGCGAGCTCACCCCGGACGTTCCCAAGAATGTCAGCGTGACCGTAACCGGCAAGTCGAACAGGCCTGCAACGCTGACTGCCGCGATCAACGCGGGCACGTTTGACAGCCTGACCTCGACCGTCGAGGCAACGGATGTCACGGGACTGCGCGGCGGCAACATCTCGCACACCGACACGGTCACCGGCTCGGTCGACTACTTCAACGACGCGGCCGCGGTCTCCGGTACCATCACCTACTCGCTGGTGCAGTAAGCAACAGGCGAGAGCGACACAGCTCAGTCGAACGCCCGGGCCAATCGGCCCGAGCGTTCGTGCGTCCGGCGACTCTCTTCACAACTCCACACCCGGCCGCCTATCACGCCAAACTCCGACCGCTCGTCGCTATCGGCGCGACATTCGTCAGCTTTGCCGAACAAACGCTAAGACAACGCGCCAAGCTGCCGATACCTAGGGGTGAAGGCTGAGAAAGGCGGTTCTACGATGTTCGTACGATATGTCACACTCCTCACGGTTGTCGTGGCTCTGGCTATGGCTCTCCCGGTCGCTGCGTCTGCAGCCACTACCACGATCGTCGGCACGGTTGCCCGGGTCACCCAGGCGGGCGTGGACACCGACGTGATGACCGTGCAGTCGAACGTCCCGTGGGAGTTGCGTCTGTGGTCCAAGGGCGGCAGCGACCTCGTGACGGGGACCCCCCACGGCCGGCACGGAGGTAGCACTCCCGGCAGACGTGACCGATTTCTCCCTGGTGGGCATGGAGTAAGGACACACCCGCGCAGGCAAGAAGAACGCCCCGGCCATCTGGTCGGGGCGTTCTTCTTTTGTGGTTCCGTCGGCCTCGCAGGAGAAGCACGGCATCTGTTCGAATCTACGTGCTGCCGCTAACGCCGTTGCGCCGACCTGCGGCGCGGCGCCGGCTCACGCCGGGTGCGCCTCGGGCGCTCAACGTCGACCGCATCATCGCGCCCCTCGGGCTGCTCCAGCTGTCGCCGCGGTCCATCGGGCCCGTCCGCATACGCGTCAGCGTCCCCGGCTTCCCGGTCGACGTCCGGCACGCGCACGTGACCTTCACGATACTTCCGCCTGCGAGCGCGACGCTCACGGGCGTCCTCGCTTTGCGCCTTCTTCCAGCTCAACCAGATCGCGATCCCGCCCAGGATCAGGATGAGCGCGACAACGAGCCACAGCGGGATGAACCACACGCCCTTGTCGATGGTGATGACCTCCGGCGCCCCGATCTCCGACCCCTCACGCGGATAGGAGACCTCGAGTCGCATCGTGTAGCGCCCGAAGAGCTGCCTGCCGGTGTCGACAGCACCGCTCTGCTCGAAGTTCGTCCCGGCGAAGACCGGGGTCTCCGAGGTGACCAGAGAACTCACGACCTCCTCGAGGTTCCCGTCCAGCAGCAGGATGCGCGCGTTGATGTCCTTGTCGATGTTGCCTTCGTTGCGCACCACGAACGTGTACGGCGCGAGCTTGGCCAGCACGAACGACTTCGTGACGAACGGGCGGACGTCCACGCGCTCCACGATCTCGCCGGCGATGCGGATGCTGATACGGGCGCCCACGCGGCCGGTGATGTCGGTGCTCGCGCCCTCCGCCGAGTCTTCGCCTCCGAACATCTCGAAGAATATGATCACCTGATGATCGCCGGGTGGCGCATCATCAGGGACCTCGATGTCGAACTGCACGGGGATACGCTCACCCGGGGTCAATGAGACATATGGCGTGTTGCCGAGCGTCTTGGTCTCGGCGCCGACCACCATGCGCACCCACGTCGCAGGGGTCCCGACGCCCGTGGCCTGGGTCGCACTCGGCACCTCGTAGCTGATCGATCCATCCTCGGCGACCAGCTGATCAGACGCGTAGACGAGGACATCTATGTCCTCGTCTCCGTCATTGGATACCGTGACCTCGCCCTCGCCTACCTGGCCGGGGGCAAGCGAGAAGTCGAAGGTGCCGGTGGAGAGCCCCACCGTCCGCACGGCTGTCGCGGGCGCGGGAAACGACCCTACGAGCAGTGCGACCAGCACGAGCGCACAGACGGCGAGCGTGCGACGCGTACCCGCCATCAGATACCCACCGCTTCGCGGAACGACTTCACCTGGCGGCGCGCCACCGGAACCTGCGTCTCGTCGCGGTCCGACATCACAACCACGAATGCGCCTTCAACGCGCACGATCTCCTTCACCTTGTTCAGGTTGATCATGTAACTCCTATGCAGGCGGCGGAACGCGTCTGTCGACAGCCGCTCCTCGAGTTCGGAAAGGGTGAGGTCCACGAGGTACTGGTTCTCGTACGTATGCACGTATGTGGACTTGTTCTTTGCGGAGATGTAGATCACATCGTCGAGGTCGAGCAGGACGGTCCGCCCGCCCTTGCGCACGGCGAGCTTCCGGAAGTCGCCCTCGGCCTGCGCCGCGGTGCCCACACGCTGACGACCGCGCATGAGGCTCTGGATGCGCGCAACAAGTTCCATGAGGTTGAACGGCTTGGTCACGTACTGCTGCACGCCCTGCTTGAACGCGAGGATACGCGCGAGGTCCTGTGTCTTGGCGGTGAGCATGATCACGGGGATGTCCGCGGTGAGCGGGTCGTTGCGAATCTCCATGAGGGTCATCCAGCCGTCGACCCGCGGCATCATGATGTCGAGCAGCACCACGTCGGTGGGGTGTTTGTGCAGCATCTCCAGCGCTTCTGAGCCATCGCCGGCGGACACGACGCGCATGCCCTCGCCCTCGAGGCCCATCTGGATCATGTCGACGATCGCTTCGTCATCATCGACGACGAGGACTCTGATCGGATCCGACACTGCCACCTCCTCGAGCCCGATTCATGCAGGATGCGCCGCCTGTCGGAGCGACACGCCGGACATCGGCGCCCATCGCCCCGGATTGTACCGCACATCACCTGTATCGGACTATCGGGCGGCCCCCTTGAGCCACTCGTCCATCGCGCGAGCGGCACGCTTGCCGGCGCCCATGGCGAGGATGACGGTGGCCGAGCCGGTCACGATGTCGCCGCCCGCGTAGACGCCGGGCTTGGACGTGGCGCCATCCTCATCGGTGACGATGTAGCCCCGTTTCGAGATCTCCATGTCCGGAGTGGTCTTCGGGAGCAACGGGTTGGCCCGCGTGCCGAGTGCCACGATCACGGTGTCGCAATCGATGGTGAAGTCCGCGCCCATCACGCACACCGGTGCGCGCCGGCCGCTGGCATCGGGCTCACCGAGCTGCATCGTATTGGCCACGATCCCGGTCACCCAGCCGTCCTTGCCGAGGATCTCCGCGGGTGAGCAGAGCATCTTGAACTCGACGCCCTCCTCCGCGGCGTGGTGGACCTCCTCCTTGCGCGCCGGCATCTCCTCCTCGGTGCGTCGATACACCAGGAAGACCTCCTCGGCGCCCAGGCGCTTGGCCGTGCGCGCGGCGTCCATCGCCACGTTGCCGCCGCCAACCACGGCCACCTTCCGGCCGCGCCACACCGGGGTATCGGCCTTGGGGAACTCGTACGCGCGCATGAGGTTCACGCGGGTGAGGAACTCGTTGGCGGAGTACACGCCGTTGAGGTTCTCACCGGGGATTCCCAGGAACATCGGCAGACCGGCACCGTTGCCGACGAAGACGGCGTCGAAGCCCTCCTCGCTCATGAGCTCATCGATGGTGTACGTGGCTCCGATCACTACGTCGCGGCGGATCTCAACGCCCATCTCCTCGAGCAGGCCCACCTCCGCCTGCACGATGTGCTTGGGCAGCCGGAACTCCGGGATGCCGTACGTGAGCACGCCGCCGGTGGCATGCAGGCTCTCGAAAATGGTGACCGAGTGGCCGAAGCGACGCAGTTCGCCCGCGCACGCGAGGCCGGCCGGTCCGGAGCCTACCACGGCCACGCGCTTGCCGCTGTCCTCGCCCACCTCGGGCACGCAGCGGCCCTCGAGCTCACACGCGAGGTCGAAGTCGCCGAGCCAGCGCTCGAGGCGGCCGATGGCCACACTCTCGCCCTTCTTGGCAAGCACGCAGCGGGCCTCGCACTGCTCCTCCTGCGGGCACACACGACCGCACACGGCGGGCAGGGCGTTCTTCTCCTTGAGCACGGCCACGGCAGCGTGGTAGTCGCCATCGATCATCTCGCCGATGAACGACTTGATGTCGATGTTGACCGGACACCCCTCGATGCACGTGGGGTTCTTGCACTGCAAGCAACGGCTCGCCTCGGCGCGCGCCATCTCCTCGGTATAGCCGAGGGTGACCTCCTCGAAGTCCTTGGCGCGCTTGGTGGCGTCGCGCTCCGGCATCGGCGTACGCGGGATGCGGGCCGGACGATGCCGGGGCTTGTCAGCCGGTGCGGCTCCCTCGCCCGGCGCGGGTGCGGCGGTGTCGTCTACGAGTGACATGTGCACTCCCTGTGATACTCGGCATCGGCCAGACGCTCGTCATCGTTGTATACACGCTGGCGGCTCATGAGCTCTTCGAAGTCCACCTGGTGCCCGTCGAAATCGGGGCCGTCCACGCAGCCGAACTTGGTCTCGCCGCCAACCGTGCAGCGGCATGCGCCGCACATGCCCGTGCCGTCCACCATGATCGGGTTGAGCGACACCACGCACGGCACCCCGAGCTCCTTGGTGGTTGCCACGCAGAACTTCATCATGATCGCGGGACCGATGGCCATGGAGTGGTCGATCGCACCCGACTCGCAGAGCTCCTTCAGCGGCGCGGTGACGAGGTCCTTGCGCCCCGCCGAGCCATCGTCGGTGCAGATGATGAGCTCCTTGATGGGCAGTGCCCGGAACTCGTCTTCCAGGATGAGGAGGTCGGCGTTGCGCGCCCCCACGATCACGGTGACCTCGTTGCCGGCGGCTGCCATGGCACGCGCCACCGGGTACGCAACGGCCGTTCCCACACCGCCGCCCACCACCGCAACGCGACCAAGTCCTTCGATGTGCGTGGGCACGCCGAGGGGGCCGACGACATCGGCGAGCGCGTCGCCAACGCACATGTGCGAGAGCTGGTGGGTCGTCTTGCCCACCCGCATGAAGATGAAGCGGATCCACCCCTCGTCGGCCGACCAGTCGGAGAACGTGAGCGGGATGCGCTCGCCATTCTCATCGATGCGCAGCATCAGGAACTGTCCGGCCTGCGCCTTCCGGGCGATCGCGGGCGCGTGAACGCCCATCTCGAAGACCGCGTCGGAGAGCTGGCGGGCGTGAACGATGGGGAACATCGGCCCTCCCGGGGTTGGTACACTGACAGAGACGGCGAAACAAGTGCCGACAAGTATACCCGTCCCCGTGAGGCAGGCAATGCGACGCATCACAGCCACACTCCTATGTATCCCGCTGGTGGTGGCCTCGCTCGTGACGCTGCCCGGCTGCACCGCCGCTGAGCCGGTGGTGGTGAGCCGCGAAGCCCTCGGCACCGCGGTCAGCATCACCGCCTACGGCGAGGACGAGGCCGCGGTCCGCGCTGCCATCGACGACGCGTTCGCCGTGATGGCCGAGATCGCCGCGCCTCTCGACGCGTACGATCCCGCCTCGGAGACCTCTGTCTTCAATGCCGACCCCTACACCGAACAACCGCTCCCCCCGTGGGGCGCCGAAGTGCTCGATGCGATCGACGAGCTCGGGGTCGACGATGCGTTCTCGCCCACGCTCTTCGCGGTCTCGCGCCTTTACGACTTCGAAGGCGCGCAGACAGTGCCTGATCCCGATGACCTCGCCGTCGCCGTGGAGGCTGCGAGCGCGTTCATCCGAAGCGAGCCTGCGCACGGGTTCTTCGTCCGTCTGGACCTGCTCGACGCCCGGCTTTCGCCGGATTGCCCGGACGGCCCCTCGCTCGCTCCCGGACTCGACTTCGGCGGGGCGGCCAAGGGTCTCGCGCTGGACATGGGCCGCGAGTCGCTCCGAGCCAACAGCGCGGTGACCGCGGCGCTCATCAGCTCCGGGAGCAGCACCGTGACGCTCGGCACCAAGCCCGACGGCAGCGCGTGGCGCATCGGCGTGGAGGACCCGCGCGACACCGCGGAGGTGGTGGCGACGTTCGCGTTCGAGGCCGACGGAGCGCTCTCGACCTCGGGCGACTACCAGCGGTACTTCGAGGTCGACGGGGTGCGCTACCACCACATCCTCGACCCCTCGACGGGCCTACCGGCGCGCGGCGTGCGCTCGCTCACCGTGGCCGGCGCCACGCTCAGCGGGCTCGACTCGGACATCCTCTCCACCGCTCTGTTCGTTCGCGGCGTGAAGCGGGCGTCAGACTACGCCTCTGGGCACGGGATCGCACTGTACTGCATAGACGCCGAGGGGCGAGCACTCCTGGTGCCCGCCCCCGACGGATCCGGACTCACCGTGGCCGAGGAGACCACGGAGCCGTGATCAGATGTACTGCTTGACGATGTTGTAGACGACCGGCATCTCCCACATCTCAGACTGGAACGCCTTGATCGCGCCCATGATCGAGAACACGAGCAGCGCGACCCAACCCACTGCCGAGATGATCCAGCCGATGACCGGGATAGCGGAGACGACGCTCACAAGGATCCAGCCCACCCAGACAGCAAGCGCCTGGATCGCATGATGCTTGACGAACCGCTCGTTCTTGTACGGCTCGATCAAGATCGCGACCAACGCCACGATGCCTACCAGATAGCCGAGTGCCGCGAGGATCTTACCGGTGTCGCTCGGGACGTCGCCTCCCCCTGACGCAGGCGGCATCACAGGCGGCGCAGGAGGCGCGGGCGGCTGCTGAGCCTGATAGTCATCACTCATGCGTATCATCCCCTTCTCGTGTGAGTACGGCCCGGTTCGTTCCGCGGGCACCTTGTTTGCTGTATACCCTCTCGCATTTGCCGCATACCCTGGACGGCTGCTATGATTCGTGCGTAGCGCCTTCCGGCGGAAACCGACTCGGCTCTGTAGTAGGGCTGTCCGGAGGAATCACACCATGCACCGTAGCCGCGCATTCGAACTCGCACTCTCGCTCGCCCTCACACTCACCCTCATCGTCACGCCTGTGGCCTTCGCCGCGACGGTGGATGACCTGCGCGATCACGAACGCGCCGCACAAGAGGCCCGTGACGCCGCCGCCGCCGCTCAGAGCACGGCCGATAGGCTCGAGGCCGAGGCCCGGGCCCTCGATGACACCATCGATTCGATCCAGGGCGACATCTCTGCACTCGCGGACGACATCTCCGTCGCGACCGAGCGCACCGAGCGCCTACAGGAAGAGGTCGACGCCCTCACTGCGAAGATCGACGCCAAGCAGACCGAGATCGACGCCACGCAGGACGAGTACGAACGTCAGCAGGAACTGCTCGGTCAGCGGATGGAGAGCACCTACAAGAGTGGCGACCTCGCGTATTTCGAGCTGTTGCTCGACAGTCGCACGATCGAGGACTTCATCACCCGCACCACGCTCGTCCAGCGCGTGATCAAGTCGAACACCGAGCTTGCTGACGACCTCAAGAACACCCGCATCTCGCTGGAGAAGATCAAGGCCGAGATCGAACGTGACCGCGAGGCCGTGGACGCCAAGCGCGCGGAGGCCAAGGCCGAGCAGGACCGCCTCCTCGGCCTCAGGGCGCAGCATCAAGCCAAGCTCGACGCACAGAAGAACGCCCAGGCACAGAAGGAAGCGCTCGTTGCTGAGAACGAGGCCAACGCCGCACGGCTGCGTGCCCAGGCCGAGGCCGAAGAGGCTGAGTCCGCCCGCATCGCCAAGGAGCTGTACGGCACCGGCTCCGGGTACTTCGCCGGCGTCATGGCCTTCCCCGTGCCCGGGTTCGAACAGACCCCCACAGGGGGCTCGGCGTTCGGCTACCGCATCCACCCCATCCTCGGCTACCGGAAGATGCACACCGGTATCGACATCGGTGGGCGTGCGGTCGGCAAGAACATCAACGGCGCCACGATCGTGGCGGCGGCCGACGGCAAGGTCATCTATACCGGCTACCGCGGCGGCTACGGCTACTGCACCATCATCGACCACGGTAACGGCGTCACGAGCCTGTACGCGCACCAGCAGTCGGGCAGCATCAGCGTGAGTACCGGCCAGAAGGTCTCGAAGCGCGACGCTATCGGCAAGGTCGGCTCCACGGGGCTCTCCACCGGCCCACATCTGCACTTCGAAGTCAGGGTGAACGGCAACCCCGTCGACCCGATGAAGTACCTCAAGTAGTAGAAGGGTCTTCCCCGGGAGACCGTAGCGGAGTCACTCCGCAGCCGGGGAAGGTGTGGAGACCACGCTGCGTAGTCCTCGCCGAGGGCCCCCGGCGAGGACTACGCAGCGTGGTCTCCCGGGGAAGACCCTGCCCCCTACCCGGCGTTGTACTCCCGCATCGCGCTCTCCACGCCGTGCTCCAGGATGTGGATGACGGCCTGTGCGGCATGCGGCGCCATAGCGGTGAGCTGCTCGAGCGCGGCGGGACGAAGCGGTTCGAGCACATAGGCGGCCGGGTCCTGGCGACCCGGTGGGCGGCCGATCCCGATCTTCACGCGGATGAAGTCGCCGCCACCGAGGGAGTCGACCAGTGAGCGCAGTCCGTTGTGGCCACCATGCCCGCCGCCGCGCTTGATGCGCAGCGTCTCCTCGGGCAGGTCCAGGTCGTCGTGGACCACCACGATGTCGGCGACTGGAACGTCGTAGGACGCCGCAAGCCGCGCAACGGCCTTGCCCGACAGGTTCATGAACGTCTGCGGCTTCACGAGCAGCAGGTCGTCATCACCGAAGCGGACGAGGCCGACACGAGCGCCGGCCTCGTCCTTCCAGTACGTCACCCGCAGGTTCTCGGCGAGCAGGTCCGCAACCAGGAACCCCGCGTTGTGACGTGTGTTCTCGTATTCGGGACCCGGGTTGCCGAGCCCTACCACCATGCGTGTCATAGGTTCGCGGACTACTCCTCGGATCCCTCGGACTCCTTGCCCACCTCGGGCACCTCAGCGGTCTCACCACTGGTCGTCTCGAGCTCCTCTTCGGCCATCGGCGCGACCACGGACGCGAGGACGGTCTCGGGCTCCTCGAGGATCGTGACGCCCTTGGGGGCCACCAGGTCCGCGATCGTGAGCGACTCCCCGATGTTGAGCGCCGAGATGTCCACCTCGATGTGCTCGGGCAGGTCTTTGGGGTTCGCCTCGATCTTCACTTCACGCAGGGAGTGCATCAGCGTGCCGCCAGCGCGCTCGCCTTCCGAGGAGCCCACGAACGTCACGGCCACTGAGGTCTGCATCGACTGCTTCATGTCGACGGCCCAGAAGTCGACGTGCTTCACGAAGCCCTTGAGCTCGTCGCGCTTGACCTCCTTGATGATCACGTCGAGCGGCTTGGCGTCGCCCTCCACGCTGAGCTCCACGAGCGTAGCGCCCACCGTTGCGGTCTGCATCAGCTGATCGAAGACCCGCTTGTCCACGGACAGCGACCGCGTCTCGATCTTGGGGCCGTACAGCACCGCGGGTACGAGCCCATCGGCAGCCAGCTTGTGGCTCGTCTTGCCCGTGATCTCACGGAGCTTCGCTTCTAGTTCGACAACGTGCGTCATGGTTGTGCCTCCTTGTGGTCGGCCTGCGGCGCGGATGCGCCCGGGTCGTGTCAGAGCTGGAAATCGGGATCGAACAACTCGGACACCGAGTCGTCGTTGTACACGTTCTGGATAGCGCGCGCGAAGAGCGGGGCGACCGAGAGCACCCTGATCTTGCCGTGCTGCTGCTCCTCGGGGATCGGCAGCGTGTTGGTGACCACGACCTCCTCTATCGGCGCCGACTCGAACCGCTCGAACGCCGGGGGCGAGAAGATGCCGTGGGTCGCTGTGACCCATACCTTCTTGGCGCCCTTCTGCATGAGCGCACGCGCACCGGCGGTGACGGAGCCGGCTGTGTCGATCATGTCGTCGGAGAGGATGCAGTTCTTGCCCGCGACCTCACCGATGACGTGCGTGATCTCCGCGACGTTGTGCTCGGGACGCCCCTTGTGCAGGATCGCGAGTCCGGCGCCGAGCATGTCGGCCATCTTCTTCGCGGCCTTCACACGGCCAACGTCCGGTGAGACGACGACGAGGTCCTCGAGCTCGAGCGCCTCGAAGTAGTCGGCGAGGATCGGCAGTGCCGTGAGATGGTTCACCGGCTGGTTGAAGAAGCCTTGGATCTGACCCTGGTGCAGATCCATCGCGATCACGCGCTCCGCGCCGGCGGTGGTGAGCAGGTCGGCGACGAGCTTCGCCGTGATCGGCTCGCGAGCGGCGGACTTCTTGTCCTGGCGCGCGTACGCGTAGTGCGGGATCACCGCGGTGATGCAGCGTGCGCTCGCGCGCTTGGCCGCGTCGATCATGATCAGGAGCTCCATGAGCGCCGCATTCACGGGCTGGCAGATCGACTGGATCAGGAAGATGTCGGCCCCGCGGACGCTCTCCAGATAGCGGACGTAGATCTCACCGTTTGCGAACTTGGAGATCTTGATGTTCCCGAGCTCCACCCCGAGGTGCCGGGCGATATCCTCCGACAACTCACGGTTGTGGGTGCCCGCGAACACCATCATGCGCTTGCCCGGTGTCGAGATCATCGTGCCGATCGCTCCTTACTGGTCGCCTTCAGTCCTGCACGCCGGTGCGCGATCGCTCCGGTGACGAACGCCTACGGCGCTTCCTCCTACTGACAGGGTATCGCACTCGCGCCATCAGCGAGCGCCTCATCGGTGAGAACGGCGTCGCTGATCACGCAGCCATCTCCGACCCGTGAGTCCGATACCCGCACGTTCGGACCGATGACGCAGCGCTCGCCCACGATCGTATCGCCGAGGAGGAACGTCATCGGCTCGAGTATCGTGTCCCGCCCGATGGTGACGTCGGGGCCCACCCACACCAGCCCCGGGTCGGTCATCGTGACGCCTGCGAGCATGTGCCGCACGTTGATGCGACCCTGCAGGATGCCGGCGGCCTCGGCCAACTGCACGCGGCTGTTCACCCCGAGCATCTCGTTGGGGTCGGCGGCCTCGACGCCCACCACGGTAAGCCCCTCACGGTGGAATATGTCGATCATGTCCGTAAGGTAGTACTCGCCCTGTGCGTTGCTGGTCCCCAGCCTTTGCAGGTGTGCGAAGAGCGTCTCGATGTCGAAGCAGTACGTGCTCGTGTTGACCTCATCGATCCCACGCTGGTCATCGGCGAGGTCCTTGTCCTCGACGATGCCGACGATCGCGCCTCCGGCATCTCGGATGATCCGTCCATACCCGGTGGGATCAGCGAGCCGGGTGCTGAGGAGCGAGCAGGCGGCGTTGCGCCTCTCACGGCTCTGGATGAGTTCTGCGAGGGTTTCGGGGGCGAGAAGAGGGCAGTCACCGGCGAGCACCAGCAGGGAGCCTGTAGCGCCCTTGAGCGCGTCTGCGGCGCACATGACCGCGTGTCCGGTGCCGAGGCGACGGTCCTGACGGGCGAAGGTCACATCGTGCACCAGCGCCTCGACCTCCTCGGCTTGATGGCCTGTCACCACCACCACCCGGTCGCACCCCGCCTCGCGGGCCGCGCGGATGGCGTACTCCACCATCGGCAGGCCAAGGATACGGTGGGCGACCTTGGGGAGCGAGGACTTCATCCGGGTCCCCTCGCCGGCCGCGAGGACCAGAGCGGTCGCGCTCATCAAAGCTCCTTCAGATCGGGGCGGCGCCCCGCTCGATCGACATGGCTGGGGCGGTAGGATTCGAACCTACGAATGTCGGCTCCAAAGGCCGATGCCTTACCGCTTGGCGACGCCCCAAGGCACCCGCACGCGGGCTCCCGTAAGCGCAGGGAGTATACCACAGCGAAGGGTGTGGACCGTCGGTACGACGGCCAGACACGCGGGGCGGTGGCCCCGGGCACTCCACGACAGCGCACCGCTGCGCACGGGGAGGTCGCAGACCAGAGACCGCAGCTACATCGGCCCCGCGCCCAGCGCCGCTTCGGCGAACGCATCGACGCCACCCTCGGCTTGGAACTCCTCGAGTACCGCGTCCTGGATGGCCTGGCGCGCGTCGGCGTTGATCGGATGACAGATGTCGCGGAACTCGCCGCTCGGCAGTTTGCGCGACGGCATGGCCACGAACAGACCCTTGTCGCCGTTGACGACGCGCAGGTCGTGGATGACGAACATGTCGTCGATGACGATGCTGGCGATCGCGCAGACCTTGTTCATCGCGACCGGCCTCAATGTGACTTTGGTGATGTCCATAGTGCTCCCTGCAGGTGTCCATTGCCCCTGGGTTGGTACTTCGACGCACGGCGCCCCATACCTGCACTCAAGGAAACGTAAGGAATGGTACTCCTGTGACGGTGCCCGCGTATAGCGGTCAGACCCGCCGCACGACGCAGCCATGCGGACTGAAGCGCGTCGCCACCGCCCATAGGCCCGCATCGCACGCCCGCGCGGCACACTCACGGGCGCCGTCGTGCCCATCGCAGATGCCGAAGACCGCCGAACCGCTGCCGCTCATCTCGGCGGCGACGACGCCTTCGCAGCCCCGCACCAGGTCGAGGACGGCCCCGATCGCCGGGACGAGCGCTGACGAGGACGGCGTCATGGCATTGAAGAGCCTGCCTGCCACCTCCGCGACGCTGCCGCCGCGAAGCGCCGCCTCCATGGTGTGCGGCAAGGGTTGCGGCGCGGGAGCGGCGCGATCGAAAGCGGCGTACGCCTCCCCGGTTGGAACCGGCTCGGCGGGCCTCACCAGCACCACCGGCGCGTGGATCGCCGGCAGCGTACGGGCAAGCACATCGCCCCGGCCGGTGAACCGCGCGGCTCCGCCGACCAGGAAGAACGGGACATCGGCACCGAGGGAGCGCGCCACCTCGGCGACCGCGGGGTCCCGCGGATCGAGGCCCCACAGCGTCACCAGTCCGGCGATCACGGCGGCTGCGTCGGCGCTCGCACCACCGAGGCCGGAGCCTGCGGGGATGCGCTTCTCGACCTCGATCGACACGTGCGGCTCGCGGCCGAACCGCACTCCCATGGCCACGGCCGCCCGGTGGGCCAGGTTCAGCTCGTCGGGAAGGCCGAGATCGTGGCTGCACGAGAACCCGAGGCGGGAGGACGGTGTGACCGTCACGGTATCAGCGAGTTCGAGCGCATGGAGGACCGTCTCCACGGGATGGTAGCCATCGGGTGCGACCGTCCCCACCGAGAGGAACAGATTCACCTTCGCGGGTGCCGTGATATGCAGCGCCTCGGATGTCATTGATGCTCCCCCGAACACACGACGCGCGGGGCACTTGACCCCGCGCGTCGTCACAGTCTGTCGCTGGTCCCCTAGTTCAACCAGGGGAAGATGCATTCGCCGGTGTCGCAGTCGGTGAGTTCGACGGTGCCCGTGAGGATGTCGACGTAGCTGTAGCTCACCCGGGCAGTACGGCCGCGCTTCTCATCGATCTTCAGCACGAACAGGCTCGGATGGGTCTGCTCGAGAATGCCTTCCCTCTCAAGGATCTTGGAGCGCCCCATGTTGGCCTTGAGCTTCATCCGCTCGCCCATCATTGATTCGAGGTCAGTGCGAATCCGACCGACCACCTGAACCTGGTTCATGGTATCCATACATCAACCTCCTCGAAGAGCCGCATTATACAGAAGAACGGCTCTTCGGACAACCTCAGCCGCGCTCGCGAAGGACCGCTCCCAGGTCGAGGAACCGGTCGATGTCCAGGGTCTCCGCCCGTGCTCCGGGGTCGACGCCCGCCGCCTCCAGCAGGGACGTCGCCTCGGCGGTGGTGATGCCCAGGCCTGCGGCGAACGAGTTCCGGAGCGTCTTGCGACGCTGTGAGAAGGCGGCGTCCGCGGCCCGTACCGCGCAGGGCAGCAGCGACGTGTCATCGGCGGCGGTATCGCGGACGAGCGTGATCACCGACGAATCGACACGTGGTGGCGGCAAGAAGCATGAGCGGGGCACGGGGAACCTGCCGGCGGCGCGTGCGTACAGACCCAGCTTCACCGTATACGCCCCGTACGCCTTGGTCCCGGGGCGTGCGGACATGCGTTCGGCGACCTCGGCCTGCACCATCACCACCGCTCGTTCGAGCGACGGCATCTCCTCGAAGAATCGGAGCACGACGGTAGCGGCCACCGCGTACGGGAGGTTGGCCACGAGCGCCCGCGGCGCCGCGGCGCCGGTGCCCAGCTGGTCGATGGGCACGCCGACTGCGTCGGCGTGTATCACGGTGAGCCCACCACGCTCACCGGCGAGGTCGGCGAGCACCGGCAGCAGGCGATCGTCGTACTCGACGGCCACCACGTCCGCGCCCGCTCCGAGCAGCGCATCGGTGAGCGTTCCGATGCCCGGACCTATCTCCAGCACCGGCTCGCCAGGCGTGATGTCCGCCTCACGCACGATCCGGCCGACGATGTTGTCATCGATCAGGAAGTGCTGCCCGAGCGCTTTGCGAGTGCGGAGGCCATGGCGCTCGAGCACAGCGATGGTCGCCGACGGGTTGGCCAGCCTCGAGTACGGCACGGGTGCGCGGCCCTACTGGTCGAGGATCGTGACAGTGACGGTGCGGCGGCCCCAGGAGATGGCCCTGGCATGCGCGGCCGAGGAACCCCCGGACCAGAAGCACACGTCGATCTTGGCGCCCTTGATGGCGCCGCCCGTGTCGGCCGCGTACGCGTAGCCGTAGCCAGGGACGTACAGCTTCGTTCCGAGCGGGATCACCGAGGGATCCACCGCCACGATGCCCCATCCCGCCGGGATGTCGTACGCCGCGAGCTTGCGCTCGATGACGCTCAGACCGCCGCAGCCCGGGTCCCACGGCGTATACGCCGTAGCGCTCACGCGGAGCGTGACGCCCTCGTCCGGGCCGGCTGCGCCGGCGTCGGCCCCACCCGGCACCGTGGGACGACGGATCGCTCTCGGCACCTGGGGCACCGGCTTGGGTTTGGTGCCGACCCGTACGATCGCGGGCACCGGCTCGACGAGCACTTCTTCGGCCTTCACCGTGCGTGCCATCTCGACGTCGCCCTGCATGGTGAGCTGGTAGACGCGGATCGCGCGGCCCTCGGCGCCCTCCTGGACGACCTTGCGCTCGCCCACGTAGAGCTCGGCGTCCGGCTCCTCGATGGTCTCGAACGCCACCTCCGCGTCCTCCTTGAGCACGCGGAGGAACACGTCGGTGGCGGTGATGGTCATCTCATCGGACAGCATGGCGTCGATCGGCGGATCCACCGCGAGCCCCGCCGAAGGGTCGAGGCCGACTGTGACGAGCGCGTCGGCCACGGTGGTGCCGATGACGTTCACATCGACCGGCGTGCCGTTGCACTCGATGGTGACAGGGACCGCCTGACGAACGACGATCTCAGCGCCATCGGCAACGGGCTGTTCGGGAAGCGGGGACACGAGGTCGCCGTCGCCAAGGTCGATGTCGACCTCCGCGAGGACGTCGGCAACGGTGTCTGCATCAGTCTTGTGATAGGCGACCTTGCCGTCGACGACGACGGTGACGCCCTTTTCGGCCCATGCGAGTGCGACGGATGTGCTGGCTGCGACGACTACTGCGAGGAGCACTACTGCGACGTGATGGTTCTTCAGCAGGCGGGCCGGACGGACCGGCGTGCGCATACAAGCCTCTCGACCGGTTACAGTTCAGTGTCACAACGCGACCTTCGCAGTATAGCCCAGCCGGCTGCACGCGTTCCACGCACCGTGACCTGCGACCTGACGAACGGCGACGACCGGCGGACTCGACCGGACGACCGCTGGGCATCCGACGGGCGAACGGTCCCGCCACGGCGATGACCGGCGCGTTACCCCGACTGGCGGCTGATCGCCTCGAGCGCGATCGCGCCGCCGAGCACGCGGGCGCCGGTGAGCGCGGCCGGATGCTGCTCCACATCGCCCGCCGCGTCGAGCCCCGCCACCTTGAGCGCATCGAGCACATCGATCCCGAGTACCGCGAGCACGCTTCGCGTCGTCGCTTCGGCGGCGTCGAACCCGTACGGGTCCCCACCGGCGCGGGCGAGCAGGATGGCCCCCGGCCTACGGACAGGGCGCTCGCGGCCGAGCACGTGCGTCCTGGCCCAGTAGGGCTGCATGCGGTCGTACAGGACCTTGAGGACCGCAGGCACGGTGGCGAAGTAGACGGGCGATGCGACGATGAGCGCGTCGGCCCCGTCGATCCGCGTGAAGACGTCGCGCCAGGGATCGCCGAGGATGCACTCTCCTGTCCGGGAGCAGGTGTTGCAGCCGCGGCATGGCGCAAGGCCGAGTTCGGCGGCCACAAGCGTGTCGGTGGCGGCTCCTGCCTCGGCCGCTCCCGCGAGCGCCTCCGCCAGCAGCGTGTCGCTGTTGCCGCCGCGCCGCGGGCTACCGGCGATCCCGAGCACGAGCGGCCGGGACAGGGTCACCCCGGGGTGCGCGGACGTCTCATCGCCGCTCACCGTACGTGCCTCCGGCCGAACAGCGACCGGGCGTTCTCGAGCGTCGCGGTGGCGACCTCCGCGTGCGGGATGCCCTTCACGTCGGCCACCGTCGCGGCGTTCAACACCGCGAAGGCCGGTTCGTTCGATCGCCCGCGGTACGGGTGGGGCGCGAGGAACGGGCAGTCGGTCTCCACCAGGAGGCGGTCGAGCGGCACGATGCGCGCAGCTTCGCGCAGCGCCTCGGCCTTCTTGAACGTGACCGGCCCGGCGAACGAGATATGGCACCCGAGCTCGAGGAACCGTGCCGCGAGCCCAGGACCCTCGGTAAAGCAGTGGATGATACAGCCGGCCTCCGGGATGCCGACCTCGCGCAGCAGTTCGAGCCCCTCGTCGTGCGCTTCGCGCAGGTGGATCTCCACGGGAAGGCCGACCTCCCGTGCGAGTTCGAGGTGCCGACGGAACCACGCGCGCTGCGCATCGCGTGGGGAGTGGTCGTAGTGGAAATCGAGGCCGAGCTCGCCGAACCCACCGACACGTGGATCGGCGGCAAGCGTGCGCAGGCGTGCGAACAGCGCTTCGTCACCTTCACTCGCGTTGTGAGGATGCCAGCCGACGATCAACCGTACCTCGGGGACGGCGAGGCCTTCGGGCTCGAGATGACGCGACGCCGAGGACGTCCACCCGGCGAGCCCATCCAGTGTCGCCTCAGGCGACTCCGTGAGGTCCACCACGGTGGCCACGAGCGCGATACCCGCCCTGGCCGCGCGCACGAGCGCCGCCACCGGGTCTTCGAGCATCGCGAGGTGCGCGTGGGCGTCGACCGACGGGGCGCCCAGGTCAGGCAGCGGCGGCAGCGATTCGACCATGGCAGGCCCCTCTCCTTCCGAACCCCGCATCCGTCGGGCTACACCTCGTCGTAGATGCGCGGGAAGAGCGCGTCGCCCTTCGTCACACTCGAGCCCTCGGGCAGACCGCCCCACTCGGCAGCCGCACACACGTCGGTCACCGCGGTGATGTCGCCAAGGCCGAGCCGCCGCCAGACCTCAGCCGATGTGTTCGGCATCACGGGCGCCGTGAAGAGCGCGGAGATGCGGACGGCCTCGAGCGCGTTGTAGAGCACCGCCGCGAGCCGGGCGGTGTCCCCCTCCTTGGCGAGCGTCCAGGGCGCGCTGTTCTCGATATAGCGGTTCGCGAACTTGATGAGCTCCCACGCGCTCTCGAGCGCCGCCGAGTAGTCCAGGCGGCCCATGTGGTCCTCGTACGTCTCGGGGAGCTTGCCCGCGATCGCGCGCATGGTGGCGTCCTCGTCGGTCTCGGCCGCGAGGTCGGGCGCCGCCGGAGCGATACCGTCGAAGTACTTCTCGGTCATGTTGAAGAGGCGTGAGCAGAGGTTGCCCCAGTCGTTGGCGAGGTCGCCGTTGTACCGCTGGACCATCCCCTCCATGGAGATCGACCCGTCGTGTCCGAATGAGACGTCGCGGAGGAAGTAGTACCGGTACGCGTCCACGCCGAAGCGCTCCACGAGACTCGCGGGTGTCTGGGCGTTGCCCTTTGACTTGCTCATCTTCTCGCCCTTGGTGAGCAGGAAGCCGTGCGCGAACACGCTCCTGGGCGGCTCGATGCCGGCGGCCATGAGCATCGCCGGCCAGATCACGCAGTGGAAGCGGATGATGTCTTTGCCGACGAAGTGGTAGTCGGCGGGCCAGTACCGCGCGAACCGCTCGACGTCGACGGGATCGTCGCTGCCGTAGCCGAGCGCGGTGATGTAGTTGAGCAGGGCATCGATCCACACGTAGGTGACGTGCCCCTCGGCGAACGGGATCGGCACGCCCCAGGAGAACGTGGTTCGAGAGATGGAGAGGTCCTTGAGACCGCCCTGCACGAAGGAGACGACCTCGTTACGCCGGGTCTCCGGCTGCACGAACTCGGGGTGCACTGCGTAGAAGTCGAGCAGCGGCTGCTGGAACTCGGAGAGCTTGAAGAACCAGTTGTCCTCGCGGATGAACTTGACCTCACGCCCGCACTGCGGGCAGATGCCGGGCTCCTCGAGTTGGTCCTCGGTCCAGTAGGTCTCATCAGGCACGCAGTACCAGCCCTCGTAGTGGCCCTGGTAGAGATAGCCGTCGTCGTGCAGTTTCTGCCAGAAGGCCTGCACGCCACGCTTGTGCCGGTCCTCCGTGGTCCGTATGAAGTCGTCGTAGGTGACACCGAGCATCTCCCATGCATCGGTGAACGTGGGCGCGATCGAGTCCACCCACTCCTGCGGGGACACGCCGTGCTCCTCGGCGGCCTGGGCGATCTTCTGGCCGTGCTCGTCGAGTCCCGTGAGGAATCGGACGTCGTGGCCGGTCATGCGACGGTACCGCGCGACCGCGTCGGCCGCGATCGTCGTGTACGCCGTGCCCAGGTGCGGTTCGGCGTTGACGTAGTAGATGGGAGTGGTGACGTAGAACGGCGGCTTGCTCACCGGTGGTTACCTCGTCTTCAATATGGGTATTTATGGAAGCGACGCCAGATGTTCCGGACAGTCCCACATGATACCGCACCGCGCGATCGGCACAGTCGCTCGAAAGGGGCACAGGAATGAACGACACCGGTATCGTACGCCGTGTCGACGACCTTGGGCGCATCGTCATCCCGATGGAGCTGCGACGGACGCTCGGCATACACGTGAAGGACCCGCTCTCGATCTCGGTCGACGGAGAGCGCATCATCCTCGAGAAGTACCGGGAGTCCTGCGTGATCTGCGGGAGCGAGGAGAAGGTGCAGCCGGTCAGGGGCCGCACGGTGTGTGCGACATGCATCGCTGAGATCAAGGACTTGTAGCCCCGCCGCGCCGTACTAGAGCCCGAGCGACAGTCTGTACACGTCGTTCTTGGGAAGCCCCATCTCCTGCGCCACATCGCGCACCGCGTCACGGCGAGTGGCTCCGGAGGTGATGGCCTCCGCGAGACGTTCACGGACGGACTCCTCATCGATGAGGAGTTGGACCGGCTCTTCCCGGGGACCCACGAGCAGCACGACCTCGCCCTTGATCTCGCGGTCGGCGTATCGACCGGCCAGCTCGCCCACTTCGCCTCGCACGACCTCCTCGTGCACCTTCGTGAGCTCGCGCGCGACCGCCGCCCGGCGGCCGGGGAACGCCTCCGCGATCGATGCGAGGGTGGCCGGCGTTCGTCCGGGCGATTCGTAGAAGATGAGCGTGGCGTCCAGCTCGGCCAGCTTCTGCAGGGTGCGGGACCGGTCGCCCTGCTTGCGGGGCAGGAAGCCGCCGAAGTAGAACGCATGGGTGGGCAAACCGCTGGCGACGAGCGCCGTGAGAATGGCCGACGCGCCGGGCAGCACTTCGACGGTCAGGCCAGCCTCCAGACACGCATCGACGAGCTGCTCGCCGGGGTCGGAGACACCGGGGGTGCCGGCGTCGGAGACCAGGGCGATCCTCTCTCCCCGCTCGATGCGGTCCACCAGCTCCGGCGTCCTGGCCGCCCGGTTATGCTCGTGGTAGGGCTCGAGCGGTGTACGGATCTCGTAGCGGGCGAGCAGCCTGCGGGTCACGCGCGTGTCCTCGGCCTCGATCACATCGGCGGTGCGGAGCGCGTCAAGCACGCGCAGGGTCACGTCACCCAGGTTGCCGATGGGCGTTGCGCAGACCAGCAGGACTCCGCTCGGCTCATGCATCTGAGTGCAGCGACTCCTCCACGGCTGACTCGACGTCCTCCGGGGCCACCGGAAGCCCCTCCCCTTCACCGGGGACGTCTCCAGGCACGTACGCGGGGGGCGCCGGCGACATGTACGCGGCGTCCTGGGTCACGGGGGGCGCCGGCGGCGCATACCCGGCATCCGGGGTGACGGGAGGTGCTGGCGGCGCGTAGGTAGGCGCGTCTCCACCGGGCAGCGGCCCCTCATACGCGGGCACCGAGGAGGGCGCGCCCGGGTCGAGGCCGGCGACGCGACGGAAGAAGAGAGTCCATGCCGCGTTCGCGAACGTGCCGTAGATCGCGCCAGGGAGCATGAGCACGAGGACCATGAGCACGGTCAGAGCGATCGCCATGATGTACTGCTCGGCGATGAACAGGAAGACCAACGGGATCGCGAGCGGGATGGCGATCACGGTGAGCCCGATACCGTAAGCGATACCGGGAAGCAGCATGACGAGCCAGAACACGAACAGGCCCTTCTTGCCCCACAGGTCGCCCCACGCCCGCTTGATGGCTTGACCGAACGTCACATCGAGCAGCACGCCATAGCGGATGGCCATCGGCAAAAGGATCCCGATGATGAACGCGGCCCCGAGGATGACGACGAACAGGATCGGGAAGAAGAGGCAGATGCCCACACCCGCGGCGGCCTCGCCGCCGGATGCGCCGACCAGACCGGAGGCGACCAGCACGCCGCCCATGAGCATCGCGACCAACAACAGGGGCAGCCCCAGCGTGAACTGGATCATGAACGTGCGGCCCCACTTGGAGAAGCCCACGGACCACGAAGCGCCAAGCGACGGCGTGCGTCCCTCGGCGGCCTCGTTGGTTCCGTGCGCGATACCGCCCTGTGCCGCGACCGACAGCACCCACATGGCCAGGAAGAAGATCACGAGAGCGCCGGCCACCACCGCGATCAGCGCCACGTTGTCGGTCACCCAGCGTTCCATCTGCGTGAACGCCTGCCCTCCGTTGCCGGAGAAGTCCTGAGAGCTCGTGGAGTAGTTGCTCCCGCCACCACCGCCGGAGCCACCGCTTGCCGCGCCGGCGAACAGCCCGAGCACCCACAGGGCCTTGTAGCGCCAGGTGATGGTCCATGCGCGCTTCAGAAGGTCGAAGTAATCCACTGGAAGCTCCTGTCAGATCGTCACTGCCCGGGCTAGTCCACCCGGACCAGCTCATAGTGAGCTGTCCCCAGGCCCATGTCCTCCGCATACGTTATCGCATGTGTGCCGTCCACGCCGGTGATCGCGATGAACTTGTCGGCGCCGGCGCTGAGACCCTCACCGCGAGATCCCGTGAGCCCCTGCGCCTGGGTGACGAGATCGAACGCCGCCTGCTCGATTGCGACGATATCGGTGGACGCCAATACGCCGATGTCCGGGACGATCGGCGCGTCGGAGAACGAGAAGCAGTCGCAGTCGGGGGTGACGGCGGTGACGAACGACAGGTACACGACCTTGCCGTCCTTGCCTTCGAGCGCCCCGGCCACGTGCTCCACGATCTTCTCCTGGATGCTGGTGGCGTCGGTCTTCCACTGCGTGGCTATCGCCCCGTACGGGCAGGCGGCGACGCACTCGCCGCAGCCGTAACACACCTCGTAGTCCACGACCGCGTAGCGGTCGGGTCCGATCGTGATCGCGTGCACCGGGCACCAGCGCACACACCGCGCGCATGCGGTACACGTCTCAGGCGTGACCTCTGGCCTGAAGTCGGCGTGCATACGTTGCTTCGCCGAGCGACACCCCAGCCCCATGCCGACGTTCTTGAGAGCGCCGCCAAACCCGGTGGCCTCATGGCCCTTGACGTGCGTGACGACCACCATCGCGTCGGCGTGCATGGCTGCCGATCCGATGCGGACCGACTCGAAGTGCTTGCCGTTCACCGGGATCTCGACCGCATCACGGCCGTCGAGCCCATCGGCGATGATGAGCGGTGCGTCCACCGTGGCGAACGAGAACCCGTTGTGGATCGCGCACGCCAGGTGTTCGACCGCGTTGGCGCGCTCGCCGCGGTACAGGGTGTTGGCGTCGGTGAGGAACGGCTTGCCGCCCGCGTCCCGGATCCGCCTGACCACCTCGCGCAGGTACACCGGGCTCACGAACCCCGTGTTCCCCTGCTCACCGAAGTGCAGCTTCACCGCAACCAGGTCGCCGTCCGCGATCGCATCGGCCAACCCCGCCCTGCCCAGCAGACCGCCCACGCGCGCGACCATGCTGCGCTTCATCGGCGACCGCATCGGAGCGAAGTAGACCTTCGCTGGCGAGGATGTGCTCTGCTCGTTCACCGGTGTATCCCTTCACGCGAATCGTGTTCGTCGAAGGCGAGCGCCGCGGCACCGAGGACGCCGGCGTCGTTGCCGAGCTCGGCCTGGACCACCCGGACGTCCCTGCGGCCAGCGAGCGCCTCGTGGTCGATGACTTCGGCCGCACGCTCCACAAGGAAGCCGCATGACTCGCCCACGCCACCGCCGATGATGATGAGCCTGGGGTTCAGGATGTTCACGATACCAACGAGCGCCCGCCCCAGGATCTCGCCCGCATCGAGCAGGATGCCGCGCGCGTCCTCGTCGCCTTTGAGCGCCGAGGCGATGACGTGCTCCGCCGTCACCTGCTCGGCATCTCCGCCGGCCGCCTCGCGCAGGTCGAACGCGCGGAACGTGGCGGCCACCTCCCTGCCGCGTGCGGCGATCGCCGGGCGGCCGAGGTACGACTCGAGATGACCCGCCCCGCCGCACGGACACGGCGGACCGTCGAGCTGCACCACCATGTGACCCACCTCGGCGCCGAGACCGCGCGATCCCCGATACGGCTGTCCGTCGAGGAAGAGCGCCCCGCCGACACCGGTTCCGAGTGTGATCATCACGAAATCGCGCACGCCCTTGCCGACGCCGAACCTGCTCTCACCGATCCCGGCGCAGTTGCTGTCGTTGTCGATCGTGACCGAGTGCCGCACCCGGGACATGATCAGGGAGCGCATGTCTACTCCGGCCAACGGAAGGTTCGTGCAGAACTCGACCGACTGCCGGAGGAAATCGATCTGGGCGGGAAGCCCCACGCCGATGCCTGCGATCTCGGCCGGATGAACGCTTGAAGCGACGTCCGTGATCAGCTCGATGATGGCGTCGACTATGGCGAACGGCCCCGCGTCGCGCGGCGTGAGGGTCCGGACCTCCTTGAGCATCCTGCCCTTGCGATCGACAAGACCCGCAGCCACTCTGGTGCCACCGACATCGACGCCGATGGCGTAGGACGTCCGCATGCGCATCAACCTCCCGAGCTGTAGCGTGCCGGTGCCGGCCGCATGTCGATGATACCAGCCAGGCACGACACGGCGGTCAGTAGTCCCAGACCACGCCCCGGCTCTTGATGAGGCCGAGGTCGCGCATGGCCTCGAACATGCGCGACTCGGGAACGCCGAACAGTCCGGCGAGATAGCGGTAGTCGTTGAACCACTTCTGAGCCTGGTCGCGCACGAGATACCCCGGCGTCATGAACTCCTCGGCGAGCATATCGGCAACGCGGTGCTGGTCCTCGCGGTCGCGAGGGAACGACGCTTCCGGATCATCGAGCACCACAAGGATGTGCCCCAGCACGTGGCCGAGGCCCGCCTGGCGCACCAGCATCGGTCTGCTCGCGTTGAGCAGGATCGCCGGGAGCCCATCTTCATAGATGAGCGCAGCGGTGAACCAAAGCGGGAGCGGGATCGAACGTACGGGGACTCCGAGATGCGCGGCCACGACCTCCAGCGACACCGGCGGCTCGCTCACACCGGCGGCCCTGAGCTCCGACTCAACGAGCTGTCGGTAGTATGCGTCACTACGAAGTGCCACGAATCTCCTTCAGTATCGCCCAATAGGGAATACGATATACGTGACCGAGTGGCAGTGGGTCGGATCCAAAGCCACACTTCGACTGTTGACGATATACCCGAACCGCTCGAATGCGCGAGAGGAGGAGCCATGGACCATCCGGCCGGTACGACAGCCGCGCATGCCGAGGCGCTCCTCCGTTCGCTGGCCCTGGCGATGAACGCGGTGAGGCTGTACCCGGCGGCAAGCCCGATGCGCGGCGAGGCGATCACCCGCTTCACCGGCGCGGCACGCACCGTCACACGGACGACCGGCCCGATCCAACTCAAGGTCGACCGCAGCCGTTTCATCCTCGGCGACACGGCCGTGGGTGAGGGTGTCCCGCAGATCGCCGCACTCGGCGAGACGCTTCACGGGCTGCAGGTAGGGCAGTTGATCGTCGCGCCTGAGGTCACCGGCGAAGAGACGGTCCTGTTCCTCGAGACTCTCAGCCGCGACTCGGTGGCCCTACGTGGGTCCGGCGGCTTCCGCAAAGCGCTGCTGGATGTCGGCGTCGCGAACATCGCCGTGGTCGAGGTCACACTGCGCGCGTCGGCCGAGGAGGGCCTGCTCGGCCTGGACCTCACCGCATCGCCGCTCGACGAGATCGCGCCCGAACTCGCGCGGGCAGCGCAGGCCTGGGGCGACTCGGTCAGCGATGACAGCGAGCCGCACGACGCGGTGGCCGAAGCCATCGACCGGCTCGAGCCCGCCGCGCGCGACCTCGCCAGGAACAGATGCGCTGAGGCGCTTCGCTTCCTCGACGAGGAGTCGCGGCTCGCGCTGCTCGGCGCGGCGCTCGAGCACACCCCGGCGGGTGAGGCGATGAGGGGCATGCTCGACGTGGTGGCCCACATGCCGCCCGCCGCTCTGGCCCGGTTGCTCCGGCTCACCGCCCAGATGCGGTCCGAGGACGAAGACAGTCTGCTCGGCGCGCTCGAACTCCCTCCGGAGGTACTTGCCGAGGTGGCCGCCCTGATGCGTCCATCACCGGCGTCGGACGAACAGCGCGGCATCCCCGCCGAGGCCGACGTGTCCGGCATCGCCGCGGAGGTGAGCGGCACCGACGAGGAGGACGTTCTGCAACTCGACCGGCTGGTTGCCGGCACCACCGCGCGGGACACGGCGGCGCGAGGGCTTTCCACGGCGATCAGGGTCGCTCGGCTCAGACTGACCGATGACGCTGTGCGGGCCGTCGCCGAGGCCATCCCGGCCGCGGCCAAGCACGGCGCGCTGCCGCAGGTCGCAGACGCCGCGACTCTGCTCGACGACGCCGGGCGCGAGCCCGCCACATCCGCGGCGGCCGCGGCCGCCCGGCATGCGCTCTCGGACCCTGTCCTGGCGCGAGAGTGCGTGCGCCAGCTTCTGCTCGACCACACCTCCGAGGCCGCGCGGACCCTGCTCCTGGCGTCTGGCGCCACCGGCGCCGAGGCGGTGATAGCCGCGTATGCGGACGGCGACCAGGCGTCCAGGCCCACGCTGGTCACGCTCGCCGACATGATCTCCGAGTCGATGGCGCCTGTTGCAGGCAGGGTGCTGCGCTCAGGTGAGCCGGCGGCGGCCCTGGTGGTCATCAGCATGCTGCGTGCGCTCGGCTCCCGGAGGCTCACCCCCACCGTCGCTCTCGGCCTCGAGCACCTCGACGCGCACGTCCGACAAGCCACGGTAGCGGCGATCGCACGGACGCCGGGCGCCGAGAGCCTCCAGCTTCTCGAGAAGTGTCTGTCGCACTGGGATCCGGAGACGCGCCGCATCGCGGCACGCGAGATCGGCGCCGCACGCATCGAGGGCGCCGTCCCGGCGCTCCTGAAGGTGATCGCGGTCGCCGAGGTGAATGAGAGGAACTACGAGCTCAAGAAAGAAGTACTCAAGAGTCTCGAAGCTATCGGCTCTGAGCGCGCCATACCGGCGCTCAGGCGGATCGCCTCGCGGCGGATCGTGTTCGGCAAGAAGAACCGTGAGCTTCGATACCTGGCGGGAAGGGTCCTGGACTCCATAGAGGGCCGGAGCCGCACCGACAGAAGGAGGGAAGTCGAGTGACCGATCACCCCATCGACGATGAGAGGCTCGAGACGCCGGAGGAGCTCGCCTCGATAGCGGGACCAGCCGCACGGCCACCGTTCTCGAGCGAGAAGCGCCTCAACGCTGCCCGGGCACTGGCCCGGGCGATCGCGGTGGCGCAGAACAACGACGCGCTCTACCCGCCCACGCATCCCCTGGTCGAGCAGTCGACCCGGGAGTTGTCCGAGGCCGTAGCCACGCTCGCTGAGCTCGGCTTCGAGAACGTCACCCTGAACGTGTACAAAGCGACGCTGTTCATCGAGAACCAGGTGCTCCCCGAGGAGAGCGTGACCTACCGCAAGCTCATCGAGGACCTCCTGGCTCGCGGCGTCTCGGCCGTGACGTTCACACTCGGCTTCTCGCAAAGCGACGCGGGCGCTCTTGCCTCGCTCCTCAACGACACATCCATCAGCGCGATCGACGAAGCCACCGGCTACCTGTCGCGCGCCGGAGTGGCCACGGTGTCGCTCGCCGAGACGAGCGACCTCGATGACGAGGTACGCGCCGCCGAGGAGCGCGAGAACAAGGCCCACGGACGCGAGATCTACGACCAGGGCGTCGCCCTCATGCGCGATGTGGAGACGCAGGCCAAGCTCGGGAAGGTGTTCGAGGTCGACGCGCTGCAGCAGATGATCAGCGCGCTGCTCGACACGCTGTTCAAGGACCCTGCCGCCATCCTCGGACTCGCCGCGATCAAGACGCACGACGACTACACGCTCAACCACTCGCTCAACGTGTGCATCCTCTCCCTCGCCCTCGGCGCCTCCATCGGGCTCGACAAGGAGACGCTGCGCTCGCTGGGTCTCTCGGCGCTCCTGTACGACCTCGGCAAGGTGCGCATCCCGGAGGACATCCTCAACAAGGAGGGTCCCCTCACAGCCGACGAGTGGCAGATCGTGAAGAGCCATACCACGGAGGGTGCGGATCTGCTGAAGCGGATCCAGCTCGTCGATCAGATGCCGATGGTCGTGGCATACGAGCATCACCAGCGTCACGACCTGCAGGGCTATCCCCCGGCGGACGCGCCACAGGAGCAGCACCTGTTCTCGAAGGTGGTCGCGCTCTGCGACGCATACGACGCGATGACCACGCGACGGCCGTTCAGGCGCGAGATACGGCCCGACAAGGCGCTCGCGGTACTGATGCAGGGCCGGAGCAAGGCGTACGACCCCAGCGTCACCAAGGCGCTTGTGGCGATGCTCGGCATCTATCCTATGGGCGCCGTGGTGACTATCGACGACGGATCGACGGCCGTGGTGTTCCGGGTGAACAAGGACGACCTGCTGCGCCCACGCGTGAAGCGGCTGATCGATCCGCAGGGCCGCTGGTATGAAGAGCCCGAGACGATCGATCTTCGGCTCATCGACCCTGAGACCGGCACGTACGCGCTCACGATCTCCGAGTGCATCCCCGCGAGTGACGCGGGCATCGACGACGTGTGGCAGTACCTGTAGACCGGTCACCCGGGTTTCCGGCGACACACGACGCGGCCCCCAGGGGTCGCGTCGTCGCCGTCTAGAGGACGTCGTGGCGGACGGATCGCACGAACCGGCCGAGCGACCGCCCGAACCGATACGCGATCTCAGGGGCCAGGGGCCGGTCGCGCCAGCTCTCCGGCGGTAGTCCCGCGTCGTATCGCGCCCGGGCCGAGGGATCGGACAGCGTCTCGTACGCGACGTTCAGCGTGGTGGCCCGCTCGGCACTCCCACCGTGATCGGGATGGGCGTCCCGCATGAGACGACGGTACGCCGCGGCGATCACCTCGGGCGAGGCGTCGCGGCGGACCTGCAGCAGCTGATAGTGGTCGGACATCAGGCGGGTCGCACCTTTCTCTCATACCGTCGTGCGAGAGTACCATGCGCGACGGACGGTGGTCGCCGGGTAAGGATATGTGAAGCAACCTTTCTGCCACCAGTGGTACCATGCTTGCTATCTCGATGCTCGACCGTGGCAACCGATGGGAGAATCGTCTTCATGAGCAAAGTCCTGTTCGTCACGCCGCCCTACAAGACCTGGGGACAGCAGATGATCGGCAACTGGCCGCCGCTGCACCTCGTCTACCTCGCAGGCTCTGCGGCGAAGGCTGGCTACGAAGCGAAGATCTACGATGCGATGTACAAGGACACCTCGTATGACGAGATCCGTCATCAGGTGGAGACCTTCAAGCCCGACGTGGTCATGTCGCTGGACTACCTTCCGGTGACCGGCGCTATCAGCACATGCACGGTCCCGGCCGCCGTTGGCGCACTCGAGGTGGCCAAGGAGGTCGACCCCACGATCCACACCCTCCTCGGTGGCCCCCACCCCACCTTCATGTACGAGGAGATGCTGTCGGACCCGGACATCTCGGTCGATGTCATCCTGCGCGGCGAGATGGAAGAGACCCTCGAGGAGCTCCTCAGGACGTACGCAGAGGGCAAGCCTGTGGACGATGTGCGGGGCATCGCGTTCCGCCGCGACGGCGAGATCGTGGCCACGCCGCAGCGTCCGCACATCGCGGATCTGGATGTGCTGGAGCCGGCCTGGGACAAGCTGGACTGGGACGACTACCACTACAACATCGATCCGTGGGGCCGCATGGCCTCGATCCTGACCTCGCGTGGTTGCATGATGGGCTGCTCGTTCTGCAGCCAGCGGGTGTTCTGGCGCGGCGAGTGGCGCGCGCGCGATCCGTACAAGGTGGTGGAGGAGATCCGGCACCTCGTGGAGGAGTACGAGGTCGAGTTCATCACGCTGATCGACGCATACCCCACCCGCGACCGCGAGCGCTGGGAGAAGATCCTCGATCTCCTTATCGAAGAGAAGATCGGTGCGCATCTGCTGATCGAGACCCGCGTGGAAGACATCATCCGCGATGAGGACATCCTGCAGAAGTACGCCGACGCTGGCATCATGCACATCTACCTCGGTCTCGAGTCATCCAGTGACGAGACCCTGGGCAGCCTCAACAAGGGCACCACGATGGACATGAACGAGAAGGCGGTGCGGCTCCTCAAAGAGGTCGACATCATGATCGAGGCGTCGTTCATGATCGGCTTCCCCGAGGAGACCTGGGAGTCGATCAAGCACACCACGGACATGGCCGCGAAGCTCAATCCGGACATCGCCGTCTTCCCCGTGCTCACGCCGATGCCGTACACGCAGCTGTACAAGGACGTATACGACCGCATCCGCGTGTGGGACTACTCGAAGTACAACATCATGACCCCGATCATCGAGCCGTACAACATGTCGCTCACCGACGTGACCATCGCGCTCGGCCGCTGCTACATGGGCTTCTATGCGAACAAGATGAACGAGATCCTGGCGCTGCCGGAGGGCTTCAAGCGCAGCTACATGCTCTCGGCGATGAAGGTCATGATGCGGGACTACGGCGAGCAGTTCGACTTCCTCGGCATCGGCAAGGAGAAGATCGGCGAGATGCCCAAGAAGATGGCGGCCGCCATGAAGCGGCTCTCCGGCGCGGACAAGGCAGCCGAGTAGCGCCTGCGCATACACCACAGCAACGAGAGAACGGGCGCCCCGCGGGGCGCCCGTTCTTGTGCGTAGCGGTAGCGCTGCGACGCGCTCGCCGAATCCAGCCTACGGTGCGGCTACCAGAGTTGCCCCTCCATGCCACCGATATAGCCAGCATGGATGGTGTTGTAGACCGTTGGGATTCCGATGAGGCAGAAGAGCGCGATCGGCATGGACACGATCGAGAACCAGGCCAGGCGCGTGCCCTTCCAGCGCATCGTGTAGCGCAGGTGCAGGAACACCGCGTAGATGAGCCACACGATCAGGCTCCACGTCTCGATAGGGTCCCAGCTCCAGTAGCGCCCCCACGATTCCTCGGCCCAGATGGCCCCGGAGACGATCATCATGCCCCACAGCAGGAAGCCCGCGAGCACGAAGCGTACGGAGAGGTCCTCCACGCGCAGCTGATCGGGCAGGGCCTTGAGCCTGTCGACCCAGACGCTGCCCTGCTTGTTGCGCAGGACGTACGCGATCGAGAGGCCGAATGAAGCCACGAACGCGGCGAACGCCATGTTCGCGAAGATGACGTGGATGACGAGCCAGTAGCTCGCGAGTGAGGCCGTGATCGGGATGTCCGCCTTGTCGGAGAGCATCGCCCCGCCAAGCAGCAGCACGGAGACCGGCATGACCGCGACGCCGATCGACGCAAGACGGGTGTTGCGCAGTGCGGCCGCGACGAACAGCACCATCGTGAAGAGCGTGAGGGCGTTGGCGACCTCGTAGTAGCCCACGTACGGCCCGTGGCCGAGGCGCACCCAGCGTACGGCGACAGCGGCCAGCTGCGGAACGAGGCCCGCCGCTGCGACGTAGAACGCCTGCCGGGTCGTCTTCTCTCGGGTGAAGATCACGCCGACCACGAACATGAGCGTGGAAACGAAGTAGAACCCGAGCGTGATCCACATCAATGTGATCTCAAGGGTCACGCGTTCTCTCCTTCCGGTAGCCTACCGAGCGCCTCGGTCAGGACCTGTTCGATCTCAGCGCGATCGGTGGGGACGTTCCGCCACAGCCGCATCATCACGGCAAGCGAACGCCCGTCATCGTCGGTCTTCACAGCCGCAGCGATGAGCTGCTGCCGGCTGGCGAGCGACATCGTAAGGCCGAGGAGAGCGAGAACCATCGCCGCATACACCACCGGGATGCTCGGGTCGTCCACAAGTGCCAGGTGGGCGTACCAGCCGACATCAAGGAGCTCGACCGAGCCCCCACCGTTCAGCGGCGCGGACTCGCCCGTGCGGATGACCCCGTCGAACAGGGTCGTCCCGGCCCCGTCCTCGAGCACGATGTGCGCGGCTGGGTCCTTCGGTATCCACTCACCGTACGTGCCGTCGCCACGCGGGTCGAGGGGGATCGTGGCCATCAGCCGCAGCAGCACCTGACCGGAGTCGTTGCTCGCGATCAGCGGCTGCAGCGGCTCTGTTCCGCCCGACGCCTCCTGCGAGAACGCCACGAGCTGGACCACCGGAGGCAGACTGTCGCCGCCCGCGGTCTGGAGCGCGATGGTGGCAGTGAGACCGCACGTAGGCGCATTGATCGACAGCGAGCCTGCGTGCAGCTTGTTGTTCGGGTAGACGTCCTCGGTGGCGACGACCTGACCGTCGCCATCCAGCACGGAAACCGTGGGCACAGCGCCGAGCTCGAGGTCGCCCTTCT
Organism: Actinomycetota bacterium; assembly: GCA_036679125.1. GTDB lineage: Bacteria > Actinomycetota > Coriobacteriia > Anaerosomatales > Anaerosomataceae > Anaerosoma. The sequence continues at coordinate 3,955 of JAZIGI010000015.1, read as the reverse complement.
TCATCGCAGGATCGAAGTCCTCGACCCGGATGCTGCGCTCGACACCATCCCAACTGTGCAGGCGCCCGGTCTCGACCACGAGGTATGACTCCGGCACGTCCGGCTTGCTCTCGCCGACCGGGATGACCATGTTGCCCTCGGCGCGGAAGAGCACGCCCGAGAACGCGGCGAGAGCGAGGAGCACAAGCGCCCAGTGGAACACAGGGCTCCCCCATACCGACCACCACGGCGAGACGGCGCGTATCACGCCGCCCTCGGTCCTGACCTTGATGCCGATCGCCTCAAGCCTGCTGGTGGTTCGCGCAAGCGCATCAGCGTCGCTCAGTGCGGGATCGATCGGGACGGCGAGGTCAGTGGTACGGGCCAGGTCTTCCGGGGTGATGCGCGCCCCGGCCCTCAGGGCTCGCCCACGCTTGACCGCGACACGGGTCCGATCCCACGAGCAGACCGCGGTGGACAGCATGAGGACGATGGACATCGCGATGAACGGCGGTGCACCGAAGGCCTCATGCAGACCCACAGCGCTGGTGATCGAGCCCAGGACCCCGTTGGCCGCGACCCAGGACTCCACCTCCGGTGCATCGGCATGCCCCTGCGGGACGATGGTCGCCAGCATGGACCAGGCGCCCACCAGGATGATGAGCGCGAGCGCGAGTCTGGGTGAGCCGAGCGTACGACGAAGGAACTTCACCGATCGCCCTCTCACTCGACCGAGCCGAGCGACTTGACCTCTATGTCATCGACGACCCAACCGTGCTCTTCTTTCACGAGCTTGTAGGTCGTTTCGTAGTTTGCGGTGTGAGGACCGCTGAGCGTCTTCCCTGCCTCGGAGACGGAGACGTAGCGGTATGTCCATTCCTCCTCGGCGGGGAGCACCGCACTGGAGCCCTCGATGCTCGGTGTGCCGAAGGTGATGGAGACGAGCTGCTGATCCATGAGCTTCTGTTCCTGCAGGTTTGCCTGCACGTACGCGTCGGTGCGCACCAGCTGGTACGCGGACTGGGTCTGTGAGGCGGCTTCGGACTCGGCGGTCCGGTATGCGTAACTCACCCAGTCGAGATACGAGCGAACGGCCTTTTCGGGGGTGGTGAGATCCCAGGGGGCCGGGACGTCTTCCACGACAGACGCAAGCAGGTGGATCTCCTGGTCGACGCCTCCCATGCCGTACCCCTTCGGCTCCTCCTCCGACGCAGGCTGCGGCGCGTCGCTGCTGGCACAACCTGCCAACGTGAACACCGCCAATGCGAGTATGACGCCCGAAAGGAGCGCGACGAACGCGCGCACGTTGAGGGACTTCGGCCGGAGGTCTCTGATGATCATGCGGGATACCTCTCGTGATGCGGTGTCTGTTGGACACAGCTTACATGACCGGCACAGGGGGGCGAGCATCGCTGCCCGCCCCCCGGGAGTGCCAGGTTGTGGGGAGCAGGTACGGAGACCCGCTCCCCACGGCATTACGTGCGGTGCGCTACTTCCAGTACGGTACGTCAGGTGCGACGCCGGCAACGGTGTCGTCGTGGCGGTTGGCCGCCGACGTGCACGCGCTGCAGTTGTTGTAGTGACCGCGTGCGTTCGACGTGTCTGCATGCCAGTTCACGCCGTTGACGGTGTAGTCCCACGTGTCCCACTTGAGCGGCTCGAAGCCGTAGGCCTCGTAGACCAGGTTCGCGGCCTCGTTGTCATGCAGGCCGTGCAGGAAGTGCTCCTGCGGGATGGCCTCCAGCTCCTTGGTGGCGTTGGGGCTGGCCGAGACCTTCTCGAGGTGGGTCGAGTAGGGCTTGCCGGTCGCCGGGTTGATCGCACCAGGCGTGAAGTACAGCGTGTTGCTGCTGCCGACACCGATGTAGCCCCAGTTACCCTCAGAGAGGTCGGGGTTCGGAGTCTTGGCCAGTGCCAGATCGCCCATGCCCGGGTAGATGTGCTGCACCTTGTAAGGCTCGGGATCGAACTCCGAGACCAGGAGGCGCGGGCGCTTCCAACCGTGCGGGATGGCGATGTGGCAAGACACGCAGTTGCCCTGTCCGGTGATCATGTCGGCGTGGTGCTCCATGTGCGGGTAGTTCGAGAAGCCCATGTAGTTCAGGGCGTTCGAACGGTTGCCGCGGCCATTACCCTCGATGGCCTGACCCTGGAAGCTGTTGGTCAGCTTGTGGCACTTCTGGCACAGGAACCGACCCGGCTCCGTGTTGCCCATCGAGTAGCCCTGGCTTGCGGCGATACCGATGTTGTAGAAGGCGCCCGGGCCGATCGTCGTCGCTGTGCTCGCATCGCCGAAGATCAGGTTCTGCTTGGTCAGCGTCGGGGTATCGGGCGTATGGATCTGAGCGCCGATGGTGGTGTAGTACGGGTTCGTGCCACCGCTGGTGGTCTCGATCGAGCGCATGCCCGTCGGGTCCCAGCTGGTCAGCTCCGCACGGGTCCAGTCATCGGGGAAGTTCGGGTCGAGGCCGTAGTTCGCGGCGTTCGCGCCCTGCGGTCCCTCAAGACCCTCGAGCTCGGTGTGGCAGTCATAGCAGGTGATGACGGAGTCCCAGCCAACGTCCAGGCGAAGGGCGTCCACGCCCTCCTGCGCTGAGGCGAAGCCGCGGAAGTCCATGGCGATCTCGGGAGAGTCGGTCGCTGCCACCGAAGAGGTGGGCTCGAACGACGGATCCAGGTACATCTTGACCGCGTTGGACTGGCTCCAGAAGACACCGACCTCAGGCAGCGGCCATTCCTGCTCGATGGTGTTGCCCATGCTGTCCTTGACGATGATGCCGCCCTCACCGAAGTGCGTGGCGCCACCGTTCACGTCGAACAGCGGGGTGTTGTGACCACCCATCGGCTCCCAGGTGCCCGTGGGATCCCAGTACTGCGACTGCTGGCTGAAACCGTGCGGCGCGTGACAGGTGGTGCAACGATCGGCTCCACCGTTGTGCGCGATAGTGTGACACCGGCAACCGTCATGCTGGCCGAGGTCGGCATTCAGGGCGGTGACGTTGCTCAGGTGGCACGTCACGCACTCCTGGTTGTTGGCCTCGATGCCGGCCGTCAGGTCCGCGTGGCCCGCTGCATCGTTGTGATACGCGCCGAAGCTGCCCGTGTGGCAGTCGCCACAGACGTTTGAAGGCGTGACACCCTCGTCATGGCAGGCCAGGCAGCCCGGAGGCTCCTCGCCCGAGAGACGGAAGTCGGTGCCATGCATCTTCATCACGTCTGTGCCGTGGCAGTTGGAGGCGGCACAGGCACCGCTGATGGTGTGCGCTGGGACGCTCGCGTGCGGATTGTCGTGGCACGTCTCACAGGTGGCGTCGGTGACGTCGGTGGTCTGGTTGTGGCAGCTGGTGCAGTCGGCGTGGATATCCACAACCGCTGCACTGTGGCAGTCCTGGCAACCATTCTCGCTCGGAATGACCGGGTGATCGGCCTCATGAGCGGCGTTGTCGCCGGAGTGGCAACCCTCGCAGTCGCTCGTCGGGCCACCGGCGATGCCGTGGCAGTAGTTGCAGCCGATCTGCCCCTCGGCAAGATTGAGGTGCAGCATCGCGATATCCGGAGCTCCATCGTGGCAGCCTGCGCCCGTGCAGAACACGTCGGGCAGCGCGTGCGCGCCCACGGGCTCCGGTGCGGGGGTGAGGGCGGCCTGGACGTCAGCACGGACAGCGGCGTTGATCACGCCGGTGCCGCCGAAGACGTAGTACGTGTCCACGTCACCGGCAAGCGCGAGCAGCTTGGCCTCGGTGGCGGGGGTGAGCACGGTTCCCTGGGTCATGAGAAGAACGGAGTTCTTCGAGCCCAGGAGCGGGCCTGCGGCAAGCGCGTCGGCGAAGCCTTCGCCGGTGGCGATGCCGAGATCGTTCCAGCTCATGCCGTAGTCATCGACGCCGAAGTTCGCGACGGCGATGGCGGTCTCGTAGCGGCTCGCGCCGGACAGACGACCGGCGTACTCAGCGTCGTCGTCGACCGAGGCCGGGAC
>JAZIGI010000014.1:0-44995 GCA_036679125.1 Actinomycetota bacterium | reverse complement strand
TCCCCGGCCGCCCGCCCGGCGTCGTCCGACTCGCCCGCGTCGATCTCCTCGGCGAGCTCCACGAACAGGTCGACCTTGCGCGCGATGTAGCGTCGGCGGCCCCAGAAGATGGCCGCAAGCATCGCCAGCAGCACGAACAGGCCGAACCATGTGAGACTGCGCGCCACAGCCAGCGCGCGATCGAAGTTGTCGGCGAAGATGCGGCCGAGCATCACCATCAGCGTGGTGTAGATGAGCGCGCCGGCGAAGGTGTACAGCTCGAAGATCCACAAACGCATTCGCGACGCGCCGGCGATGACCGGCACGAAGTTCTTGAAGCCGGCGGCGAACCTCGACACGAGCACCGTCTTGTTGCCGTGTGTGTCGAAGTACTCCTCGGCGGCGATCACGCGCTCCTCGTCGAAGAACCTCCCGCCCCACTTCAGCAGCGCGTTACGACCGCCGCGCCGTCCGAACCAGTACGACAGGTTGCTCCCGATCATCGTCCCTACGAGCGACGACACGCCCACGAGCCACGGGTTGAGCCCGCCCATCTCCGACACGAACCCCGCGGCCATCACGATCGTCTCGCCAGGGGTGAACGAGCCGATCACGAACAGGTTCTCCGAGATGGTGAAGCCCGCGACGATGAGGTGCCCCCAGGTGTCGAGCAGGCCGAGGAACCAATCGAGCGGTCCGAATCCGGTGACCGGCATCAGGGCTGCCCTCCGTCCGGCGGCTGTGACCACGCCACCCACTGGTCGAACCGTGGGAAGAGCACGACGATCCCGATCAACGTGACGAGGAGCAACGCGTAGAAGTCCCACGCTTGACGGGTCATGAGCGCGAGCACCGCGCCGATGACCACAGGCGCGCACGCGTACACCACGAGCCGCCAGGACAGTGAGCGCAGCGCGGGCTCGTCGAGCGGCAGCTTCGCCGTGTCCCGCGTGCGCGTGGAGCGCCCGATGACCACGGAGGCCACCGCGACCGAGATGAACAGGTAGCGCACGCCGCCCGCATCGGGCACGGGATCGTCCCACCACCGCGCCACCGACGCCGCCTGGAGCACCGCGATCAGGACGAGCGGCATCACCAGGGCGATCGCGGCGCGCCTGAACCAGCCGAGGTAGCGGGTCCGGAGGTCGCTCATGACGCGTCCAACCCGAAGTCGAGCGGCCGCACGAGCGTGAGAGCGCTCGCCGAGACGCGGTCCACGCCCGTGGCGACGAGAGAGGGCAGCCGCTCGAACGTGATGCGTCCCGACGCTTCGGTGAGGCACCGGCGGCCGGCCGCAGCCTCACGCACCGCGACGACCGCCCGGCCGAGCGTGACATCGTCCATGTTATCCAGCAGCACGTAGTCGGCACCCGCGCGCGCGGCTTCCACGGCCTGTTCGATGGTGTCGGCCTCGCATTCGACCTCCAGGTCCGGATGCGTCGCCCGCGCGGCCTCCACCGCCGCGGTCACGCCGCCGGAGTACGCGATGTGGTTGTCCTTGATGAGCACCATGTCGTGCAGGCCCGCGCGGTGGTTCGCGGCGCCCCCCACCCGGACGGCGTACTTGGAGAGCGCGCGCAACCCCGGGAGCGTCTTGCGCGTGTCGGTCACCGTGAGTGCATCGCCGGCCGCACGCTGCCAGCGGCGTGCTTCGGTGGCGATGCCGGAGAGCTGCATCAGCAGGTTGAGAGCCGTCCGCTCGCCCGCGAGCACGAGCCGCACCGGCCCCTCGATCTCGAGGACCGAGTCGCCCGGCGACACGTCAGCTCCTTCGGCGACGAGCGGGAAGCACGCCGCCTCGGGCCACGCCGACGCGGCGGCGAGCAGCTGGTAGGTCCGCTCAACGAGCGCCAGCCCGCACACCACTCCCGCCTCCCGGGCGACGATGCGCCCGGTGAACCCGGCGTCATCGGGCACGGTGGCCGCACCCGTCACGTCGGCGTCGAGCACGGCGGGGTCGGCCGGCATCTGGCCGAGGAAGCGCGCGGCCTCCACGCCCAGGTCCTCGGCAAGCGCCCGTGCGATCAGGTCGTCTGAAGGCGGCAGGCCGTGCATTACAGCACCTCCTCGGCGGAGGGGATGGTCTCGGGGCCCACGAGCGGCACGTAGCGCGGGTCGGCTCCTCGGCGCCACACCGTGTGTCCGCGCCATGCCATGTCGTCACGCTCCGGGTGGTCGTTCCTGAAGTGCGTCCCCCGGCTCTCCTCACGCACGAGCGCGGCGGCGGTCATCAGGGCCGCGTTGGTCAGCAGGTTGCGCGTCTCCACTTCGTACGGGTGCGCACCGCCGAGTGAGGCGGCGAGCGCGGCGATCGATCCGGCGGCTGTCGTCAGGCCCGCCGCCGACCGCGTGACCGCGGCGTGCTGGCTCATCAGCTCCTGCAGTGCGGGGCGCACCACGCGCGCATCTCCGGCAGCGACCTGCGTGCGCACCTGGGCATGGATCCGGCCGGGACGTTGCCGAACACGTTCGCCCTCGAGCGCACGCACGATCCGACGCGAGAAGACGAGCCCCTCCAGGAGCGAGTTGCTGGCAAGCCGGTTGGCGCCGTGCAGGCCCGATGCCGCACACTCGCCCGCGGCGTACAGACCCGGGAGCGACGACCGCCCGTCGATGTCCGTGCGCACGCCGCCGATGAGATAGTGCGCGGCCGGAGCCACGGGCACGAGAGCGCACGAGAGGTCGTAGCCGGCCTCACGGCACCCCTGCCAGATCGTGGGGAAGCGGCGCTCGAGGAAGTCCGCGCCGAGGTGGCGGGCGTCGAGCCAGACGTTCGGGCGCCCGCAGCGGTGCATGACCTTCTCGATCTCGCGGCTCACCACGTCGCGCGGGGCGAGCTCGGCGAGCGGATGCACCGCCGGCATGAACCGCTCAAGCGCGCAGTCGAGCAGGTACGCGCCCTCGCCGCGCAGCGCCTCGGTTATGAGGAACTTCACGGTCGCGTCGCTGTCGAGCGCGGTGGGGTGGAACTGCATGAACTCCATGTCGGCGATCTCAGCGCCGGCGCGCCATGCGGCCGCCACGCCATCACCGGTGGCCACCAACGGATTGGTGGTCACCCGGTACGCCTGGCCCGAGCCGCCCGTGGCGAGCACCACCGCATCGGCGTGAAGCGCCATCATCGCGTGGCTGCCCCGGTCCATCACGATCGCCCCGACGCACCGGTCGTCCTCGGTCAGCAGGTCCACCAGGAAGGTGTCTTCCACGAGCTTGATGCCGGGCGCACGGCGCACCACGGCCGAGAGCGTGTCCTGCACCTCGGCACCGGTGGCATCGCCCGAATGCAGCACGCGCGGCAGGCTGTGGCCCCCCTCGCGCGCGAGCGCCACCTCGCCGGTGGCCGCGCGGTCGAACCGAACGCCGAGCGACTCGAGCTCCGCGAGCGCCTCAGCCGCCTCGCCCACCACCGCACGCACCACCTCGGCATCACAGAGGCCCTGGCCCACAACGAGCGTGTCTGCGAGATGCAGGTCGACCGAATCGGCCTCCCCGACCGCGCCCGCGATGCCGCCCTGGGCGTACCAGGTGTTCGCGTCGGTGACCTCGGACTTGGTGACGAGCGTGACCTTGCCGAGGTGCGACGCGTGGAGCGCCGCGGTCAGCCCCGCGATCCCCGAGCCGATCACGAGCACGTCGGTGCGCTCGACCGGCATGCTGTCGGTATCGAATGGCAGCAGATACCGTGCGTCCAGCGCCGGCGGGATGGTCACCGTGGTCAAGACGGGGCCGGCACTGTCGACGGCATCCGCCGGGGACTGTCTGATCACGGCACCCCTGTCCACGGCGTCCCTATCCGATCGCAGTCATGCGCTCGAGCGACGCACGGGCCGCGGTGGCCACCTCATCGGGCACCACCACCTGCCCTGTGCGGTCGCGGAGCGCGTTGCGGACTTCTTCGAGCCCGGTGAGCTTCATGTTGGGGCAGATCATGGCCGGGATGATGCCGACGAACCGCGTGTCGGGCACCGCCTTGGCGAGGCCGGTGAGCAGACCGCCCTCGGTCACCACGATGACCTCCGGCTCGCCCGCCTTCTGGGCCCAGCGGATCATCTGGCTCGTGGAGAGCACCGCGTCGGCCTCGGCACTCACCTCGGGGCGGCACTCGGGATGCGCGATGACCGGTGCGCCCGGGTGGGCCGCCTTGGCCTCCCGGACCATCTCGAGCGACACCCGGTCGTGGATCGGGCAGCAGCCGTTCCATACGGTGACCTCGACGTCCGGCACCTGACCGGCGATCCACCGGCCGAGGTTGCGGTCGGGGCCGAAGAGCACGCGCGGCACGCCCAGGGAGCGGACGACCTCGACGGCGTTGGCCGACGTGCAGCACACATCGGTGAGCGCCTTCACCTCCGCCGATGAGTTCACGTACATCACCACCGGCACGCCGGGGTTCTCTGCCTTCCACCCGGCGAGCTGTTCGGCGGTGATCATGTCGGCCATCGGGCAGCCGGCGTCGGGCCGCGGCAGCAGCACGGTCTTGCCGGGCGCGAGGATCGCGGCGCTCTCGGCCATGAACCGCACGCCCGCGAGCACGATCACCTCGGCGTCCACCGCGGCCGAGCGGCGCGCGAGCTCGAGCGAGTCGCCTACCACATCGGCGACCGCCTGCACCTCGGCACGCTGGTAGTTGTGCGCGAAGATGACCGCCTTGCGGTCGCGTGCGAGGATCCGCACCTCTTCAGGCGTCACCAATGCGTCTGCCACCTAGCCCACCTCCAGGACGATATTGTCGATGAGCCGGGTGGCGCCGAAGCGGGCAGCCACGAGGGCGCGCGCCGGGCCTGTGATCGTGTCGACCGGCAGCAGCGTCACCGCGTCCACCACCTCGGAATAGTCGAGCGCGGCGAGCGGCTCGCCCGCGATCGTGTCGCGGAGCGCTCCCGCGATCACGCCGGCGCTGCGCTCACCATCGAGCACAAGCGTCTCGGCCGTGCGGAGCGCCTGATAGAGGACCGGCGCGGCCGCGCGCTCCTCCGCCGAGAGGTAGACGTTACGACTGGACAGTGCGAGCCCGTCGCACTCGCGCACGATGGGGCAGCCGACCACCTTCACCGGCAGGTCGAGGTCGCGGGCCATGCGGCGCACGATCGCGAGCTGCTGATAGTCCTTCTCGCCGAAGAACGCGAGGTCCGGAAGCGCTATGGAGAAGAGCTTCGTGACCACGGTACACACACCGTTGAAGTGCGTGGGTCTCACCGCTCCTTCATAGAGTGCGCCGAGCGGGCCGGGGTCGACGGTGACCTGCGCGTCGGACGCGTACATGATCTCGGGGGTGGGCGCGAAGACGAGATCGACGCCCTCGGCGCCGAGGAGGTCCATGTCACGCGCCAGGTCGCGCGGATACGCCTCGAAGTCCTCACCCTGGCCGAACTGCGTGGGGTTCACGAACACCGAGACGATGATGTAGTCGGCGCGCTCCGCCGCGGCGCGCACGAGCGAGAGATGCCCTTCGTGCAGAGCGCCCATCGTGGGGATGAGCGCGATGCGTTTCGCCTCATGCCGGGCCTCGGCCACCGCCTGACGGACCTCCTGCTTGGAGGCGAGCCGTTCCATCCTCAGTCCTCACTCTCTGTCAGTGGGAGTGCGCGCTCGAGCTCGGCCAGCACCTCTTCGTCGAGATGCGAGAGCTGCTCTTCGGCGGGGAACTCCCCCGCGCGGACCTCGCCGGCGTACGCCGCGATCGCCGATGTGATGGCCTCGCCGATCTCCGCGAAGCGGCGCGCGTGGCGTGGCGTGAAGTCGCCGAGACCCAGGATGTCGTGAAACACCTGCACCTGGCCGTCGCATCCGGCGCCGGCGCCGATGCCGATGGTAGGGATGGTGAGCTCCTCGGACACGAGTGCGGCGAGCTCGGCGGGCACGAGCTCGAGCACCACGGCGCACGCACCAGCGGCCTCGAGCGCCAGGCAATCGTCCACCAGCGCGAGCGCGCCCTCCACGTCCTTGCCCTGCGTCTTGTACCCGCCGAAGACGTTCACCGACTGCGGGGTGAGCCCCACGTGACCGACGACGGGGATGCCCGCGTCCACGAGGATGCCCACAAGGTCGGCAACCTCGGCGCCACCCTCGAGCTTGACGGCCTGAGCGCCACCTTCGGCGAGCAGACGGCCGGCGTTGCGGATGGCGTCTTCCACGCTCACCTGGTAGCTGAGGAACGGCAGGTCGGCCACCACGAGCGCACGCGACGCCCCGCGGGAGACCGCGGCGGTGGCGCGCACCATGTCGTCCATCGTGACCGGGAGCGTGCTGTCGAGCCCGAGCACGGTCATGCCGAGGGAGTCGCCCACGAGGATCGAGTCCACGCCCGCCGCGTCGGCGAGTCGCGCGCCAGGGGCGTCGTACGCGGTGATCATCACGATGCGTTCGCCGGCGGCCTTGAGCTCGGCCAGGCGCGTGGTGGTGACCCGTGACGGGCGTGCGTTGGATGGCGTGCCGCTCATAGCGCTCCTTCCCTCGCGGTCCCGGCCCTACCCGGGTCCGGGCCGCCTCCTGAGATGGGCTACGAGTATACACCGACGCGCGAAGAGCCCGGACGCAGCCGGAACCGGCCCGTGAACAGCGGCTTCCTACTCCGGCTCGCCGTCGCCCTCGGATACGATGGGCGCGCTGCGCACCCGGGCGAGAAGCGTGCGTGCCTGTGCGGCGAGGGGCTCCGGCACGAGCAGGCGGTACACCCGCGACATGAGGTAGAGGTTGTACTCCTCGGCCGGCGGCACAGGGTCCCACGCGTAGGGGATGCCCTCCTGCTCGAGCACCGCGGCGTCGAACCGGAGCTCGGCGGCGTACGTGAGGCCGCCCGACACGTTGAACCTGCGGGACGAGACCTCCACCCACGGACCCTCGCCAAGCGGTGCGGTGTGCGCCCCCGCAGAGGCGGCGAGCGGCGTGCGATCCTCGTAGCCGGGCACCGGACCGAGCACCCGGGTGACGCGCCCGTGCACCGCGTGCTCGGCCGAGACGGGGGTGCCGTCGGGCCACGTGGCGCCCGGGGCGATCTCGAGCAGCGGCGTGACCACGAAGTCCCGCTCGGCCGCGCGCGGATGCGGTATGACCAGAGCCGGCGTGTCCCACTCTTCGTCGCCGTAGAGCACGATGTCGATGTCGATCGCCCTCGGCCCGTTCCGCTCGGCGCGGACCCTGCCGAGCGCATCCTCGATCTCCTGCAGCGCCTCGAGCAGCGTGTCGGCCCTCACGGAGGTGACCACACGCGCGACCGCGTTGGCGAACGACGGCTGCTCGGTCACACCCCACGGCTCGGACTCGACCACGTTGGAGACCGCGAGCACGTTGGTGGTGTCGATGGCATCGATGGCATCGAGTGCCCGCCGCAGCGTGTCCAGACGGTCGCCGAGATTGCTGCCGAGCGCGAGGAACGCGTGCACGCTCATCTCAGCACCTCTCTCCGCTGTCGTCGGTGATCGCGGCGAGCGTCGCCAGCGCCTCGCGTGTGGGCCCCACGTCGTGTACGCGCACGACATCGGCGCCGAGCAGCGCCGACCAGCTCGCAACCGCCACGCTCCCGTGCAGCCGCTCGGCTGGCACGTCCACGCCGGTGACCTCGCCGATGAACCGCTTGCGCGACGCGCCGATGAGCACCGGGTAGCCGAGGGCCACGAGCTCGTCGAGCCTGCGCAGCAGCTCGAGGTTGTGCGCGGTGGTCTTGCCGAAGCCGAGCCCGGGATCGAGCGCGATGCGATCGCTCGCCACGCCGGCCCCCTCCAGCATGTGCGCCTGGTCCGCCAGGTACGCGCAGACCTCGGCCACCACATCGTCGTACCGGGGCTCCCGCTGCATCGTCCTGGGTTCGCCGAGCATATGCATCACCACCAGACCGGCACCCGTCGTGGTGGCGACTTCGACCATCGCCGGGTCACGGAAGCCTGAGACATCGTTCACGATGCTCGCCCCGGCGGCCACGCTCGCGGCCGCGACTTCCGGGCGCCGGGTATCGACCGAGAGCGGCACGTCGAGCGTCGGCACGAGCGCGCGCACCGCCGGCACCACCCGGGCGAGCTCCTCCTCCACGCTCACCGCATCGGACCCGGGGCGCGTTGACTCACCACCGATGTCGACGATATCGGCTCCCGCCGCCCGGAGTCGACGTGCGCCTTCGAGCGCCGCGTCCACACCCAGGTGCGAGCCCCCGTCGGAGAACGAGTCGGGCGTGACGTTCAGGATGCCCATCACGTACACCCGGTCGAGCGGGAGGGCGAAGCGCCCGCACCGCCACACGCGCTGTCCACGGTCTGGCATCGTCTACCGCGCCCCCTTGATGAGGCTCATGGCCTCGGCCCGCGTGGCAGCCTTGCGCTCGAAGATGCCGCGCACCGCCGAGGTGGTGGTCACCGTGCCGGGCTTGCGCACCCCCCGCATCGACATGCACAGGTGCTCGGCCTCGATGACCACGAGAACGCCCTGCGGATCGAGCTGTTCCACGAGCGTATCGGCGATCTGCGATGTCAGCCGCTCCTGCACCTGCGGGCGCTTGGCGAACACGTCCACCAGGCGGGCGATCTTCGAGAGCCCGCAGATGCGGCCGTCCTTGCCCGGTATGTACGCGACATGCGCCTTGCCCAGGAACGGCACGAGGTGGTGCTCGCACACCGAGTACAACGGGATGTCACGGATGAGCACCATCTCCTGGTGCCCCTCGTTGAACGTCACCGCGAAGTGCTCGGCCGGGTCCTGCCCGAGCCCGGCGAAGATCTCCTCGTACATGTTCGCCACGCGCGTGGGGGTGTCGAGCAGCCCCTCACGCGACATGTCTTCGCCGATGCCTTCCAGGATGAGGCGTACGCCCTGTTCGATGCGCGAGCGGTCCATGGGCACTCCGTGGTGGTCGGGATCCAGACCGTTCAAGTATCCCCCATCAGACGCCGCGGGCGAAAGCGACCGCTGACGACGGAGCGCCCCGGGGGCGCCATGACGCCCCGCTATGGATCGACTTCGACCCGGTCAGAAGAGAGCCCGTGCGATGGAGAGCAACGCGGGGCCGAGGATGACGATGAGCGTGGCCGGAAGGATGCAGAGCACCAGCGGGAACACGATCTTCACCGGCGTCTTCTGAGCCTGCTCCTCTGCGCGCTGCCGACGAACCAGGCGCATCTCCCTGGCTTGTACCCGCAAGACGTTGGCCACCGGTATGCCGAGCTGCTCGGCCTGCACGATCGCCGTTGCGAACGTGTTGAGCTCCTGCACATCGGTGCGTGCGGTCATGCGCTTGAGCGCGTCGCCCCGTGACGCGCCCGCCTGGATCTCCTGCAGCATCCGCGCGAACTCCTCGGCGAGCGGACCGCGCGACATGCGCACGATCTTGGCCACCGCCTGGTCGAACCCGAGGCCGGCTTCAACGCTGATGGTCAGCATGTCGAGCATATCGGGCAGCGCGATACGGATCCGCCGCTGACGCCTCGAGATCGCTGATGACAGCCACACGTCCGGCAGCCAGTACGAGAACACCGAGAGTGCGATGCCGAGGATCCAGCCGAGGAGTGACGCGCGAAGCACCACGGCAAGAGCGACGACGAATGCGGTCACGCCAACGGCGCCGAAGACCTTGATGCCGAGGAACCGGCCCACATCGATGCCGCGCGGATTGCCCGCGAGCAGCAACCGGTGGCGGAGGTGCTCCCGCGTGGCGTGCGGTGTCATCGCCGTGAGGTCCTCGCGCATCCGCGACCACCCCGGCGACAGCACACGGTCGGAGAACGGACGGAGCTGCGGATGCGCCACGCCGGCCTCGGCGACCTCATACGCCGAGAGTCCCTCGAGCCGCCTGCTCACCATGCGCTCATCGGAGAACACCAGGGACAGCGCGACCCAGGCCAGCAGGCCAACGGCCAGGAAGAGCACAGTGGCGAACAGGTACTGCATCTCACACCTCGATCGTGACGATGTTCCGGAGCCAGATCGCACCCACCAGCAGCAACACCGCGCCAAGCACCAGCATGACGATCCCGGGACCCGTGGCGAACAGCGTCGCGATGTACCCCGGGTTCACGACCGACAACATCCCGATCAACACGAACGGCAGTACGAGCAGGATCCACGCCGACAGACGCCCCTCGGCGGTCAGTCCTGAGATCTGCCGCTTGAGCGCTCCGCGGTCGCGGATGGTCGCCGCGACCAGGTCGAGCACCTCGGCGAGGTTGCCGCCGACGTCGCGCTGGATGCCGATCGCCGTGACGGCCCAGGAGAAGTCCTCGCTCTGGGTCCGGTGCGCCACCGTGTCGAGCGCCTCCTCGACGGGGCGACCGAGCCGGATCTCGGTCTGGGCGCGTGCGAACTCCTGCGAGACCGGCGGCGCCATCTGCTCGACCACGAGGTCGATCGACTGCTGCAGACCCCAGCCTGCCCGAAGTGCACCAGCGATGAGATTGAGCACATCGGGCAGCTGCTCCTCGAACGCGCGCCTTCGCGCGCCGATCCGCCCGTCCACTATCGCAAGGGGAATCATCACGGCGAGCGCGACCACGATCACACCCACCACCAGGTTCCCGCTCAGCCACGTGGCCAGCATGCCTGATGCGATCACGAGCAGGAGGTGACCTGTGATGTACTCGGTGGGCCGGAGCGGCCACCCCGCGCGGTCGAGCTGCTCGTACACGAACCGATTGATGCCACGCTTGCCGGCAAGGTAGTCCACCGCGCCGAGGAGCGACGACGTGACGCGGCTCGAGTACTCCTCGCGTTCTCCGGCGGCCTCCGGGCCGGTGCGGCTCTGGTCGTAGTACTTCACGTACTCGAGTGCGGTCCTCGGCTTCAGAAGCAGGAGCACCAGCCCCGCGACGAACGCGAAGACCGAGATGAACACCAGGAGACCGGCGCCCGCGAGCGTCGCCATGTCCGCAGGTGGCACCGGATCGAGCGCCTGCACGGTCCGCTCGGCCGACGCATCGAACAGCGGATTGGGGATGACCGCCGAGCCGGTCATCGAGCGGCCGGAGTCCTCGACGGTCACCAGCACGTCGATGTCCTTGGTGGACGGCCGACGACTGACATAGGTGACATCCCAGGTGACCTGCAGTCCACGCGCGAGGTCCCCGTAGACCTTCGTCAGCGCGTCGGCCTCGGCCACCCCCACGAACCGTCCGCCGGCCTGCTGTGCGATCGTTTCGAGCACGCCCACGTCGGCCTCCGCCGAGGGGAGCGCCACCACGAGCACCGGGACACCCGCCGTGCGCATCGACTTCATCGCCTGATCGAGCGTGCCGGTGCTGACCGTGTCGCCGCCATCGGAGAGCACGACCGCGATCGGCCGCTTCGCACCGGCGCGCACCGCCTCCTCGGCCGTCACGCGCAGCGCGTCGTAGAGCGCGGTCTCACCGTCGGCCGCAAGAGCGTCGATCGCGGGACCCAGGAGCGGGTTGCCGCTTTCGCCGAGCGGCGCGACCACTCGCGCGGACTCCGAGAACGCCACCACCGCGACGCGCGAACCCGCCTGCAGTTCGGCCACGAACGCCCGGGCCGCTGACTTCGCCGCCTCAAGCGACGCCCCGCGCATCGAGCCACTCGTGTCCAGCACCAGGAACACGTCCATCGGTTCAGCCTGAACCGAACGCGCCGAGAGCACCTCCACCGGGTGGCCGTTCTCGCGGACATCGAAGCTCGCCGACGAAGCGCCGTCGCTTGCCGGGACGTCGACGTGCATCTGCACCCGCGGGAACTCGGCGACGCTCACATCACGGATCACCAGCTCCTCACCCTGGGCCATGGCCACGCTCGCGCAGAGCGCCAGCGCCAGAGTGAGGGCGAGCACGACCGTCAGGCGCTTCATGATCATCGCCTCGCCGGCGCCTGGTACTCGAAAAGGCTCGCCGGCAGCTCGATACCCATGTCCTCGAGCCTGCGGGCGAACTTGGGGCGGAGTCCCGTCGACTTCAAGTGACCGAGGTGCTTGCCGGTGGCGTCCACACCCATCGAGTAGTCGAAGTAGAAGATGTCCTGGAGCACGATCGTGTCGCCCTCCATCCCCTCGACCTCGGCGACCTTGACCACGCGGCGGCTCCCGTCGCGCAACCGGGCGAGGTGCACCAGGAGATCGAACGCCGAGGCCGCCTGCTCCCTGATGGCTCGCACCGGCAGGTCGAACCCGGCCATGAGTACCATGGTCTCGATGCGGGCAAGCGCGTCGCGCGGAGCGTTGGCGTGCACGGTGGACAGCGAACCGTCGTGCCCGGTGTTCATCGCCTGCAGCATGTCGAGCGCCTCACCGCCACGGACCTCACCGACGATGATGCGGTCGGGCCGCATACGCAGCGTGTTGCGCACGAGGTCGCGGATGGTGACCTGTCCCGAGCCCTCGATGTTGGGCGGGCGCGACTCGAGCCGCAGCACATGCTCCTGATGCAACTGGAGCTCGGCAGCGTCCTCGACCGTGATGATGCGCTCGTCTCCCGGCACGTACTGCGATACCCTCTGCGTGTTCGTCCAGCAGCCAGATCGCGACCTTGTCCGCTCCCGTGAAGCGCTTGGCCGCCTCCACGATGACCGCGTTTGCGTCGCGCACGCTTGATGCCGAGGAGACCGCGCTCGAGACGTCGTCGAGCGCATCGACCAGCGCACGCTGCGCCGCTGGTGGTTCCGGCATGAGTCCCCGGGAGTCGCGCCCGAGTCCGCCCCGGCCAGCGGGTAGCAAGTCCCGAACCGTGGTACCGATGCGTCCCCACGTCCCCACGGCGCTCCCCTCCGCCGGACCATCACACACGATGGTACCCGTAAGCGGAGCCGGACACGCGCAGCATCCCTATCGTGTGGCGGGCCCTTGCTCGGACAGCCACGCGGCGATGCTCCGGACAGCGTCCATGCCCGGACCCTCCGGGTAGGCGGTGAGCTCACCGCGGGCCAGCCGCTCAGGCATCACCCCCACCGCGGGATCGTACGGGACCTCGCCGATGAGCTCCAGCCCCTCGGCTACGATGCGCTCACGCAGGCGCCGCGCCCCTGACTCCGAGAGGTCGGCCTTGTTGAGCACGACGGCCACGGGGATCTTGAACCGCCTCGCGAGTGTGACCAGCCGCATCAGGTCGTGTTCGCCCGAGAGCGTCGGCTCGGTCACGCCCACCACCAGGTCGGTCCCGGTGATCGCCGCGATAGCGGGGCACCCCACACCGGGAGGCCCATCGATCCACATGCGTTCTATCGCTTGCTCCCCGGCGATCCCGTCAGCGCATCGGCGCACCTCGGTCACCAGCTTGCCGGAGAGGTCCTCACCCGGTGCGAGCCTGCCGAACACCATCGGCCCGGGGCCTGACTCGGCGGCCATCACCTCACCCGCCTGCGACTCGACCATTGTGATCGCCCCGTACGGACAGGCGCTCACACACGCGGCGCACCCTTCGCACGCCCACTGGTCGACCACGTACGAGAACGTGCGGAAGTAGTCCGCCGAAGGACCGAGAGCGTCGAACCGGCAGGTGAGCGCGCAGGCGCCGCAACCGCGGCATGCCTCAGCGTCGATCACCGCCTTGGAGCCGCCCGTGAACGGCTCGCTCGAGACCACCTCGGCGCGGAGCGCTATCGGGAGGTTGGCCGCCTCCACATCACAGTCGGCGAGCGCGAGCCGCTCACCGGCGTCCGCCAGAAGCCGCGCGGTGAGCGCTGTGAGCGTGGTCTTGCCTGTGCCGCCCTTGCCCGACGCGAAGACGATCCGCTGCATCACGCCTCCCCCTGGGCCAGAGCGCGGACGGCGTCCCAGAGCGCCTCGAACCAGCGCGCGCCCTCCGGATGCTCGTCGATGACCAGCCCGCCGCTCGCGTATACCTCGGCGACGCGCCGATCGAAGGGTATGCGCGCGAGCACGGGTATCCCTTCGCGGATGGCGTACACGTCCACCTCCGAGGAGACGCCGGTGTCGCGGTTCACCACGATGCCGAGCGGGATGCCCATCTCACGGCCGAGGTCGACCGCGAGCTCGAGGTCGTGCAGCCCGAACGGGGTGGGCTCGGTCACGAGCACCAGCACGTCGGCGCCGCGCATCGCCGCCACCGCCGCACAGGCCACGCCCGGCGGCGAGTCGAGCACCGTGAGCGAGCGGCCGAGGACCTCAGCGCGTTTGCGCGCAGCCCGGATCACCGTGGGGGTCTTCACCTCACCGATATCGAGCATGCCGGTGACGACATCGATGCCCGCAGGCCCTGCAAGCCCGCCCGGGACACGCCCCCACTCCACCTCGCCCACTCGCCGCGGCTGCTCGCGAAGCGCACCGGGACGGCACACCCTCACGCACGCCCCGCAGTCGTGACACATCTCCGGAAACACCATGACCCTGCCGCCGAGGATGCGGATGGCGCCGTACGCGCACTGCGCCCGGCATGCGCCACACAGGGTGCACGCCGACTCGTCCACAACAGGAAGCGGCACATCGACGGCGCTCACCTGCGGCGCCTCAGGCGCGAGGAACAGCGCGTCGTTGGGTGCGTCCGCATCGCAGTCAACGAGCGCCACAGGTGAGCCCGCCCTGGACGCCGCGACGGCCAGGTTGGTGGCAACGAGCGTCTTGCCCGTTCCGCCCTTCCCTGACGCGATCGCAACGGTGAGACGGCCGATGAGCAGCTCGGCGGCGGACATCGGCTAGTGGCCGCCGCAGACGTACGACGGGTCGATGATCTCGACCTTGCCGTCGGCCACCAGCTCCGCGATCACGCGCACCTGCGGGATCTGGTTGTCGAAGTACACGGTGATCCCCGCGTCGTTGAACCCGGCGAGCGGCCTGCCGCCGATCCCGGCGACCACGAGCGCGTTCACACCCTCGCCCGCAAGCAGGTTCACGGGGCGCAGGCAGCCACCCTCTTCGTGCGGCGGGTTGGCCACGATCCGCGTGCCAGCGATCGCGCCGTCTTCGATCTCCACCACGGTGAAGCAGTCGCAGCGTCCGAAATGCCCCGAACGCTCGGCGTCCAGACCGCCCTCGCCGTTGCTCGGCACCGCCAGCACGATCCGTCCGTTGTCAGTCATCGATACACCTCTCCGTCAGCCAGCCGCAGCCGGCATGTGCCCTGTCCGCATCCACGTCAGCCCGCGTGCGCCTCGCCCGCCTCGGTCAACTCATCGAGCTCACCCGCCGCCACGGCCGCGATCGCTTCGCGGACGGTGCGCCCTGTCCCGGAGTACCCGGGTATGCCCGCCGCCTTGAGCGCGTTGAACGCGTTCGGGCCGAGGTGGCCGGTCACGACCGCCCGTGCCCCCCGGTCGGAGACGAGCTCGGCGGCTCCCGTGCCCGCACCGCCCATGGCGCCCTTGTTCGCCGCGTTATCGATGGCCTCGAAGCCATCCTGCTCGCTGTCGGCCACGATGAACCACAGCGCACGCCCGAAGTGGGAGTCCACCATGTCGTCGAGTGTGGGGCCGAGCGCGGAAACCGCTACCTTCATGAGGACCTCCCCGTGACGGACCCGGCCCTACGCCGGATCCGATGCCGAGCGCACCACGCCTGTGAGGACGTCGAGCGCGTGTCGTCGTTCTTCGAGATGCACGAGCCAGTGCGCGAGCAAAGCGCGGCCGTCCGCCGTGATGCTGTAGAGCCGTCGCTGGGGGCCCGATCCGCCCTCCCGCCACTCGGAGACGACGAACCCGTCCTCCTCGAGGCGCCTGAGGATGCGATACAGCCCCCCGGCGTCGGGGACGACCACGCCCGCGGTCATCTCCTCGATCGCGCGAGCGAGGTCGTAGCCGTGCCCTGCCGAGGTGGCGAGAGCCGCAAGCAGCGCGGGTTCCACGAACGAACCCTTGCCAGCGCCCACGCCACGCCGGGTGCCATCGCCCGACTCGCAGCATCGCCGGCGGCGGCAGTCGCCCGGCTGCTGCTGTGTGCCCGCTGTGCCCCGCGCCTCGCCCATGCCCGTCCTTCCGTCGGTCCCGGCGAGTATATGTATAAGACATGTAGCTGACTCAGTCAACATGGTGACGCGAAAGAGGCGCCTCCGGAGAGGCGCCTCTTCAGCAGCTGGACGTGTACGGCCAGCAGGACTCGTGATCAGGCAGGGCTCGGCTCGTCACCCGCTGGCGGCACGGCCACATCCACGATCGGCCGGTCATCGACCGGCTCCTCGGGTGCGGGCTCCGGCTCGGCCTTCTTGCCACGCTTCTTGCCCGCTTCGGCCTTCTCATCCTCGGCGGCCTTGAGGGCCTCGCGCTCCAGGAACTCGCTCCAGGTGCCTTCGAGCAGCGCCTCGAGCTCCTCCTTGTCCACGGTCTCGCGTTCCACAAGCACATCGGCCATGAGGTCGAGCTGCTCGCGGCGCTCCGTGAGGATGCGGTGCGCGGTGTCGTACGCCTCATCGATCAGGCGCCGGACCTCCTTGTCGATCTCGAACGCGATCTCCTGGGAGTAGTTCGGAGTGGCCGAGAAGTCCCTGCCGAGGAAGACCTCGTGCTGACCCTCGCCGAGGGTCATCGGGCCGAGCTTCTCGCTCATGCCGTACTGCGTGACCATCTGACGCGCAAGCTTGGTGGCGCGCTCGATGTCGTTGCTGGCGCCGGTCGTGATGTCGCCCATGGCGATCGCCTCGGCCACGCGGCCACCGAGCATCATCGCGATCTCGTCGAGCATCTCGCCACGCGCCGAGAGGAACTTGTCCTCCACCGGCAACGCGAGCGTGTAGCCGAGCGCGCGACCGCGGCTGATGATGCTGATCTTGTGGATCGGATCGGTGTTGGGCAGCACGTGGCCCACGAGCGCGTGCCCCGATTCGTGGTACGCGATGATCCGCTTCTCGTGCTCGGAGATGATCCGGCTCTTCTTCTCGGGGCCGGCGATCACGCGCTCGATCGCCTCCTCGAGCTCGTGCATCTCGATCTCCTTCTTGCCGTGACGGGCGGCGAGCAACGCCGCCTCGTTCACGAGGTTCGCCAGATCGGCGCCGGTGAAACCCGGGGTGCGGCGTGCGAGGACCTCGAGGTCGATCGCCTCGCCGAGGGGCTTGCCGCGCGAGTGGATCTTGAGGATCTCGTGGCGGCCCTTGAGGTCGGGGCGATCCACCAGGATCTGGCGGTCGAAGCGGCCCGGCCGCAGGAGCGCGGCGTCAAGGACGTCGGGGCGGTTGGTGGCCGCCATGATGATGACGTTGTCCTTGATGTCGAAGCCGTCCATCTCCACGAGCAGCTGGTTCAACGTCTGCTCGCGCTCGTCGTGTCCGCCACCGAGGCCGGCGCCACGCATGCGGCCCACGGCGTCGAGCTCGTCGATGAACACGATACAGGGGCTCGCGGCCTTGGCCTGCTCGAACAAGTCGCGTACGCGGCTTGCGCCCACGCCCACGAACATCTCGACGAAGTCGGAGCCGGAGATGGTGAAGAACGGCACGCCGGCCTCGCCGGCGACGGCGCGTGCGAGCAGCGTCTTGCCGGTCCCCGGAGGGCCTACGAGGAGCACGCCCTTCGGGATCTTGGCGCCCAATGCCTGGAACTTGCCGGGGTTGGCGAGGAACTCCTTGATCTCCTCGAGCTCCTCCACCGCCTCGTCCACACCGGCCACGTCCTTGAACGTGATGCGCGGCTGGTCACGCGTGATGCGCTTCGCGCGGCTCTTGCCGAACGACATGACCTTCGAGTTGCCGCCCTGCATCTGGTTGATCAGCCAGAACATGACAAGCACGATGACCACGATCGGCAGGAACGAGGTGAGCAGCGTCAGCCAGATCGAGCTGTCCTGCGGGTCGACCTTGTACTCGGTCCCCGCTTCCTTGAGCACGCCGAACAGCGCCTCGTCACCGAGGTAGGTGGTCGTGTACTCCTCGGCCTTCTCGGCCTTCTCGGCCGCCTCGTCCGGGTAGTACGTGCCCTCGATCTTCAGGCTTCGTACCAGGATGTTCGCGTCCACCACGCGACCGTCTTCCACGGCGGTGATGAACTCCGAGCTGCTCAACTCCTTGACCGCGCCCATGGGCTGCAGCGTGTTGGCGAGGAAGAGCAGCCCCAGCACGATGAAGAAGAGGTACAGCAGGGCGGTTCTGAGATTACGATTCACGCGTGAACGCTCCTTGTCCGCCGTCAGTTGGCGTAGATCTCACGTTTCAGCACGCCGATGTACGGGAGGTTCCGGTACTTCTCGGCGTAGTCGAGTCCGTACCCGACCACGAACTCGTCGGGGACGGTGAATCCCACATAGGCGCACTCGATCGGCACCTGTTGTTTGCCCTCCTTCTCGAGCAGCGTCACGACCTCGAGACTGCCTGGCTTGCGCGACGCGAGGTTCCGAAGCAGGTACTTGAGCGTGAGGCCGGTATCGAGGATGTCCTCCACCACGAGCACGTCGCGACCCTCGATGTCCTCGTCGAGGTCCTTGAGGATGCGGACCACGCCCGACGACTTGGTCGACGACCCGTAGCTCGAGACCGCCATGAAGTCCAGCTCCACCGCGCCGTTGATGGCCCGGGACAGGTCGGCCACGAACAGTGCGGCGCCCCGCAGCACGGCAACCAGCAGGAGTGGGCGCTTGCTACCGGCATAGCGCTCGGCGATCTCAGCCCCGAGTTCGCTGATGCGAGCGGCGATCTGCTCCTCGGTGATGATCACGTGATCGATGTCGTCATGGATTCCCATGTAGCAACTCCCCATCAGCCCGTCAGCTCATCGGTACCCGTACCATGTCTGCGCCACACGATATCCACGACACGTTCGGTCGCCTCCGTCACGCGGCACTCCTCGGCGAGCCTCACGCCCGCCACCCACACGACACGCTCACTATCGCGCACGACCGGCGTGACAGCGCGCATCCGTTGCGGGACCTTCACATCCACCAGCAGATCCGAGAGCTTCTTGGTGCCCTCAAGGCCGAGCGGGCGGATCCTGTCACCCTCACGCGGACCGTCAACGACCAGCGGCCACGAGACCGTGTCCGCATCGATCGAGACCCGATCGGGACCCGTCGCCACGGGACCGGCGGTCTCCACCACGTGCATCGTGCCGGCGTCGCCAAGAGCGACGCTCCCCGGGCAGTGGAGCAGACCCGGTGCCAACACCGGCGAGACTGAGTCTTTGCGAGAAATTCTAAGTGTATCGTACTCGGCCACGGCCCGCAGACCGAAGGAGAGGTCGCGCGCGAACGCGTCGTCGTTCAGACCTGTCGTGAGCGCCTCGAGATGCTCGAACTCCATGCGCGACGCGTCGGGGAAGGTCCGGACGATCGCGGTGCGCAGCGTGCGGCGCGCCATCGGGTGCGAGAGCGTGCGCATCGCCTGACGGTTGAACACAAGCGCCTCGCCGTCTTGATTCGCGAAGTCGCGCGCGAACGCCTCGGCCATCTCTTGTAGGAGCGCATCGTCTTCGGCGAGCACCTGCATGGTCCGCCGGGCGACCTGCTCGAACGCCGGGGCGCGCTCCTCGATCACCGGCAACAGCGCATGACGCACCCAGCTGCGCTCACGCGTGGTGTCGGCGTTGGTGGCGTCCTCGCGCCAGCTCTGCCCGAGAGCGCCGAGGAACGAGACGATGGCGGAGCGCCGGACGTCGATGAGCGGACGCACGACCCGGCCGCGCACCGGTGCGATCGAACTCAGGCCGGTTGCCCCGGAGCCGGACAGCAGGCGCGCCAGGAACGTCTCAAGGCGATCGTCGGCCGTGTGGGCCACGGCGATGCGCCCGGCCGACCGGGGCGCGCCGACGTCACCGCACCGGGCATCGAGCTCCTCGTCGGCGAACCGGTACCGCACCCGCCGGCCGGCGTCCTCGAGGTTGAGCCCCGCCGAGGCCGCGTAGCCCGCTACATCGTGCGACACCACCGTGCACCCCACGCCGAGGGTGCCGCACAAGGCCCGCACGAACGCCTCGTCGCCGTCCGAAGCGTCACTTCGCAGCCGGTGGTTCACGTGCAGCACCGACACCGCGGCGTCCGGCGCCAGCGTGCCATCGGCGAACAGCCGCAGCAGGGCGACCGAGTCGGCTCCGCCGCTCACCATCACGACCACCACTGAAGCGTCGGCGAACATGCCGTGCGTATCGGCGGTCGCGCGTACGATGTCAGACAGGGATTCCACACTGCTAGAGTAGGGTTCGTCAGCCGGAAGCGCCACCGCCGCCATCAGGGCGAACGCTGCTGCATAGGGACATTCGAGCTACACGGCGGCTGCGGCGAAACCCCAGGCCAATATGCATATCGACACGCCACCATGCATGAACTAGCCGTTCGTCACGTGGAAGACCACATAGTGCAGGGATTCTTTCCAGAGTGCCGAACTACCCATCCTGGGGGGTACACGGCTCGCGAGCGATGGCTTTGCAACTACTGTTACATATGCTACGCTCGGCGCCTGGTAAGGGAACCGCATGAGAACCGGCATTCTCTGCGAACTGATTGTGAGGTCGTCCGACATGATCCACGGTCGCGCTTCAGTGGTCCCAGCATGTGCTGCGGTCCGCGCTGCTGACACCTCACCTTCCCTCACCTTCTCCCCGCGAACTCCTCGCTTGGCTCAGCGCCACGCGGGAGTCACCTATCCGGCATCTTGTCCGAGCGCAGGCCCATGCGGGCCCGAAGGCCTGGCGGTCAGCGCATCGGGCGCCCGTACGTTCGCGCCGAAGGGGGTGATGTAGACGCGCGTTCGTTGGTAACGACAACCCGGATTCAACTACTGACCTGAAGTAGGGAGGGAAAGCGTGAACCTTTCGAGGCGAGGATTCTTCAAGCTCACCGGTGCGTCCTTCGCAGCCGGTGCGCTGGCCGAGCTCTTCGGCCCCTCGAACGCGTTCGCTGCTGATGCGGTTCCGGAAATGCGCATCGCAGGCGCCACTGAATCGACGTCGATCTGCTGCTATTGCGGCGTCGGTTGTGGCATGGTGCTCTCCGTCAAGGACGGCGAGCTCATCAACCTGGAAGGCGACCCGGACCACCCCATCAACAGGGGCGCGTTGTGCTCAAAGGGTAATGCCCAGTTCAACATCCGCAACGTCTACGACCCGGAGACCGGCGAGCTGAAGCTCAACCCGGCCCGGACCATCAAGGTGAAGTACCGCGCACCTGGTGCAGACGGGTTCGAGGAGAAGGACTGGGACTGGGCGATCGAGGAGATCGCCAAGCGCATCAAGGCCACTCGTGACGCCACGTACGAGGCCGTTGATGAGAACGGCGTGACCGTCAACCGCTGCAAGGGCATCGCCCAGCTCGGTGGCGCCGCACTCGATGGCGAAGAGGGCTACATCCTGTCGAAGTTCGCACGCGCGCTCGGCGTTGTGTGGATCGACCATCAGGCCCGTATATGACACTCGGCCACTGTCTCCGGTCTGGGGGCAACATTCGGTCGAGGCGCCATGACGAACCACTGGACGGACCTGCAGAACTCCGACGTCATCATGATCAACGGCTCGAACGCCGCTGAGAACCACCCCATCTCGATGAAGTGGGTGCAGGTGGCCAAGGACCGTGGCGCGAAGGTCATGGTCGTCGACCCGCGTTTCAGCCGTAGCGCCGCACTTGCGGACATGTACGTCCCGATCCGTACCGGTTCGGACATGGCGTACTACGGCGGTCTGTTCAACCACATCTTCGCGAACAAGCTCTACCACGAGGACTACGTGAAGACGCACACCAACGCGTCGTACATCGTGAAGAGCACCTACACCTTCGACGACGGCATCTTCTCCGGCTACGACGCCGAGAAGAAGTCCTACGACGCCAAGCAGTGGGCGTACGAGGTCGCCGAGGAAGTGCCGTGGGATACCTCGGCCACCGGTGCGTATGCATGGGTGAACAAGCCCGGTACCCCGGCCTTCACGCCGCTCGTCAACAAGAAGGCGAAGAAGGACCCGACCCTGCAGGACCCGAACTGCGTGTTCCAGCTCATGAAGAAGCACTACGAGCGCTACACGCCCGAGGTCGTCTCGCAGATCACGGGTATCCCGCAGGACCTGCTCATCGAGTCGTACGACCTCTACGCGTCCACCGGTGAGCCCGGCAAGGCCGGCGTCATCATGTACGCGATGGGCCAGACCCAGCACAGCTACGGTTCGCAGAACTGCCGCGCGATGAGCGTGCTGCAGCTGCTCCTCGGCAACATCGGTATCGCCGGTGGTGGCGTGGACGCCCTCCGTGGTGAGTCCAACGTGCAGGGTTCCACCGACATGGGCCTGCTGTTCGGCAACCTTCCCGGCTACCTCAACCTCCCGAACGCCTCGGCGCACAAGAACCTCGCCGAGTACATCGAGAAGGAGACGCAGTACGCCGGTTGGTGGACGAACCGTCCCAAGTACCTGATCAGCATGCTCAAGGAGTGGTACGGCGACTACGCGACCGTCGAGAACGACTACGCGTTCGATATGGTCCCGAAGTTCAGCGGCAAGCCGCACAGCCACATCCACATGTTCCAGGAAATGGAGACCGGCAGCATCGAGGGTCTCATGCTCTGGGGCCAGAACCCGGCCGTTGGTGGCCCGAACTGTGGCCAGGAGCGCCGTGCGATGGCGAAGCTGAAGTGGATGGTCGCGGTCGACCTGTGGGAGACCGAGACGGCTATCTTCTGGAAGGCGCCTGGCGCCGACACCGCGGCTATCGAGACCGAGGTCTTCATGCTTCCGGCCGCGTGCCATTACGAGAAGCAGGGCGAGGTCGCGAACTCCGGCCGCTGGATCCAGTGGCGCTACAAGGCCGTGGAACCGCCGGGAGAGTGCAAGGACGACGCCGAGATCATCAGCGAGATCTACCTCAAGCTGAAGGAGCTCTACGAGGCCGAGGGTGGTGCCAACCCCGAGCAGCTCACCAAGCTCAGCTGGGACTACCTCGACGCTGACGGGCACATCGACATCACGAAGATCGCCAAGGGCGTCAACGGCTACACCGTCGCGGACGGTAAGGCCCTCGCATCCTTCGGCAATCTGCAGGCCGATGGCTCCACGGCGTGTGGCTGCTGGATCTACACCGGCTACTTCGCCAACAACGACGCACCCAGCGACCCGACGCAGCAGAAGACGGGTGCCCGCGACAACACCGACAAGCCGCTCGACGAGGGTATGCCTGTCGTCGGCAGCTACCTCGGCTGGTCGTTCGCGTGGCCGCTCAATCGCCGCGTGATCTACAACCGCTGCTCGTGCGACGCCACCGGCAAGCCGTACAACGAGGAGAAGGCGCTCGTGAAGTGGAACGGCACCAAGTGGCTCCGCGGCGACGTGCCGGACTTCGGCTTCCAGGTCGTGGCGGGCGATGTGACCACGCCGACTCCGCCGGAGAAGACGCTGTCCTTCATGATGACCAACGAGACCGTGGCACGGCTCTTCGCCTCGGGCATGAAGGAAGGTCCGTTCCCGGAGCACTACGAGCCGTTCGAGTCCCCGGTCCAGAACCAGCTCTCGAGCCAGCAGACCAACCCGGCCGTCTCGGTCGTGGCGTCGGCTGCCGAGACCATGGGCACCGCGGACGAGTTCCCGATCGTCATGACCACCTTCCGCCTCACCGAGCACTGGCAGACCGGCGGTCTCACCCGCAACCTGCCGTGGCTCGTGGAGACCATGCCGAAGATGTTCGTGGAGATCTCCAAGGAGCTCGCCGAGGAGAACGGGATCGTCTCTGGCGATAACGTGGTCATCGAGAACAAGCGTGGCGTCATCACCGCGTATGCGATGGTGACCGGCCGTGTGAAGCCGATGGAAGTCGGCGGCAAGACGGTCCACCAGATCGCCGCTCCGTGGCACTGGGGTTACGGCTCCACCTGCTCCATCGGTGGTATGGCCAACGACCTCACCCCGAACGTCGGTGACGCGAACACGCACATTCCCGAGTACAAGTCGTTCCTGGTCAAGATCCGGAAGCAGGAGGTGTGATAAATGGCTGAGACGGCGATTCTGTACGACAGCTCCAAGTGCACCGCCTGCAAGGGTTGCCAGGTTGCGTGCAAGCAGTGGAACCAGCTGCCTTCACCGCTGACGAACGACGAGTATACGTACACCGAGAGCTTCCAGGCTCCGCTGGACCTCGCCCCCAACACGTGGTTGATCATCAACTTCCGTGAAGAGGACAAAGAGATCGGCATCGACTGGAACTTCATGCGTAACTCGTGCTTCCACTGCACCGAGGCCGCGTGCGAGATGGCGTGCCCCGTGGGCGCAATCTCCCACAAGGACAACGGCGCGGTCGTCATCGACCAGGAGAAGTGCATCGGTTGCCGCTACTGCGTGGCCGCCTGTCCGTTCAGCGTTCCGCGCTGGGACGAGGCCAAGAACAAGACCTTCAAGTGCTGGCAGTGCTTCGACCGCACCTCGGCTGAGCGTCAGCCCTCGTGCGTGAGCACCTGCCCCACGGGCGCACTCGAGTACGGCGATCGCGCCGACATGCTCGGTATCGCGCGCGAGCGGGTCGACCAGCTGAAGGCCGCCGGCTACGACAAGGCCGAGATGTACGGCGAGAAGGAACTCGGCGGGCTCCACACCATCGTGGTTGCCCAGCGCGGTCTCGAGGCCCACGGCCTCATCCGCGACCCGAAGATCGGCATCACCGACTTCTGGCAGTTCCTCAAGCCGCTGGGTGGTCTGGGTATCGCGGCAACCACCGCGGGCCTCGGCTTCTCGTATCTCATGGCCCTCGGCTACAAGCGCGGCGAGTACAGCTATGACGAGAAGACCGACACGCTGAACGTCAAGGAGGTGGAGAAGTGAGGTACATCCAGAGGCACAGCGCCTTCGCGCGCGGTCTTCACTGGATCCACACCATCGCCTGCTTGTCGCTGTTCGCGACCGGACTGATCCTCTTCATTCCGTCCGTGGCAGCAGCTGTCGGCATGGCAACGGTCCAGGGTGCACGTATGGTGCACCGGGTCATGGCCGTCATCTTCATCGTGGCTCCGATCGCAGCGATCATCATCAGCCCCAAGGGCTTCGTCCACCTGTGGAAGAGCCTGTTCTTCAAGTGGGACGCTGATGACAAGGAGTTCATGGCGAAGTTCTTCCCGTACCTGTTCTTCGGTGCGAAGCAGCACATGCCGCCGCAGAAGATCAACAAGTCGGGCCAGGGCGTGGCCGACGGTGCGCTGATCTTCCTGTCGATCGCTATCTCGATCACCGGCGTCATCATCTGGTTCCCCGAGCTGTTCAGCGCGGGTATCGTGCGGTGGAGCATCATGCTCCACTCGGGTCTGATGGTCCTTATCGGGGTCTTCATGCTCGCGCACATCTACCTCGGCGCTGGCATCTTCCAGCCGTACCGTGGCTCGGGCAAGCTGATGTTCGGCGATGGCCGCGTCAGCGAGTCTGACGCCCTGTACCACTGGGGTACGTGGGCCAAGGAAGAGCTCAAGAAGGGCGACAACGTGATCGCGGAGTAGCCTCCGCTCGTTGTCTGGCACGCAAGAAGGGCCGGATCCCACTGGGATCCGGCCCTTCCACATGCGCGCATCCGCGCCCGCGCCGCACCTGTCGGCGCTCCCCTTCGGCACGGGCCACGCCAGACTACGGCTCCGCCCCCCCATGCCCAGGCACACGAAGAGGCGGCCCGTGGGGGCCGCCTCTTGCATGCGTCCGATGCAGCGTGAGGTCCGCGGGTGTTACTCGCCGGCTTCGGTACCGCCGGTCGTTGGGATCTCATCACGCGGGCCGCTGGCGGTTCCGGCGGCGTCGTCCATACCGCGCTCGATGAACTTCACCATGTTCTCTTCAGTGGCCGCGCCCGCAAGTCGATCCAGCTCGTTGCCGTCAGCGTCGAGCAGCACGAAGGTCGGAGTGATGAACACACCGAACTCGTCAGCCTGACGGAGTCCCTCTTCGGTCGAGACGTCGATGATCTCGAACTTGTAGATCTTCGACTCGTAGTCCTCCTGCAGCTTCTCGATCGTCGGCTTCATCTGCTTGCAGAACGGACAGTCAGGATCGAAGAACTGGATGAAATGCAGAGGCACCTTCTCATCGCTCGACGCTCCACCACAGCCGGCCAGGCCGGCGAGCAGCGTCGCCGAGAGGGCCAGCGCTAGCACAATGGTCACCGTTCGCTTCATGACACCCTCCTGTCACGCCGTCAACGCGGCGTCCTGCGGCCTACTGCCCTGTCTGCTCCTGGTACAACTTCTCGACCTCGGCCTTCATCGCCTCCACATCACGTGGCTCGTTGAGCCCCGTGTGCTGCGTGTAGCGGATCACGCCGTCCTTGTCGATCAGGAAGCTCCACCTGTTGGCGATCTTGGTACGCACGCTGAACGCGCCGTACGCGGGCATCACGGTGCGGTCCCAGTCGGACAGCAGGTCGAAGGGGAGCTCGAGCTGCTTGCGGAACTCGGCAT
Organism: Actinomycetota bacterium; assembly: GCA_036679125.1. Lineage (GTDB taxonomy): Bacteria > Actinomycetota > Coriobacteriia > Anaerosomatales > Anaerosomataceae > Anaerosoma. The sequence goes on along the minus strand of JAZIGI010000014.1, from coordinate 18,827 downwards.
GCGATGCCCACGCGTCCGCGCTGATGCCGAAGACCTCGGTGTCGCGCTCCTGGAAGAACTCGTAGTTGTCACGGTACCCGGACAGCTCACCTTCTCAAACCGGGGTGAAGTCGGCCGGATAGAAGACCAGGACCACGTTCTTGACGCCCTTGTAGTCCGAGAGCGCCACCGTCTGCTGCTCGTGGTTCTTCAGGCGGAAATCCGGCGCGACGGTGCCGACCTCGAGCCCGTTCTGCTCGCCGTACTCGTCATCAGCGCCGCCGGACGTACCCGCGCCAGTGCTGCAGCCACCAAGAATCAGCGCCGCAATCATGGCGACGGTCATGAGAACGGCAGCCGGCCTCACCCTCATGTCCCATCACCCCTCGCGTACGTGTAAACTAGCATGGTTGGACCTACTCGCCATTGTACCCTCGCAGGGCTGTATCCGGCAGATACAAATCGGTCCCCGCAGACGAGTGGGCGTGGGTAAGGGAGCGCACGAACATCATTGGAGGTTCCATGAGCAACACCGCCCGAACGAAGGCGATCGAGCACTACATCTCCACCCGCCCCGACCTTGAGCAGCAGCTCCGCTTCTTCGAGGCCCTGTGGGACGCACAGGACGACATCGCGCAAGGCGCATCACCGTATGAGGCCGCGTCGGCCGAGGACACCGAGAAGGCCCTGCTGCAGACCCGCACGCTGTTCTCACTCGTGGGGCCCACCATCCCACTCGAGCCCTACCAGGCGGCCGTGCGTCAAGTGGCGGCGCTCATGGCCGAGAAGGCCGGACTGCCCGATGAGCAATCGGCTGCACTCGCCGAGGTCGATATCGCCAGCGCGGTCAGCGATGAGTCGCTTGCATCGATGCTCACCGGCATGGATGCGTTCGTCACGCGGATCGCCGGGGCCGTCGCCGACGACCGCCTGAGCGAGCCGCTCCTGATGTTCGTCCTGACGGAGGCCGCCACGCCGTTCCTGCGAGAACCTGCGGCCGCCGCAGTGAAGGCCGCGGGCAAGTTCGACTGGCAGCAGTGGGACTCAGGACTGTGCCCGGTGTGCGGGACGCCGGCCTCTTCCGGTGTCGTGCGCGACGAGGGCGACCTGCAGGGCGGCCGGCGCTGGCTGAGCTGCCCCACCTGCCGTACGCAGTGGGAGTTCGCTCGAGTCCGCTGCGCGCGGTGCGGCCAGCGTACACATGACAAGCTCGAGTACCTGTACGACGAGCAGGATCCCGGTCACCGCGTCCACACCTGCAAGGAGTGTCACGGGTACATCCCGGTCACCTTCGAGAAGCAGGTCAAGGTCCTCGCTGTCCCCGAGGTCGAGGAGATCGTGATGATCCCGCTCGAGACCGTCGCCTCGGAGCGTGGCCTCTCCCCCCTGGGCGATGAGGTCGAGGAACACGCCAACTAGATCCATCCTGGGAAACCCTCACGGAACCGCCCGGAAGTCCGCTTCCGGGCGGTTCCGCTTCATCCGGGTCGGGTATCCTCATAAGAACGCCAAGATCTCGAGGGGAGTCGTGCATGGAGATGTGGTTCTGGGTGTGGCTGGGGCTGGCCGCGATACTCATCGTGGCGGAGATATTCACGGCCGGATTCTTCATGTTGCCGTTCGGACTGGGAGCCGCCGTTGCAGCCGGACTCGCGTTCATCGACGCACCGCTCGTCTGGCAGTGGCTGACGTTCCTCGCCGTCTCGGCGGTCCTGCTCCTGAGCCTTCGCCGGTTCGCTGATCGCGTGACACACGAGCCGCCAGAGAAGGTCGGCGTGGACCGCCTCATCGGCAAGCAGGGCGTCGTCATCGAAGACGTGGAGCCCGATGACGGTAGCGGGCGCGTGCGTATCCAACGCGAGGAGTGGCGGGCCGATGCCAGCGGCAGCGAGCACATCGCCGTGGGGTCGCGGGTCGTCGTCGAGCGCATCAGCGGCACGCACCTCATCGTCAGTCCCGCAGATGACACTGCAGAAGCAAAGGAGTGACCATGGAAGGCGCCATCGTATTCGTGCTCTTCTTCGGCCTGATCGTCCTGTCGGTGCTCTTCATCTGGGCGCTGACAGGCATCCGCATCGTGCGCCCGTACGAGAAGGGGCTCGTGGAGCGGCTTGGCAAGTACCAGCGTACGGCCGACTCGGGCCTCCACGTGATCATCCCGGTCATCGACAAGATGACCAAGGTCGACATGCGTGAGAACGTCGTGGACGTCCCGCCACAAGAGGTCATCACCAAGGACAACGTCGTGGTCACCGTCGATGCCGTGGTGTACTACGAGGCCACCGACCCTGTGAAGCTCGTCTACAACGTGGCGAACTTCTACCTGGCGGCCACCAAGCTCGCGCAGACCAACCTGCGTAACGTCATCGGAGAGATGCAACTCGACGAGTCGCTCACCAGCCGCGAGCAGATCAACGCGGCGCTGCGCCAGATCCTCGACGACGCCACCGACAAGTGGGGCGTGCGCATCGTGCGCGTAGAGCTGCAGCGCATCGAGCCGCCGATGGATGTCACCGAGGCGATGCACCGGCAGATGAAGGCCGAGCGCACACGCCGGGCCGTGATCCTCGAGGCCGACGGTGACAAGCAGGCCGCTATCACCCGTGCCGAGGGCTCCAAGCAGTCGGCGATCCTCGAGTCCGAGGGCAAGGCCGAGGCGATCAAGCGCGTGGCCGAGGCCGACAAGTTCCAGAAGCTGACCGTTGCCGAGGGTGAGGCGCTCGCCATCAAGAGCGTGTTCAGCGCGATCCACGAGGGCGATCCTACCAACGATCTGATCGCCATCCGCTACCTCGAGGCGCTCAAGTCGATCGCCAACGGCTCTGCCAACAAGGTCTTCCTGCCGATGGAGGTGTCCGGGATCCTGGGCAGCATCGGAGGGGTTGCGGAGCTGTTCAAGGAGAAGGGCGATAGCGCCGCAGGATAGGGGTCGCTCGCTCAGACAGTCCTCGTGCCGAATGATGAGCCGCCCGGTGGGCGGCTCATCATTCACTGCGGAACTCGCGCTCGACCCCTGTCCTGCGGCGCCCGGGTCGCCGGGCGCAGAATGCGCGAGGCACCCCTTCGATCAAGCGCACCGGTCGCCGGAGCTCAGCGGCTACGGGAGCTGAGTCATCGGATGGCAGTTGAGGCAGAGGTCGTCGTCTTCCTCCACGAGCATGCGTACGTTCTCGGTCTCGTGAGGGAAGTTCTGGAACATCGGGTTCGCGCCGACGGCATCGATCCAGGTCTTCGACACATCGTCCCACTCAAGACCGTCTCCGTACGCACCGCTGAACGGCGCTGCGGTGCCCGATCCGTCCGCAGCCAGGTCCCCCGCCTCGCGCGAGTCCTCGTGGCACTGCTGGCAGATAGGCAGATGCGCACCCTGACCGCCCTCGCCCTGCGTGCGAGGCCATGGCATGAGAAAGCCGCGATTGCCGGCGGGATTCGTGGCCGGTATAGAGTGATACAGGTCCAGGCCCGAAAGCGTGCCACCCAGTCGCCCCCACTCGGTACCCTTGGTCGATGTGCCACTGTCCAGAACGGCCAGCCGGTCGTACACGAAGCGTGTCGGCGCATCCAGCCACGTGCTCGCGCTCTCGACAGGGTGGTTGTGGACCGACTCGCCCGACGATCGTCCAGCATGGCACGTGAGACACCAATCTGAACCGTACTCGGTCACCGGTGTGGCGGCGCCAGTCGGCGCTTGGCGAAGGATCCGGGTCGAGACGGGGGGCGGAACGCCCTGGCGAACGCGTCGCCGCTCACCCAGGAAGGGCTCCACCACGCCTGCGCCGTGCGGGCTGTGGCAGTCGGTGCAGATCAGCTGACCGCCGGGGCCGGCGAAGTCTCGTGCGAGCCCACCACCGGTAGTCGGGTCACCTCCGGGGATCACGTTGGTACTGCTGAACGTGCCGTCTCCCAGGAAAATGCCGTGCCCTCCGCCCGGGGCGACGCCGGTGCGCAGCTGGACCACACCGTACACCCCCCAGCCACCGGTACCGTCGTGGCATGTCTCGCACGTGTCCACGATCGTGGCCGCAGGGAGCAACAGGATCGAATCGGCGGGCGACTCGTGCATGCTGTGGCATGTGGCGCACTTGCGGGTCGTGGTCGCATACCCGCTGTGCGGGCCGCTGAATTCGGTCGAGGTGTATCCCACGCCGAACTGCGACCCATCGGCGGCAGCGCCATGGCAGGCAGTGCAGTCGCCTCCGGCGGAGTTGTCCGAGAACACCATCGCCGAGTCGATCCACCGTATCTCATGACATGTCATGCACACCGCGTCACCCATGGTACTAGGCTCCTGGTACGCATGAGCGACTTCAGCGGCACCCGTGCAGATGCAGAGTATGACTGCAGCCGCAGCAACACACGCCCCTGCCATGGGTGCGTTCGAGCGGCTCACGCTGATGATCATGCTCCCCCTGTCGGATCCAATCTCGTACCCGTGCGTGTTCGATGTCGACGCCCGCGCTCCTGCGGCGGCCAGGAAGCTACCGTGTCACGGGAGCTGTGCTATCGGATGGCAGTTGAGACAGAGATCGTCGTCCTGCTCCACGAGCATGCGATCATTCAGAGTCTCGTGAGGGAAGTTCTGGAAGAGGGGGTTGTCGGTGCTCACGAACCCGTCAGCGCTGTTGATGGCGATCTTGGCATCGGCGGCGTCACCCCCGTACACGCCGGGGCTCACCTCCGCGAGACTGCCGACGGACCGGGTGTCCTCATGACACTGCTGACAGATCGGCGCATGGCCGTCCTGATCATCAGTGCGTGGATACGGCATCAGGTAGCCCCGGTTCTCGGAAGCATACGGGGGGTTGGGTGCGTGCATCCAGAATGGGCTGTCAGTCTTCACGATGCCTCCGAGTCCCGAGAGCACCGTGGTGGTGACCAGGGCGTCAGAGCTCAGAATTGGGAGGTTCCCGTACACCCACAGCGGGTCGGCAGGGTCGTGCCACTCGGAGTCGGCGGACTCCACCGGGTGGTTATGCAGAGTGCCGCTCGACACTCGGCCCTCGTGACACCCGAGACACCAGTCCGACCCGTAGTCGTCAACCGTGACAGTGGAGTCTCCGGGAGTGCGCCGGAGAAGCTTCGAGCTGTAGATGCTCGGGGAGGGAGCACGCACCCTCCGGCGGTCGCCCACGAACGGATTGACGACATCTGATCCGTGCACGGAGTGGCAGTCGCTGCATATCAGATTCGCGTCCGGACCGCGGAACACCCGGTCAAGTGAACCGCCCGTCATCGGGCTGCCACCAGGGGTCGTGCTCGTCACACCGACGCGGTGACTTCCACTGACATCGACATCCACCCTCGGATCGATGCCGGTCCGCGCGTAGATGGCACCGTATACACCGTATCCGCCGGTGCCGTCATGGCACGTCTCACAGGACTCGACGATGGTTGCCGCCGGCAAGAGGAGGATCGAATCAGCAGGCGATTTGTGCACCGAATGGCAGGTCGCGCACTTCTTGCTGCTCGCCGTGTAGGAGCCGTGGGGGCCACTGAACCAGTCATCCGGATTCGCCGAGTACCAGGTCGAGTCCACGGGGTAGATCGCGTGGCACGACACACAGTCGCCCGACTGATGACACGCGTACGAGCAGTCGGCCCCCGCAGGTCCAGGCTCAGGGTACCCGTACGCCTCGCCCGTGGCGAGAACGACCGCGCTCACACACACGAGTATGACGATGGCCGCGATCGCGCATGCCGTGAGTGCATGCGTGCGCGAGCGGCAAGCGCACGGATCCATGTTCCCCCTCGAAACGACCACGCTGCCACATGGTATTCGCCGTCGAATCGCGAGCCCCTTGTGCGCTACCCGGACGGCTGAAGGAATCTTACACTGTCGTCACGACAAGTACGAGTCCTGCGCGCACCACCACGGGATAGGTCTTCACGTCGGCGCCGGGGTGGTCGGTCGCCCCGGTCCGCACGTCGTACCGCCATCCGTGCCACGGACACACCACGGTGTGACCGTCGAGCACGCCGCCGGACAGCGGGCCGAACGCGTGAAGGCACACGTTCGAGAGCGCGAAGAAGTCGTCGCCGACGCGCGCAAGCGCGATGTCGCGCTTCCCCACCTTCAGATGCCGTACGGAGCCCGGAGGCAGATCGTCCACACGGCAGACCGGCACCTCGACCTCGGCGCCCTTCTCAGGCTCATCGATCACGCCGAGCAGATCGGCGCCATCCTCGACGTCGTTCAGGATGAACAGCCCGCACCAGCACTTGCGCATGGCCGCGAACTGCACGTTGTGGAACGGTATGCACGGGCACACGATCGCGGCGTCTTCCTTCGGGTCGCCCGTGCGCACGCGACACGGGCAGTACACGTCGCCGGTGGCTTCGAGGATCCCGATCTCCGAGTCCAGCACCTCGTCCACGAACCATTCCTCGGTGTTGAACTTGTAGCCGAGGCTGGCCGCGAACGGCTCCATGTACGCCTTGAGGTCCGCGATCGTGGTGCCCGGAGCGAAGCGCCTGCGCACAGGCCGGTCCTGCGCCGCGCTCACAGGCCCAGATGCTCCTTCATGGCCGCCTTGTTGAAGCCGACGATGACCTCCTCGCCCACCACCAGCACGGGGAAGGACGTGCCACCTGAGAGGTTCTTCACGTCGGCGACCACGACCGTGCGCTCATCGCCCTCGAGCAGGTCGACATCGATGACGTCGTACTCCACGTCGTTCTCATCCAGGTACTTCTTGGTCATTCGGCAGTACGGGCACGTTGAGAGCGCGTAGAGCATGACTGTCATCGCTGCCTCCGATTCGTGAGGGTATCGCTATCAGGATACCTGACCGCGGCCGGCGTCTTCGGCCTCGTCGAGCTCAAGCTCGATCTTGCGCCAGTGGTACACGTACAGCGGCCCGGCGATCACCACCAGCGCGATGTTGCCGACGAGATTGAGCACGGCCTGCCGCTGCTGCTGGGCCTGCTGCAGACGCTGCTGCTCCTCGAACTCGGCTTCGGTGAGACCCGACTCGCCCTTCACCTTCATGTACGGGTCGAAGTACGCGCCCGGATCGGGATAGATGAACTCGACCGCGGTGCGCACCGTGCCAGCGGCGCCGACGATCACCATGATGAGCGTGATCAGGCACACGAGGTACAGGTAGATGTTGCGGAGTGACCATCGAGCGTCGTTCACAGCATTCATCCTTCGGTCTACGTAGTGGCCGGTACGGCGGGCTCGGAACGGACGTCCTTCTCGCTCTCGATCTTGCGCCAGTGGTAGATGTAGATCGGTCCGGCGATGAACACGTAGGACAGACTGCCCACAAGCGACAACACCGCGTACCTGAGCGTGGAGTCCTGCTGGACCTGCTGCTGACGCTCCCACTCCTCATCCGAGTACAGCGGCTTGCCGTCCTCGTCGAGCGGACGCTCCATGTAGTAACCCGGGTCCGGGTAGACCAGGTCCACAACGGCCCGCACGGCGGTTGCCGCACCCACGATCACCATGATGAGCGTGATCAGGCACACCACGTACAGGTAGATGTTGCGTAGCGACCAGCGACTGCCTGCCATCAGCGCACTCCTTCCGTGCCGCGAACCCACCACGGCTGCGTCGTATCCCTAGTGTATTCCCCGCAATGTCATCCACACGCGATACAATCGCCACCATGTCATCACACCACACATCGGTGGCGCCATGCGCCTGATCATCCTCGCATCCGGCTCTTCCGGCAACGCGGCACTCATCGAGTCGGGAGGCCGGGCCGTGCTGCTCGACGCCGGCATCTCGGCCCGTGAGACGCTGCGGCGCATCACCGCCGCGAGCGTGCTCGATGCCCGGGTGGAGGCGATCCTGCTCACGCACGAGCACTCTGACCACGTGCGCGGCGTCCGGGTGCTCGCCCGCAAGCTCGGGGTCCCGGTGATCGGCACCGCGGGCACGCTGCAGGCGCTCTCGGGCGTGCTCGCCGACGTGCCGGAGATGGCGCGGATCGGCCGCCGCGAGCGCATCTCACTGGCCGGCATGCGCATCACCGCATTCCCCACCGCGCATGACGCCGCCGAGTCGTGCGGCTATAGCTTCGAGAGCCGCCGGGGCCACCGGATCGCGATAGCCACCGACACCGGCGTGGTCACATCCGAGGCGCTCGAAGCGCTCGCGGGCGCGCACGTGATCGGCATCGAGACGAACCACGACCCGCGCATGCTCGACACCGGCCCCTACCCGCCGTTCCTCAAGCGCCGGATCTCGGGCGACACCGGTCACCTCTCCAATGAGGCCGCGGCCGCGGTGCTCCGCTCGGCCGGCTGGCGGGGACTGTCGCAGGTGTTCGCGCTTCACATCTCGGAGCAGAACAACACGCCCGAGACGGCGCGCGGCGCGCTGGTTCGGTCGCTCGCCGCGCATGGAGCGGTCACGCTCGACACGGTGGCCCGAGGCGAGATCGCCGGCTGCTCGATCTAGTACTCGATGCCCTTGCGCGCGGGGACGCCGCGATCGAACGGGTGTTTCACGAGCGTCATCTCGGTCACCAGGTCGGCTCGCTCCACGATCGCCTCGGGCGCTCCCCTTCCGGTGATCACGACCTCCATCGCGGGCGGACGCGCGTCGAGCACCGCGAGCACGTCGTCGGTCTCCACGAGGTCGTAGTGCATCGCGACGTTGAGCTCGTCCATGACCACCAGGTCGTACTCTCCGCCCGCAAGCACGTCCTTGGCGAGCGCCCACGCGGCGTCGGCGGCGGCGCGGTCATCGTCGTGGATGCCCGAGCCGAGGAGCCCCGTTGAGCGCTCGGCGGGACGCTCGACCCGGACGCCGAGCTTCTCGAGCATCGCCAGCTCGCCCGAGCGGGCGCCGCCCTTCACGAACTGGATGAACGCGACCTTGAGGCCGGACCCCACGGCGCGCACCGCAAGGCCCACCGAGGCGGTCGTCTTGCCTTTGCCGTCGCCGGTATACACCTGGATGAGACCGCGCTCGCGCTCCGCCATCACGCCTCCACTCCGCTGCAGCGCCCCAGGGCGCCGGGTACGTCTGCTTCCGAGTCTACCCGCTGAGCACCCCGTTCGAGCGCCCGCTCCCATAGAGCGTGTGCACGGCCATGAGCGTAGTCTCGTTGATCGTCCATCTCGCCGACGAGGACCAGCGGACGGCCGGAGTCGAGCGCCGCCTGCAGGTTAGGCAGATTCGCGCTGCCAAAGGGCGTCTCGCACACGACCACACACGCGCACGCGGCATACCCGGCGCGCACGTCGGCCGCGACGATATCGTCCACCTCGCCGAACGCGGGCAGTTCCGCCATTCCTGCGCCCACCGCTTCGGCCACGGCGTGATCGACGTCGCCGCGGTTGAGCGCACCGGAGTAAAGCGGGTGTCCCGCACGCGCGAGCCGCCGCATGAGCCCGGCGCCCGCTCCGGAGCCGCACACCAGACCGATCCGTGGACCACTCACCGCCGGCGCGAGGTCGGCTCCTCGCACGATCGGCGTGACAGCCACGCTGCCCGTCACAGGGTCGGTGCGCACGACGGCGCGCACGCCGAAGACGTCGGAGACCACCCGGGCATCAAGCGCGCTCGCAGGCGGCGCCGGCGACGTGACCCCACCGTCGGCCACGATGCTTATGCGGTCTGCATAACGCGCGGCCAGGCCGAGGTCGTGGAAGACGCCCACCACGGTGAGCCCACCGTCGGCAAGTGAGCGCACGAGCTCGAGGACCTGCAGCGCGTGGTTGAGGTCGAGGTGGCTCGTGGGCTCGTCGAGCAGCAGCACGCGCGGCTGCTGGGCGAGCGCCTGCGCGAGCGTGAGGCGCTGCAGGTCGCCGCCGGAGAGCTCGTCCACGGGCTCGACGGCCAGGCGTGCCGTGTCGGTGAGCTCCATCACCTCGTCAACGATCGCCGCGTCGGCCGCGGCGGGTGTGGCGAGTCTGCCGAGGTGCGCGTGGCGCCCCATCTCCACGTACGCGCGTGCCGTGAAGGAGAAGGTGGCGAGTTGCGTCTGCGGCACCACGCCCACGATGCGGGCCCGCTCGCGCTCAGGCATGCGCACGAGCGAGACACCGCCGAAGGTGATGTCGCCCGAGCTCACGGACGCCCCGCCGGTCATCGCCCGCAGGAGCGTGGACTTGCCGGCGCCGTTGGGGCCCACGAGTCCCACGAACTCGCCAGGCGCGACGGTGAAGCTGGCGTCACGCACGATGATGCGCGCGCCGTACCCGATCGAAGCGCGGACGTACTCGAGCGCACCGGGCGCGGCACCGGTGGCCCCGGCAGAAGCGATGACCGCATCGTGACGGTCGGACGCGCTCATCGCGTGCGCTCCTTCCGCAGCAGGATCCACAGGAAGAACGGCCCGCCGGCGAGCGCGGTCACGATGCCCACGGGGACCTCCACCGGGGCGAGCACCACACGCGCGAGCAGATCGGCCACCACGAGCACGATCGCGCCGGCGAGCACCGAGGCCGGCAGCAGCAACCGATGCCGGGGACCGAGCGCCAGGCGCACCATGTGGGGCGTCATCAGGCCGATGAAGCCGATCAGCCCCGAGACCGACACCGCCCCGGCCACCACGAGCGAGGCCGAGGCGAGCGCGAGCATCTTGAAGCGCTCAACCGATACGCCGAGCTGCCCCGCGCGCTCGTCGCCGAGCAGCATCAGGTCGAGCTCACGGTGGTAGAGCGCCGGCGCGATCGACCCGATCGCGAGCATCACGCCGAGCGACGCGACGTGCTCCCACGAGCGGTTCTGCAGACCGCCCATCATCCAGAAGACCACGCTCGACATCTGCTCGCGATCGAGCACGAGCAGGAACGATGTGAGCGCCGAGAGGATGTACGAGACCGCCATGCCCGCCAGCAAGAGCGAGGTCGGGTCGAGTCTGCCGCGACGCGATGCCAGCCGCACCACCAGCACCATCGTGAGGCCGGCGCCCAGGAACGCGCCCACCGGCACGCCGATCGCACGCATCATGTAGCTCGTGCCAAGCGCCATCATCGCCACGGTGGCGCCGAGGCCCGCCCCCGAGGAGACGCCGAGGATGTACGGGTCGGCGAGCGGGTTGCGGAACAGCGCCTGGTAGAGCACACCGGCGAGCGCAAGAGCCGCGCCCACGAGCGCCGCGAGCAGCACGCGCGGCAACCGCAGGTCGAGCACCACGGCATCGGCAAGCGTGCGCTCCCCGCCGCCGAGAGCGTGCGCGATCGCGCTGACGACCTCTCCCGGCGAGATCGGCACGGCCCCGAACGCCACACCCGCGATGATCGCGAGCACAAGCGTCACGGCGAGCCCCGAGAGCACGAGGACCGTACGCGATCTGCCGGGAGCGGGCGTCATGCTACTTGCCGAACGCTTCGGGATGGAGCGCCTCGGCGATCTGGCGGATGCCGTCGGCCACACGCGGACCGGGACGGCTCACCAGGTTGTCGTCGAGCAGGTACACACGGTCGTTCGCAACGGCCGCGATCTCACCGAGGCCGGGACGGCCCGAGATGTCGCTCGGCGTGCTCATCGAGCCCATCGTGGCAAGGTAGACGTCGGGGTCGGCCTGCACGAGCTGTTCCACCGAGTACGCCACGTATCCCGCCTCGGTGACCACGTTCTCGCCGCCCGCGTGCTCGATGAGATCGTTCAGCAGCGTGCCGGCGCCCGCGGTGAAAAGCGGGTCCTGCGCGATCTCGAGGAAGCAGCGGACCGGAGCGCCCTCCACGAGCTCGCCGATGTCCTCCACCTGGAGCCGCATCGAGGCGACGGTCTCCGCCGCGGCCTCCGTCTCGCCGATCACGGCGCCCACGGTCTCGATGGCCGCGTACACCTCGTCGAGCGACTGCGGGTCGATCGCCACCACCGATGCGCCGAGCGCCTCGAGCTGCGCGATCGCCTCGGCCTGCACGCCGGTCGTGAGCAGCACCACGTCGGGGTCGAGCGCCGCGATGGCCTCGAGGTTAGGGCCGACGAAGTCGCCGACCTTCTCGATGTCGGCCACCTCGGGCGGGTAGTCGCAGAAGGTGGTGACGCCCACCAGCCGGTCGAGCGCGCCGAGCTCGGCCACGATCTCGGTGTTGGCGGGGGCGAGGCTCACGATGCGCCCAGGCTTCGCGGCGATCGTGACCTCCCGGCCAGCGTCGTCGGTGATGGTGACCGGGAAGGCCGCCCCGGGCGCCTCGGCCGCCGGTTCGGCGGCGGGCTCGCTCGCGCACCCCGCGAGCGCCCCGAGGGCGAGCGCGGCCGCAAGCAGCAGCGCGGTGATCCGGACCTGTCGTGCCATGGTTCCTCCTAGCCTCTCATGCCTGCACTTCGGCCGAAGTACTGACGCGCCTCGAACAGAAAGAGACCCGCGCCCATATGGCGGGGTCTCCGTGTTCGAGGTCTCGGTCTCGAAGCGCTGGCTCGAGCGCTGCGATCATGCCTCGTACCACGAAGGCCGCGTCGCACGGCGTAGGCAGGTCTCCTGGCTTCAAGGCTCAAGGCCTCTTCACAGTGGCGGGTCCGCGCCGGAATCACACCGGCTTCCCTATTCTCCCGGTCCCCCGGGCACCTACGCCGTCTTCGGTTGTCCCGGTCATCATAGACCCGATGGGGCCACCGGGGAAGCGTTGCACCGGGCGGAGCGTTTCGCCCCGAACGGCTACAATAGGGAGATGCTGTCAGGCTAGGCAGCACCCCGAGTGTGAGGACACCGATGGACATCTTCCAGAAGGCAGTGGACTACACGGAGGCCCGCGCGGCCCGCGAGTCGGGCTACTACCCCTACTTCCGGGTGATCGAATCCGAGTCCGACTCGAGCGTCTTCGTGGACGGTCGCGAACTCGTGATGCTGGGTTCCAACAACTACCTCGGCCTCACCACCCACCCCCACGTGCGCGAGCGCGCCGCCGAGGCGCTTGAGAAGTACGGCACGTCGTGCACGGGGTCGCGTCTGCTCAACGGCAACCTGGACATCCACGAGGAGCTCGAGGAGCGTCTCGCCCGGTTCGTGGGCAAGGAGCGCGCGCTGGTGTTCTCCACCGGCTTTGGCGCGAACATCGGCACCATCTCCGCGATCGCCGGCCGGCACGACACGGTGGTCATCGACAAGGACGACCACGCGAGCATCTACGACGGGTGCAAGCTCAGTTACGCCAAGGTGGAACGGTTCGACCACAACGACATCGAGGCGCTGCGCGCGGCGCTCGAGCGCGCGTCGACCAACGGCAACGGCCACGGCGGCATCCTCGTGGTGGTCGACGGCGTGTTCTCGATGGAGGGCGACATCGCCCCGTTGCCCGAGATGCTCCCGGTGCTCGCCGAGTACGGCGCCCGGCTGATGGTGGACGACGCGCACGCCTCGGGCGTGCTCGGCCCGGTGGGCAACGGCACCGCCGCGCACTTCGGCGTCACGGACCGGGCCGACCTCATCATGGGCACGTTCTCGAAGAGCTTCGCCTCACTCGGCGGATTCATCGCGGGCGACGAGCGCGTGATCGACTACATCAAGCACAACTCGCGCCCGTTCATCTTCTCGGCGGCCATGGCGCCCCCCAGCGTGGGGGCGTGCCTCGGCGCGCTCGACGTGATGGAAAGCGAGCCACAGCACCGCGAGCGGCTCTGGGAGGTCGTGAACCGGATGCAGGCGGGCTACCGCGAGCTCGGGTTCGACACCGGCACGAGCGAGACGCCCGTGATCCCGATCATCCTCGGCGACGAGATGCTCGTGTTCGAGTTCTGGCGCAGGCTGCTCGAAGAGGGCGTGTTCGTGAACCCGGTGCGCCCGCCGGCGGTGCCTGCGGGCCGCGCGCTGCTGCGCACGAGCTACATGGCCACGCATACCGATGCGCAGATGGAGTTCGTGCTCGAGACGTTCGGTAGGGTCGGTCGCGAGCTGGGCGTGCTCAAGGGGTAGACCGCGATCGCGTCAGCCGTCACGCGCCGCACGGCCGTGCGGCGCTCGGCACGCGGTCCCTACTCGGCCTCGCGCGCCTCAGCGGCACCCACGAGCACCGGCTCCAGGGGCGTGGACGGTACCGGCGCACCCTCGGCCTCGCCGCCATCACGACGTCCGCGACCGGCGACGAGCGTGACCACGGCAAGCGCCACGATCGCGATCGTGCCCACCATGCCGAAGAAGCCGTTGATGAACGCCGGGTCGCCGGAACTGAACACCGGGCTGTCGGGGTGGAAGAGGTTGGGCAGCACGAGCACGAGGTACCACAGCGTGCCGGCGAGCAGCGCGTCGAGCGCGGCGGGGATCTTGGGGTGGTCGAAGATCAGCTGCAGGGCGAGCGTGATGACCGACGCCGCCAGGATGCCGAAGGTCATGAGCAGTCGCGGCTCGTCCCAGAGGATGCCGCCCCACAGGACCTTCATCGACACGATGCCGAGGATCGTGTTCACGACCCACAGCGGCAGCGAGAACCAGCGGAACGCCTCGTTCCACGGCTGCGCGCCCTTGATGCCGAAGATGAACGCGAGCCCGAACAGGCCGGCGAGCGTGAACGTGCCCATGTTCACCCACGTGGCCGCCCCGTGGAACATCACGAAGCGCACCATCTTCCCCAGCTGCGCGTCGGGGGGAATGCTCAGGATGGCGATCACGCAGCCCACGACTGCGAGCGGGATGAGTGCGATCAGCGTGGTGCGGGCGGTCTTCGAAAGCTGCACGGATGCTCCTTTGCGTGGCGACTGCTGCGCGGCCCGTTAGGTACGTGCGCGGCGCACTGAGCGACCCGCACAGGCGCGGGTCACAGGCATTCTACCAGGCCGCACCCATCGGGCGCCGCGACCCTATCCCACCGGCGCCGGGCGCCGCGCCTTGCGCCGCAACCGCGGCACCGCCGCGGCCATGGCCTCCTCGCCCGCGGCTATCGCAAAGGCGGTCTGCCCGTAGTCGAAGCCGGTGAGCGCGTGCACCTCGGGCGAGACCACCACGTCGGCGTACCTGAGCGCCTGCGCCGCGAGCCGCCCCTCGAACGCCTCGGAGACAGCGCCCATGACGTCCATCCCGCCGGTGCCGCGTTCCACGTTGCCGGTGCGCACTCCTTCGGCGATGTCCTTGAGTTTCACCGCGCCCACTTTGCCCGCCGGCGGCAGCGGCCCCACGGTGCCCGTCCCGCAGACCTCCACGCCCACGACCGTCTGTCCGCCGAGGTGGCGCGCGAGCCCCACGGGCACCGGGTCGCACACGTAACCGTCCACCAGCAGCATGTCGTCCATGCGGACCGGCAGGAACGCCAGCGGCACCGAGACGCTCGCACGCACGGCCGCGATGAGGTCGCCCTCGGTGAACCGCACCGGCACGTTGCGCGTGAGGTCGGTGGCCACGCAGCCGAAGGGCATGCGCAGCTCCTCGAACGTGGCCGGCAGGTACCGGCGCAGGTACGCCTGCACCTTCGCGCCCGAGAACACGGCGCCCTTGGTGAGCGCCATCTCGCTCACGCCCGTGACCTCGCGCACGTCGAACTCGAGCGCGATGCGCTCCATCTCGTCAACGGAGATACCGGCCGCATAGAAGGCGCCGATGAGCGCACCCATGCTCGTACCGGCGATCGCGTCGGGCCGGAGTCCCTCGGCCTCGAGCACCTTGAGCACGCCGATGTGCGCCAGGCCGCGAGCGGCCCCGCTGCCCAGCGCGAGACCGATCCGCCTGGGACCGAACCACGACATCACAGATCACCTCTTCAAGCGCAGGACGCGCATCAGGGCCGCGGCTACTCCCCGATCTCGGCCAGCTTCACCGCGTACTGCCACGACGTCACCAGGAATACCCCTGAAAGCGCAACGGCAAGCACGATGCCGATGATGTCGAACGGGAGCAGGTCACCGAGCAGCGGGGCGCCGCTCACGAGCGGCGTGAGGAACCACCCTTCGGCGGCCATGATCGCGATGTTCACGGCCACGATGATCGCGCGCATCTCGGTGGGGCCGAGGGTGCCGAAGCTGATCTTGAAGACGCCGTCGACCGCCGTGCGGATGTACACGTGCACCGACATCAGCAGGTAGCCGATCATCGCGAACGCCGCGATGTCGAGCCGCAGGAACGGCGACATGCCGATGCCGATGATGGTGAGGAACTCGGTGACGGCGTCGACGGTGTGGTCGATGTAGAAGCCGAACCGCGGGCGCTCGATCTTGCGGTAGCGCGCGAGCGTGCCGTCGAGGCTGTCGCCCACCCAGTTCACGAAGAAGCCCGCGGAGGCGAGGAGCAGCCACCAGACGCTCTGACCAGACAGCCAGTAGCCCGCGAAACACATGATCGAGCCCACCACGCCCAGGCCGGTGAGGAAGTCGGGGGTGACCCAGCCGGGCGCGCGTGCGGCCATCCACTGCAGCGCCGGACGCTCGAGCGGTCCGAGCAGCGTCTGGTTCACGCGGGTGTGCTTCTTGATGTCGTTGGCCTCGGCCATCTGTTGTCTCCTTGTCGGCGATTCGTGCCTGCGTACGCGGGGTGCGGGTGGTGCGGGCGTCGCTCACGCGCCTACCGGCGCCCGGAGGCGCTTCGGGTGGGCGCGGACCGGCCTCAGCCGGGCACGTGCACACCCGGCCACACCACATGCGGCATCGACCACTGCTCGGGCGTCTCGGCGAGCCAGCGCTCGGGCTCCACGAGCACGGCCTCGGCGTTGGCGCGCAGCACGTCCGGCGTGGGACGGCCCCCGATCATCGGCACCGGCTCGCTCGCGAGCAGCCGGTACATGCCCTCGGGCGTGCGACGCCCGCTCATCGCCACCACAGGCACGCCGGCCCGCATCGCCAGACGCACGTGGAGCAGCGGCAGCGGCGCGGGATGGCCGAAGAAGCTCGGCTCGGCCTTGTCCGGCTCGGGCATGGGGCGGTCGGCGCCGGTGAGGACGGAGCGACCGGCCTGCAGTCGGCGCGCCGCCTCCTTGAGCGACGCCGCCGAGACGGGCGTGACCTCGAAACCGGCCTGCTCGCGCACCTCGTTCTGCCACTGGTAGCTGCCGGAGGGGTCCGGCACCGAGAGCGTCTGCATGCGCCAGCCGGCACGGCCGAGCGCGCGGCCCACGAGATCGAAGTTGCCGTGATGGATGCCCACGTAGACGAACGGGCCTTCGGTGCGCTCGCGCTCGACGAACGCGTTGAACGTGTCGTCGCGCAGCACGATGGCGTCTTCGGCGGGGATGTTGCCGAGGACGCGATAGAACTCGTAGAGGAAGAGGGCCATGTGCCGAAGGTTCTCGCGAACGGCGGCTTCGAGGGCATCTCCGGTGAGGGTGCCGCCCGACACGACGTACTGGTTGACGCGCGCGGCGTGCGCGAGGGCCGAGGTGCGGCTATGCGCAACGCGCGTGGAGGCGAAGGAGAGGGTCCTGGTGGCGAGCGGTCGGGGAATGATGCGGGCGGCCGCGACCGCCGTGCGCATCCCTGTACGACCGATGAGTCCGCTCACTCGCCTCACTCGCTTTCCGGTGCCGTCCAACCAGTGTACCAGCACCCAGCGCAGTGCTACGCTCGTTCGCGACGCTCACGAAGGAGGAACGATGAACGACGTGGCAGGCGATGTCCGGATCGTGGAGGTCCCGCTCGGCGACCCGCGGATGAAGGAGTTCGTCGCTTTCCACTGGGACCTGTACGAAGATAATCCGTACTGGTGCCCGCAGTTCGACGCCGACCTCCTCGGCAACCGGCTCCTCGGCATGAAGGGGCTGCTCACGCCACAGCACCCGTATCACCTGTCGTCGGTGGCCACGCACTTCATGGCGTACAAGGGGGACAAGGCCGCGGGACGTGTCTCGGCCGTGGTGAACAACCGCTTCAACGACTACTACGGCGTGAAGGTGGCGTTCTTCGGGTTCTTCGAGTGTGTGGAGGACTACGAGGTCGCGCGGGCGCTTCTCGACGCGGCACGGGAGTGGGCCACCGCGCAGGGCGCGACGGTGCTGCGTGGGCCGGGTGAGTACTGCAACATCACCCATGAGCGCCAGGGCTGCCTGATCGACGGCTTCGACCAGGACGTGTACGTGGAGCACACGTGGAACCCGCCGTATTACCAGGGGTTCATCGAACGGTACGGCTTCGCGAAGGCGATGGACTACCACGCGTACCTGATCGACCTCAAGTCGCCGATTCCCGAGCGGTTGCATCACATCTCCGAGGGCGTGCGCGAGCGGGGCACGCTCACCACGCGGGGGCTCGATATGTCGCGGTTCGATGAGGACCTTAAGCTCGTGATCGACATCTACAACCAGGCCTGGGCGCAGAACTGGGGCTTCCTGCCGGTGACCGAGTGGGAGGTGGAGGCACTCGTTGAGGCGCTGAAGCCGATCATCGACCCGGGGTTGTGCCGGTTCGCGTACTACGACGGTGAGCCGATCGCCGTGCTTGGCGCGTTCCCCGACCCGAACTACGCCACCAAGCCCCGCTGGAAGCTCTACGGCGATAGCGATTATGCGCGCATCGCGCGGCTGTTCGCCACGAGGCGCTCGATTCCCCGGGTGCGGCTCATCTTCTTCGGCATCGTGCCGGGATTCCGCCGCCTCGGCGCCGACGCGCTGCTGTACGAAGAGGTGCACCGGTACGCGGTACAGAAGGGCTACAAGGCGGTGGATGTGTCGCTCCTGCTCGAGGTGAACGAGCTGATCATCCGGGCCGCCGAGTTCATGGGCGGCAAGCGCTACAAGACGTGGCGCATCTGGGACCTGCCGCTGTAGCAGGCAGGGCGTGACGGGATCGGGGCACTGCTGCGAGCCCGCGGCACCATCAGCCGCACTCCTCGACCACCGTCGACCGCTCCCCCGATCGCGCCCCACTCGCCGGCCCACTCAGCCACGCCGGCCCGAGCCCCACTCGCCGGCCCGAGCCCCACTCGCCGGCCCACTCAGCCACGCCGGCCCGAGCCCCACTCGCCGGCCCACACCGCCGCATCGCCGATAGCGCCCCAGGCTCGCGTCCACCAGCTCCGCGCCTGCGCTCT
>JAZIGI010000013.1:0-46146 GCA_036679125.1 Actinomycetota bacterium | reverse complement strand
CGCTGAACTCGAGCGGCAGCGTTCCATCACGGTTGTCGAGCACGAGGTCGACCTCGGCGACACCCACAGCCTGCCTCGCTGACGAACCGGCGAACACGACGTCTTCCATCGAATTGCCGCGCAGCGTCTTGGCGGACTGCTCGCCGAGCACCCAGAGCACGGCGTCGGAGATGTTGGATTTGCCGGAACCGTTTGGTCCAACGACGACCGTCACGCCAGGCTCGAGGCCGAGGCGGCTCTTGTCGGCGAAGGACTTGAACCCTTTGAGGGTGAGTGACTTCAGGTACAAGTGACAGCCCATTCAGCAGGAGAGTACGAACGGTATGCCGGGCCTGACCCGCGCCGGACGTTCCGTATCCTATCACAGGGAGAGCCCCACTCAGACGTCTGTGGAGTCCCCGGTCAGCGCTTCGAGTGCGGCCGCCGCGGCTGCCTTCTCGGCCGCCTGCTTCGACGCACCCTCACCTGTTCCCACGAGCTGGTCCTGCACGCGGACCTCGGCTGTGAACATGCGTGCGTGAGCCGGTCCGCGGGCCGCGACGATCACGTAGGTGGGAAGCGTGCCGAGCGTCGCCTGCGTGTGCTGCTGGAGGAGCGACTTCACATCTCCGGCGGCACTGCTGCGCGGATCAGGCGCCGCGGCGCGCACGTGGGCGACGAAGTCACGCGCCGCGTCCAGACCGCCATCGAGGTACACGGCGCCGACGAGCGCCTCCAGCGCGTTCTCAAGCACGGACGGTCTCGTGCGTTCGCCACCGGCCTCGGCTCCACGGCCGAGCAGCAGCAGGTCCTCGATGCCGAGCGCACTCGCCATGGCCGAGAGCGACGTGCCGGAGACGATGGAGTGCTTGCGCCTGGTCAGATCGCCCTCGGGCTCCGCGGGGAACGCGCGGAACACCTCGTCGGCGACGATGAAGCCGAGGACCGCGTCGCCGAGGAACTCGAGACGATCGTACGCCCGGGCGGTGGGGTGCTCCGCCGCGTAGGACGGGTGTGTGAGGGCCGCCTCCAAGAGCGACGGATCGGTGAACCGGTAGCCGAGGACCTCCTCGGCCAGGGTGGCCGGATCGTCGCCGGATGCCCGTGTGCCGCACATGCGTCAGCCCTCGTACGCCGCGAACAGGAGCGTGGCGTTGTGACCGCCGAATCCGAACGAGTTGCTCATGAGCGCACGGATCCGCGCTGGACGAGCCTCGTTCGGCACGTAGTCGAGGTCGCATGCGGGGTCGGGTGTGGTGTAGTTGATGGTGGGTGGCAGCACGCCGTGGTGCATCGCGCGCAGACAGATGACCGCCTCGAGCGCGCCCGCGCCACCGAGCAGGTGGCCGGTCATCGACTTGGTGGAGGAGACCGGCGGAACGTGGACGCCGAACACGTGCTTGATCGCGCCGGTCTCGGCGGCGTCACCCAGGCCGGTCGAGGTGCCGTGGGCGTTGATGTAGTCGATCGCCGAAGGGTCGAGCCGCGCGCGTGAGAGTGCCTGGAGCATCGCGCGCCGGGCCCCGTCGCCGGTAGGGTCTGGCGCGGTCAGGTGATACGCGTCGGCCGAGGCGCCATATCCCGCGAGCTCGCCGTAGATGCGGGCGCCACGGGAGCGCGCATGCTCGAGCTCCTCGAGCACGAGTACGCCGCCCCCCTCGCCGATGACGAAGCCGTCCCGGTCCGCGTCGAAGGGACGCGAGGCCGCGAGCGGATCGTCGTTGCGCGTGGAGAGCGAGCGAGCGGCAGAGAAGCCGGCAAGTCCGAGCGGCGTCACACCGCAGTCGAATCCACCGGCGATGATCACGTCGGCGTCGCCGCGGCGGATGGCCTCCCCCGCCTCGCCGATAGAGTGGTTCCCGGTGGCGCAGGCCGAGACCGGCGAGTAGTTGATGCCCTTGGCGCCGAGCCGGATCGAGATGTGGCCCGCCGCGAGGTCCACGATCATCATCGGGACGAGGAACGGGCTGACCCGGCCAGGCCCCTTCGCGTCGAGCACTTCCTTCTGCTCTTCCATCGTGCTGAGGCCGCCGATGCCGGAGCCGACGATGACGCCTACCCGTTCGGCGTTGGACTCGTCGACGACGAGGCCCGCGTCCTCGACCGCCATGAGCGCCGACGCGAGCGCGAACTGCTGGAACCGCGCCATCCGGCGCGCCTCCTTGGGTTCGATCCACAGCGACGGGTCCCAGTCATCGACACACGCTGCGAACGTCGTGGGGTATGCCGAGGCGTCGAACAACGTGATCGGCCCCACGCCACTGCGCCCGTTGCTGATCGAGTCCCAGATGGCGTCGGGGCCGACGCCGACAGGCGAGACCGCGCCAAGACCGGTCACTACGATGCGTCTGTCCACTATGACTCCTCCCCGCTCGCCGCGCGCCACTCGGCGACGAGGCGGTCCATCAAGACCTGTACCATTGGAATGTCATGTACCCGTGCAGCCGAGGTGCCGGCGAACACGAGGCCGGCGGTGACGTCCCCGCGCTGCGATCGCTCGAGGGCGTCCATGATGCAGTATTCCTTGCCGCACTCTTTGAGGCATGACTTGCAGCGCTCGATACGCGGATAGTCACCCACGGCGAGCCGCGCGGTGAGCGGGTTGACGATCGCTCGACCGGGCAGACCGACCGGGCTCTTGGTGAGCACGATGTCCTGATCCGTCGCGTCGAGGTACATCTGCTTGAAAGCGTCGGAAGCCGAGCACTCCTGCGTGGCCACGAACCGCGACCCCATCTGGACGCCCGCGGCGCCCGCATCGAGCATGCGCTTGATGTCCGATCCGTCGGCGATGCCTCCGGCCGCGATCACGGGGATGTCCACGGCCTCGAGGATCTCGGGAAGCAGGTCGTCCACATGCCGGTCGGTGCCGAGATGCCCTCCGGCGTCGCAACCCTCGACGACCACGGCCGACGCGCCGAACTTCTCGGCAAGCCGGGCGACCCGGGCGGAGCCGACGATGGGCACGCACTCCACGCCGCCGTCCTTGCACCACCCGAACATGTCGCGCGAGAAGCCGGCGCCGGCTACCAGCAGGTCGACGCCGTTGTCGATCGCGGTGTGCACGAGCTCCTTGAACGCCCGGACCGCGACCATGATGTTCACCCCGACCACGCCGTCAGTGGCCGCCCGGGCGGCGCGGACCTCGGCGGCGAGTTCGTCGACGCTGAGCCCGGAACCGGCGATCAGGCCCACGCCACCGGCCTGTGCAACGGCGGACGCAAGCGGCGAGAGGGAGATGCGCACAGCCATCCCGCCCTGCACGATCGGAAGCCGCGCCGTGCGCGAACCTATGGTGAGCGTGGGCATTTCCACGGTGCCTCCTTGAGGGTGCGATGGCGGCACCACCCGGGAAGGATGGTGCCGCCGCCAAGCGGCCTGAGTGGCCGCGCTAGTCCTGGTTCGCGGCGATGTACTCGACCGCATCGCCGACGGTCTTGATCGACTCGGCCTCTTCATCCGGAATGGACACGCCGAACGAATCCTCAAGCGCCATCACGAGCTCGACGATGTCGAGCGAGTCGGCGCCCAGGTCGTCGAAGAACGACGCCTCGGAGGTGACATCGTCCTCATCGACGGACAGCTGGTCGACGATGACCTCCTTCACCTTTGCGAAGATCTCCTCATGCTCCATACGAAACACCTCCTTCCAGCGCAGTTGCGTTGGTCCGGCTATGCGAACGTCATGCCGCCATCGACGGCGATGACCTGACCGGTGATGTATGACGCGTCATCGCTCGCCAGGAACGCCACCGTGGCGGCGATATCCTCAGGTGAACCGAGCCGGCCCATCGCGATCGACGCCGTGGCGGCGTCGCGGGCCGCAACGGGTAGCGCGTCGGTCATGTCCGTGGCGATGAACCCGGGCGCGACCGCGTTGGCGCGGACACCGCGCCCCGCGAGTTCGCGGGCCACGCTCTTGGTGAGCCCGATGAGTCCGGCCTTGGCGGCGGCGTAGTTGGCCTGCCCGGCGTTCCCCATCACGCCCACGACGGACGAGATGTTGATGATGGAGCCAGAGCGCTGCTTCATCATGAGCTTGCCTGCGGCTCGGGAGAGATAGAACGCGCCTGAGAGGTTGGTATCGAGCACCGCGCGCCAGTCGTCGTCCGACATGCGCACGAGGAGGCCGTCACGGGTGATGCCGGCGTTGTTGACCAGGACGTCGATGCGGCCGAAGCGTGCCACCACGTCGTCCACGAGCGCGGCACAGGCCGCCGGGTCGCTGACATCGGCCTGGAACGCGGCGGCGGTGCCGCCCGCCGATTCGATCGCCGACACGACTTCAGCGGCGGCGTCCGCACGCCCGGCGTAGTTGATGGCCACCACGGCGCCCTCGGCGGCAAGCCGCTTGGCGACCGCCGCGCCGATACCGCGGGATGCGCCGGTCACCAGCGCCACACGTGCTACAAGTCGTTCCATCAGCCGATCACCTCGCGAACCCGTTCGATGCCGTCTGTCTCGACTGATACCCCTTCGAGTCCCGGGTATCGCTTCACAATGCCGGTCAACACCGAGCCCGGACCACATTCGACCTGGATATCCACGCCAGCCGCCACGAACGCCTCGAGCGTGGCGGTCCAACCGACCGGCGAGACGATCTGCGCGGAAAGCCGCGCCCGGAGCGTCCCGGCCTCAACGACGGGCTCGGCACCCGTGTTCTGTACGACGGGCACCCGCGCATCGGCGAACTGCGACTGCGCCAGCACAGCGCTGAAGTCGTCGGCAGCCGGTGCCATGAGCGGTGAATGGAACGGTCCGGCGACGGGGAGCGGTACGACCCGGCGCGCGCCAACCGCGGTGAGAGCTTGTAGGGCGTGCTCGATCCCGGCGTGCGTGCCGGAGATGACGACCTGGCCGGGACCGTTGTCGTTGGCGACCCAGACGCCGGAGATGCCTTCGATCGCGCTGACGACACTGCCCGGGTCCATCCCCAGGACAGCAGCCATCGTCCCTCCGGCCGCCGCCGCCGCGTCGGCCATGAGCCGTGATCGTTCGCAGATCAGTCCGAGCCCGGTCTCGTCGTCGAACACACCCGCGAATGCGAGGGCGGCGTACTCGCCCAGGCTGTGACCTGCCACGACCGCCGGAGAAACGCCGGCATCGGCGACGGCGCGCGCCCAGAGGAGGTCGACGATGTAGAGCAACGGTTGCGCGGCACGCGTATCCGCAAGCGCAGCATCCGGACCCTCTGTCGCGATCGAGCCGAGCGGGAGCCCGGTGAGCGTTTCCGCTCGCACGAGAAGCCGCGCGACAGCCTCAGGGTCGGGCAGCCGGTCGAGCATACCGACCCGCTGCGAGCCCTGTCCGGGGAAGACGAACGCCGCACGCCTCGACATCGTCACGCGTCCAGTGCCGAGGACATACGGCGCATGATCGCCTCGGCATCGCGGATGAGCTCATCGACGATAGCGGCGGCCGGCTCGATGCGGCAGACCATCGCCGCCGACTGACCGGCCATCAGGCTGCCCATATCGGTGTCGCCCTGGCGCATCGCGAGCGCGAGCTTGCCGGCGCCCAGCGCTTCGATCTCCTCGACCTTGTTCTCGCGGTCGAGCTCCATGATCTGCCGGGCGAGCTTGTTCTTGAGTACCCGCACCGGGTGTCCGGTGGAGCGACCCGTCACGACCGTATCACGGTCTTTGGCCTTGAGCACCTGCTCCTTGATGGCCGGATGGATCGTGCACTCCTCGGCGCACATGAACCTGGTGCCCAGCTGTACTCCTTCAGCACCAAGGGCGAACGCGGCTGCCACTCCACGGCCATCGGCGATACCGCCGGCCGCGACCACCGGGACGTCGACCGCGTCGACCAACTGCGGGATCAGCACCATGGTGGTGAGCTCGCCGATGTGTCCGCCTGCCTCCATGCCTTCACCGATGATCGCGTCTGCCCCGATCGACTCCATGCGCTTGGCCAGGGCGACCGACGGGACGATAGGGATCACCTTGATGCCCGCGCCCTTGAGGCCCGCCATGTACTTGCCGGGGTTTCCCGCTCCGGTGGTCACCATCGGCACGCGCTCATCGATGACCATCTGCACGATGTCATCGATGTGCGGGGTGAGAAGCATCAGGTTGACGCCGAAGGGACGATCGGTGAGCGACTTGGCGAGCCGGATCTGCTCGCGGAGGAGGTCCGTCGGCATGTGCCCCGCACCGATGACGCCGATGCCGCCAGCGTTGCCCACCGCCGCGGAGAGCTCGGCAGTGGCGGTCCAGGCCATGCCGCCCTGGATGATGGGATGCTCGATGCCGAGCAGCTTGGTCAAGCGTGTCGTGAGTGTCATTCGTCGGGCCCCTTTGTCCAGCGGACGACCGCAGCGCCCCACGTGAGCCCCGCGCCGAATCCGACGAGGGCGAGCACGTCTCCGGGATGCAAGTGGTGGTCAGTATACAGGTCGTGCAGCGCGAGCGGAATCGAGCCGGCAGAGGTGTTGCCGAGGAGCTCGACATTGGAGAACACGCGGTCGGGGTCGATCCCCAGGCGCGGCGCCACCGCATCGAGGATGCGCTGGTTGGCCTGGTGCGGCACCAGCCAGGTGAGGTCCTCTACGCTGAGGCCGGACAGGTCGAGCGCACGTCTCGTGGTCTCCGGGATGATCCTGACGGCGAACTTGAAGACCTCGCCCCCCGCCATCTTGAGGTAGTGCTCTCCCGCCGCGACGCGCTCCGGCGTGCATGGAGAAGCAGCGCCGCCCGCCGGGATGGCGAGCACTCCAGCGCCTGAGCCATCGGCGCCCGTGTCGATGCCGAGGATGCCCGGTTCATCGGAGGCCTCGAGGACCACAGCTCCCGCACCGTCGCCGAAGAGAACGCACGTGCGGCGGTCGGTGAAGTCGATGTGCCTCGTGAGCGCGTCGGCGCCGATCACAAGGACGCGCCGGGCCCGGCCTGACTCGATCATGCTGGTCCCGTGCTGGAGCGCGAGGATGAAGCTCGTGCACGCCGCCATCACGTCCACCGCGCCACACCGCAGGCCGAGGAGGTCCTGGGTGATCGCGGCGGTCGAGGGCATGATGTGGTCGGGACTGCCGGTACCCACCACGAGGAAGTCGATGTCGGCGGGTTCGAGTCCGGCGTCGGCGAGCGCCTCACGGCCGGCCGCGGCGGCCATATCGCTCGTGGTCTGACCGTCGGCGACGATGCGCCGCTCTCTGATGCCCGTGCGGCTCACGATCCACTCGTCGGAGGTGTCGACCAGCAGAGAGAGGTCATCGTTGGTCACTACCCGGTCGGGCAGATACGCGCCGATACCGGTGATGGCGGCATGTCTCATGAGAATGGTCGTCCCTTGTCCTGTCTGATCATCGCTCGGTGCGAGATGTTCGTGCAGTGTACCCGTTGGCGGCGTGTGCGCAACGTGGGCACTCCTCAGGCGGCGTCCGTGTCCTGCTCCGTGATGGCGGCGGCGATGGCCGTGGTGAGGCCGCCGCGCACGGCGGTTGCGGTAGTGGCGACGCCGCTGGCGATGGCGCGCGCACTGGAGCTGCCATGACCGATCATGCACACCCCGTTCACGCCGAGGAGAGGCGCCCCGCCGTACACGTCCGGGTCAAGTCGTTCCTTGAGCGCGACGAGCGACGGCTGTACCACCGCGGCTGCAAGCTTGTTGATCGGGGTCGATGTGAGCGCCGCCTTCACCTCTGACAGGAGGTGGCGCGAAAGCCCCTCGAGGACCTTCAGGGTGACGTTCCCGGTGAACCCGTCGGTCACGATGACGTCGACGGCGCCACTGGTGACGTCGCGTCCCTCGACGTTGCCCACGAATCCCGGCAGCCCCTGAGCGAGGAGGACGTACGCTTCCTGCGCAAGCGCGGAGCCCTTCGTCGGCTCCTCGCCGATGTTGAGCAGGCCGACACGCGGAGACGCCACGCCGAGCGTGATGCGCGCATACGCGGCGCCCATGTGCGCGAACTGCAGGAGCATCTCGGGCTTGACGTCGGCATTGGCCCCTACGTCGAGGATCACCGTGGGGTGGTCACCAGCGGGTATGACAGCGGCGAGAGCCGGTCGCTGCACACCGCGCAGGCGGCCGACCACAAGCGTGGCGGCAGCCATGCAGGCGCCGGTGTTACCGGCGCTGAAGAACCCGTCGGCACTCCCCTCGCGGACGAGCCGTGCGCCTACCACGATCGAGGAGTCCTTCTTCGTGCGCACCGCATTGGCGGGGTGCTCGTCCATGGCGATCACTTCGGTTGCGATCACCGGACTGCAGCGCTCGAGGTGCGCCGCGGCCGCAAGAGCGTCCTCGGGCCCGACGAGCAGCACGTGGAGGCCGGGGTCGGCGGCGAGTGCCGCATCCACCCCTGCGACCACCACGTCCGGCGCCCGGTCGCCACCCATCAGATCGACCGCGACGGTCGCCGAGACTTCGCTCACGCTGTGTCCTCTCGAAAGCCTTCTAGAGCCCGATGGCCGCGAACAGCCGCTCGAGGTCGCAGTCGCGCTCGAGCATGGCGCGTATTCTAGCAGCCTTCACAGGGTCGTGAAGATGGACGCGGCCGAGCAGGGCCTCCATGCGTTCAACGGCCGTGAGCGTATCGGTGTCGACCATGAGCATGGGTACGCCCAGCTCCTCGGCACGTGTGGCCACGAACGGGTCCGGTGGCAGGTTGCCGGTGAGGACCATCGCGCGCGTACTCGTCTCAAGGGCGGCAAGCTGCACGTCGGCACGGTCGCCGCCGGTGATGACGGCCTTGTTTGCCTTGCGCCGGAAGAACCGCAACGCCTTCTCCTGCCCCATGGCGCCGACCATGAACGCTTCGACCGTGTCGTCGAGCCGGTCCTCGGCGGTGATCACGACCGCGTCGAGCGCCTCCACGATCTCACGGATCGTCACGGAGCCGAGCGCCGGGTCGAACGGGATCGCGCCGAGTGTGGGTATCCCGCGGGACTCGAGGAACGGGAGGATGCGCTCCCGGGCGACCGGCAACCGCGACTCATGGATGCCGTTGAGCAGGAGCCCGGCGAGGTCGCCACCGAGTTGCCGCGACACCGCCAGCGCGTCTTCCGGCAGGTCAGTGGGGCGCGGACGGTCGATCAGGAGCACCTTGGCTTCGAACAGCTGCACCACATCCGTGAGCGATAGGCCCACGCACGCACCCTGGATGGGCTCGGTGGGGCCCTCGATGATCATCACGTCTCGACGCTGCGCACACCGCGTCCAGGCGTCGAGAACGCGCGGTGTCTCATCGAACAGCCCGCCTGAGAGCACACGCTCGATCAATCCCTGCGTGCGCACCACCGGGCACACGTCGGCCACCTCCGACGGACGCGGCAGCGTGCGGTTGACATACAGCGCGTCCTCATCGGTGGTGAGACCGTCTGCCACGACCGGCATTGAGCCGTACGGCTTGAAGTAGCCCACATCCATACCGCGATCGGTGAGGATGCTGGCAAGCGCGACGGCCATGCCGCTCTTGCCGGTGTACGGCCTGGTGGATGTGACGATGATGGATCGCACGATCAGCCTCCGATCCCGATGCGGACGTCGGCAGCGATAGCTCCGGCCCCGCGTTCTCCAACGATGAGCGGATTGATGTCAAGCTCTGCGATGTCGTCGAACTCCATCGCCAGCGCTGAGACCCTGCAGATCGCGTCGACGATCGCTTCGATGTCGGCGGGCGGCTCGCCCCGGGCACCACGCAGCAAGGCATGGGCCCGTATCTCGCCGATCATCTCGCGGGCCTCATCCGGTGTGACCGGGCACATGCGGAACGAGACGTCTTTGAGTACTTCGACGTAGATGCCACCGAGGCCGAACATCAGGATCGGACCGAACGACGGGTCGCGGTTCACCCCGATGATCACCTCACGGCCGGGAGGCAACTGCTCCTGCAAGGTCACGCCCCAGATGGTGGCGTCCGGCAGGCGGTGCAGCACACGGCGCATGATCGAGTCGTAGGCCGCTTCGAGGTCGTCAGTGGAGCGGATGTCGAAGACGATGCCGCCGATGTCGGACTTGTGGAGCACATCGGGACTCGCGATCTTCATGACAACGGGAAAGCCGATCGCCGCGGCAAGGTCGTGCGCCTCACGAAGATCGCGCGCCAGTCCTGAGGCCGGCGTGCGCAGACCGTAGGCCTCGGCTATGCGGGCTGCGGACGACTCGGTGATGAACGTCCGTTTGGCCACGCGGGCATGATCGATCGCCGAGCGGACCACCGACGTGTCGGCCGCGATCGCGCGGGGCGCCGCTGGCCGGAGCGCCCGGCGGTAGGCGTGTCGCTGCATGGCGCCGAGGGTCACGACCGCACGCTCCGGGAAGGAGAAGTTGGGTACACCGTGCGCGCGCAGCGTCTCCTCAGCGGCCGCCACTGTGGCATCGCCCATGAACACCGCAAGCGTCGTGATGCCGCTGTCCGCGGCCACGCGGGCGATGGCCTCGGCGGTCTCGAGCGGCTGCGTCATCGCCTGAGGCGTGAGGATGACCACCATCGAGCGCACGCCGGGGTCGCGCACGAGGATGCGCGCGGCCTCCTCGAAACGGGCGGCCGGCGCGTCGCCGAGGATGTCGACGGGGTTGTACACGGAGGCGGCCCCCGGCAACACCTCGCGCAGGGCGTTCACGGTGGCGGTCTCGAGGCCCGCGAGCGTCACCCCCTCGCTCGCGCAGGCATCGGTGGCAAGGATCGCCGGACCTCCGGCGTTGGTGAGTATCACCGTGCCGGGTCCGGACGGGAGCGGTTGGCGCGCGAAACCCTCGGCGAGGTCGAAGAGCTGCTCGACGGTCCTCGCCTGGACTGCGCCTGCCTTGCGGAAGGCGGCCTCATACGCCACCCGTGAACCGGCGAGACTGCCGGTGTGTGATGACACCGCCTTGGCGCCGGCGTCGGAACTTCCCGCCGTCAGGGCGATGAACGGCGCATGGGCGGCAAGCCCGCTCACCGCGCGGACGAAGCCAGCGCCATCGGAGACCGCCTCCAGATATGCGACCACGACACCGGTATCGGGGTCGTGCGCCCAGGCGTCGATGAGGTCGACCTCGGAGATGTCGGCCTTGTTGCCGAGGCTCACGAAGTGCGCCAGGCCGATCCCCTCCCCCCGCGCCCAGTCGAGGATGGCGGTGCCGAGCGCGCCGGACTGCGAGAGGAACGAGATGCCGCCCGGCGACGGCATGATTGGGGCGAAGGAGGCGTTGAGCCCGGTGCGGGTCGCGATGAGCCCGAGGCAGTTGGGGCCGAGGATCCGCACGCCTCCAGCACGAGCGGCGGCGAGGAGATCGCGCTCGATGGCCGCCCCCGCGGGACCACTCTCCCTGAAGCCCGCGGAGATGACGACAACCGAGGTCACACCGCGTGCGGCGCACTGCGTGACAGTATCGACGGCCACCGGCGCGGGCACCACGATGACAGCGAGGTCGACCGGGTCGGGGACGTCAGCGATGCTCGCGTACGCGGGGAGGCCGAGGATCTCGCTCGCGTGCGGATTGACCGGATAGATGCCACCCGTGAAGCCGCCGTCGATGAGGTTCGACACCACGGCGCCGCCGACCTTGGCGGGGTCGCGCGAGGCTCCGATGACGGCGACACCCGCTGGAGCGAAGAAGGCCTCCAACACGGTCTGGGCTCCCCCTTCCGCAACGATGCCCTACGCGAAAACGGCGCCCTGGTGGGCGCCGTCATGGCTTACTCGGTGTCGATGATCTCTTTGCCGTCGTAGTAGCCGCAGGAGAGGCATACGTGGTGCGGCAGCTTCGGCTCGTGGCACTGCGGGCACAGCGAGCGCGAGGGGGCCTCGACGTGGTGGGTCGCACGGCGCGCGTCACGGGTCGCGCGGGTGGTCTTTCTCTTGGGTACCGCCATCGGTCGTACTCCCTTCGAGGCGCCGCCTGAGCGGCACTATGATGTCATCGAGCGCAGGCCTGGCCTGGCGCAAGGCGACATGATAGCACACGGCCGAGGGGTCCACACAAGTGTCGTGTGGAGCGCGCTCCTACTCCGTGGGACCGTCGTCACCGAGCAACTCCGCGAGCGCCGAGAAGGGCGACCGCGTCAGGTCGGGCTTGCACGCGCACGGGCCGCTGCTGAGGTCCGCCCCGCACTGCGGACAGATGCCGGGGCAGTCCTCGGCATGCAGAGGAGCGAACGGCAGCTCGAGAGCGAGTGCGGTGAGCAACGCTTCCATGATGTCCACCGAGCCGTCTTCGATGAAGGCGAACTCCTGCTCTTCGGGGAGCTCGACCTCCTGGCCTTCCTCGACGTAGAAGCCCTCGATCTCAGCGGTCACGTCGAGCGGGAACTCACGCAGACAGCGCGAGCAGACGGCCTCGACCGTTACCGTGAGTGTGCCGCCAAGCACGATGCCGGCGCCGGTGGACGTGAGCATGCCGCCGAGGTGCGCGGGACCGAGCGGCTTGAACGACTCGGAGCCCACCTCGAGCAGTGGCAACTCGATCGCGGCATCGATGGGAACGACGCCACCATGCTCCTCAAGGATCGAGCGGACGTCGACACGGTATGACGGAAGCGTGCTCACTGACCGCGCTGGGCGACCTTGCCCTGCAGCCGGTCACGGCTGCGCTGTACGGCGGTCAGCAGCTTGCCAAGGTTGACCTCGAGATTGGCCATCATCTCGTCGGCGTAGTCCTCAGCACCCAGACGTACCTCGCGCTCGCGAGCGCGGGCGTTGTCCAGGATGTCGGCGGCCTGCTGCTCCGCGAGCTTGACGATCTCCTGCTCGGCGGCCATGGCCTCTGCGCGCGCCCGTGCCTCCTCGAGCACCCGGTTGGCTTCCTTCTCCGCCTCTTCAAGCATCTCCTGGCGCTCCTTCACGATCCAGCGCGCCTGCTTGAGCTCGTCGGGGAACTGCGCCCGTATCTCATCGATGAGTTCGTAGATCTTCTCGGGATCCACCATCTTCTGATGCGACAAGGGCACGTTGCGACCGTCGTCCAGAAGTTCCTCGATACGGTCGATGAGCGCCAAGATATCCATACGTACCTCCCTAGAGGGACTGGTGCAACCGCGAGGTCAGCGCCTCGCATACTGCGTCTGGCACGAGCCCAGCCACTGACCCGCCATGGCGGGCTATCTCCTTCACTGCCGAAGAGCTCAAGTACGCGTACTCTGGAACGGACATGATGAACATGGTCTCGACGGCCTTGTCGAGACGATAGTTCAGCTGCGCCATCTGGAACTCCCGCTCGAAGTCCGTGACCGCACGAAGGCCCTTGATGATGACCTTCGCATCCGTCTCCTGGGCGAATTCTACTAGAAGTGAGTCGAATGGGCGTACAACCACGTTGTCAAGATGTGACACCGCGTTCTCGATGAACGAGACGCGCTCCTCCAGACCGAAGAGCGGCCC
This sequence comes from Actinomycetota bacterium, assembly GCA_036679125.1. Classification (GTDB taxonomy): domain Bacteria; phylum Actinomycetota; class Coriobacteriia; order Anaerosomatales; family Anaerosomataceae; genus Anaerosoma. The sequence continues at coordinate 32,857 of JAZIGI010000013.1, read as the reverse complement.
GCCGCCCTTGTCCGGGCTCAGCGCCACGCCGACGACGACGTCGTCGAAGATGGCGGCGGCTCGCTCGATCACATCCAGGTGACCGTTCGTGACCGGGTCGTAGGTGCCCGGGCAGAGCGCGCGGCTCACTGGACTTCACTCACCCTTCATAGGTCGCATAGGTGACACCGGTGTCTCCGTACCGCTTGACAGTGTGAACCGTGAAGCAGGCCGGAGGGATGCCTCCGCCATCCACACGATGCTCATAGACGACGAGACCCCCCGCCTCGAGCACGCCGCCGTTCGCCAGGCCTTCCAGGACCTGCCACACGTCGGCAGCGTCTATCGTATAGGGCGGGTCGGCAAAGAGCAACGACACGGGCCGGAGTCCTGCCGCTGTGACCAGGCGTGATGCGTCACGTGTCAGGACCTGCCAGTGGTCGGAGGCGACGCCGAGCGACTGGAGGTTGGCCGCGATGACCGCTGCCGCGCGGCGGTCGCGCTCCACGAACGTGGCATGGGCCGCGCCCCGGGAGAGCGCCTCTATCCCGAGCGCACCACTCCCGGCGTACAGATCGAGCACGCGTCGCCCCTCGAATCCGCCGATGAGCGAGAACAGGCTCGAGAACACCGCTTCACGCACCCGGTCAGTGGTGGGTCGTGTGTCACGTCCGCGCGGAGCAGCGAGCCGCTGACCCCGGAACGCACCGCCGATCACCCTCATCCGCTGCTCACCCACTCCCAGGTGGCCCCGAGCCGCTTCACCGTGTCTTCGCGAAGCGGCACATGCTGTGGTTGGGTGAGCGCCGGGTCGGCCTCCAGGATCGCGCGCGCGTCTTCGCGCGCCATCTGGAGCAGGTCCATGTCGTTCACGAGGGAGGCGAGCCGCAGCCCCGGGACGCCGCTCTGGCGATCACCGAGCACCTCGCCTTCGCCGCGGAGCCGGAGGTCGAGCTCCGCCAGCTCGAAGCCGTCGTTGGTGGAGACGATGGCGTCCATGCGCGCCCGGCCGTCATCGGTCTTCGGGTCGGCGAAGAGCATGACCAACCCGGGTTCCTCACCCCGTCCGACACGGCCCCGCAACTGATGGAGCTGGGACAGGCCGAATCGGTCGGCGTCCTCGACGATCAGCACGGTCGCGCGCGGCACGTCTACGCCGACTTCGATGACGGTGGTGGCGACGAGTATGTCCGTCTCACCGGCTCGGAACCGCTCCATGGCCTCGGTCTTCGCGGCCGAGGGCATCTGGCCTGTGAGCAGGCCCACTCTGAGATCGGGGAAGACCTGTCGTTGCAGGCGGCGAGCCTCCGAGGTGGCGGCCTTCGCCTGCAACGCGTCGCTCTCATCGACGAGGGCGCATACCACGTACGCCTGATGTCCCGAGGCGACCGCGTCGCGTACCTCCTGGTAGGCGTCCGCGCGGCCGCTCATGGGGACCAGGCGTGTCACCACATGGTCGACTCCCCTCCCCTTCGGTCGTGAGCGGAGGTAGGTGGTATCAAGGTCACCGTACAGCGTGAGTGCGAGACTCCTGGGAATGGGTGTGGCGGTCATCACGAGCAGGTCCGGCGAGCCGCCCTTCGAGCGCAACGCCAGGCGCTGCTGGACACCGAAGCGATGCTGCTCATCGACCACCGCGAGCGTCAGACGCCTGTATGCGACATCGGGTTGGATGAGCGCATGCGTGCCGAACGCGACGGTGATCGAGCCGTCGGTGAGTCCGGCGAGCACGCTCCGCCGCTCAGCAGCGGCCGTAGAGCCCGTGAGCAGCGCCCAAGACACGCCAGCCGCGTCGAGCAACGGCCCGACCGCGCGGGCGTACTGAGCGGCAAGCACCTCCGTGGGCGCCATCATAGCGGCCTGCGATGCGCTATCGGCGCATGCGGCCAGCGCGTGCGCGGCGACCACCGTCTTGCCGGTACCCACATCGCCGAGCAGCAGCCGGTTCATCGGGTGCGGCGCGGCCATGTCGCCGAGGATGGAGGTGACCGCCGCGGACTGCTCCGCTGTGAGCGTGAACGGCAGCGCTTCCCGGAGTCGCGACAGTATCGGACCAGCTGTGCAGTGCGCGTGACCGGGCAGGTCCCGGACCTGGCGCTGACGTCGGAGCGCTATTGCCAACTGCACCGCAAGGAGTTCGTCGTAGGCAAGACGACGGCGAGCTCGCAGTGCGTCGTCGGACGTCTGGGGGAAGTGGATGCTCTGGAGCGCGCTTGCGAGCGGATCCAGGGAATGTTGCAGCCGGAGCCGTGCCGGGAGCGGGTCGGGGACGTCTCCGGCCATGCGGAGGGCCTCGGTGACGAGCCGGCGGGTCCAGTTGGTGGACAGTCCCTCAGTGGCGCTGTGCACAGGCAGGATCCGCGCGATGTCCGGCCCGTCGGCCTCCTCATCAAGGCGCTCGACGAACGGGTTCCGCATCTGCTTCAGCCCGTACTCGAAGGCGACTTGCCCCGCGAAGGCCACACGCTCACCTACCCTGAACCGGCTCGCCATGTACGGCTGGTTGAACCAGACCCCGATGAGCGCACCCGAACCGTCGACGAGCGCGATCTCAGTGATGGACAGCCGCGGTCGCGGGTGCTTCACCTTGATGTCATGCACCCTGCCCACGACGGTGGCCTCCGTGCCAGGCCGGACCGTGCGCATGTCGGCGACGGTGCTGAGATCCAGGTAACGGAATGGGTAGTGCCGCACGAGGTCTCCGACAGTGGTGACGCCGAGGTTGGCGAGCGCCTCACCGCGCTTGTTGTCCACAAGCGGTAGTGCGCTCACAGGGAGGTCACCGCAGGCGAGAGCCCTCGAGCGTGCGGATCCAGCGTGTCCGGTATCGGGCATCGGCACTCAGCTGACGCTGTAGAACGCGGCCCCCACTGCGCGCGGGCCGGCGTAGGCACCGATGACCGCTCCGACGGTGTTGGTCGTGACGAGCTCCCAGGTCACGCCGGTGGCCTCGATCGCCTCCTTGAGCTCGCTGCCCAGTTCCGGTGCCTCGCCCGCGAGGATGCCGACACGCACCGTCTTGCCATCGGCGCCTGCAGCCGCGACTGCGTCGGCGATCTCGAGGATGGCCTTGCGGGTGCCCTTGACCTTCTTGTACGGGGCGATGACGCCATCAGCACCGAACGTCAGCACAGGCTTGATGCTGAGCAGAGACGCCGCGAGCCCCTGGGCCTTGCCGGCGCGGCCACCCTTCACCAGATACTCGAGGGTGTCGAGCGCGAAGAGCGTGGTCGTCACGTCCGCTACGGCGCGCGCCGCGGATTCGACCTCATCGAGGGACGAGCCCGCCGTGCGGGCATCGACGGCTGCGATCAGCGCCAGAGAGAGTCCGACGTTGGTCGTGTGCGTGTCGACCACACGCACGGGGACGTCGACCATGCCCGAGGCCAGGACCGCAGACTCGATCGTGCCGGAAACGGCAGCCGACAGGTGGACCGAGACGATTCCGTCGCATCCGGCCTCGGCAAGCTCCCGGTACACCCGTGCGAAATCGGCGGGCGATGGCTGGGAGGTCTTCGGCAAGGCTGAGGCGGATGACAGCATCTCGTAGAAGCGCGAAGGTGCGACGTCGAGCCAGTCGAGGTAGGTGTCGTTGCCGAAGGTGACCTTCAGCGGCACCATCACGACATCTAGCCCGGCGAGTCGATCGGGGCCCAGGTCACACGTACTGTCACACACGATTCCGATGCGGCCCATGGGCGCCTCCTGACGGTTTGCGGGATCGATCACTCGACGGCGAGAAGCACCGGATAGACAGGCTGGCCACCACGGTGGCCTTCGACCTCGAGCTTGGGATACGCGGACTGCAGGCGGTCGACGAGCGCGTTGAGCTGATCGTCGGTGAGGTCCCCGCCAGCAAGCACGGTGAGCGTCTCCCCGCCATCGTCTATGACCTTCACGACGTCGAGCGCCACCTGCTCGATGGTTGCGCCGATGACCTCGATCTCGTGATCGACGATACCGATGACCTGCCCCGTCTTGATCGGCCCGGCCTTGCCCGTCGAATCCTTGATGGCTGTGGTGATCTCAGCGGCACGAACCGCGGCGGCGGCCTCGCCCATGGCGGCGGCCACGTCATCGAGAGCGTCTGAGCCGTCGTACGCAAGCAGTGCTGCGAACGCCTGCGGGATGGCAGTGGTGGGCACCACCGCGACAGGCCGGTCAGCCAGTCCGATGACCTGCTGGGCGGCCATGACGATATTGCGGTTGTTCGGGAGGATGACCACGGAGGCCGCATCGACGCGTGAGACAGCCTCAAGCAGCTCGGCGGTGGAGGGGTTCATCGTCTGACCGCCGCTCACCACCACGTCGGCACCGAGGCTCGTGAGGATGTCGCGGAGCCCGTCCCCTGCCGCTACGGCCACGAAACCGACCGGCTTGGCGGGTGCCTTGTCGCGCTTGATGCCCTCGGTGCGATCGGCCGTCTGCCGACGCATGTTGTTCACGTGGACCTCTGACACCTCGCCGAGGCCGGTCGCCCACGAAAGAACGGTCCCTGGCTCGTCGGTATGGACATGGATCTTGTACGTCTCACGATCGCCCACTACGAGCTCTGAGCCGCCCTTCTCGGCGACGTACTCCTCGATGACGCCGCGGTCGACCTCTGCGCCGTGGAGCAGGAATTCCGTACAGTAGAGGTACTCCTCGTCGTTCCAGTCGTCCACCGGGGCGACAGACAGGGGTCCCTCGCCGGTGGAGATGTCGCGTTCACGGAACTCGTGCCCTTCGAGCGCTGCGACGAAACCTTCCATGAGGATCGCAAGGCCGAAGCCTCCGGCATCGACCACGCCGTTCTCCTTCAGCACCGGCAGCAGCTCAGGACCACGCTTGACCGAGTCGTATGCGGCCTGCACCACGATGTCCAGGAAGTCATCGAGGGAGGCTTCGCTGCCCACGGCCGAGCGGGCGGCGACGGCCGCGTCCTTGAGGACCGTGAGCATCGTGCCTTCGACGGGCTTCCGCACGGCCTGGAACGCGACGACCTGGCTGCGCTCGAGTGCGGTCGCGATCGTCTCGGGTGTGAACGCCGTCGCGGTTGAGGCCACCTCGCACAGACCGCGGAGCATCTGCGAAAGGATGACACCGGAGTTGCCGCGGGCGCCCATGAGCGATCCATGGGTGATGGCGGTAGCGATCTCCGGGATGGGCGCGTCGGCGCCAAGACGGTCGAGGTCGGTCATGACGGCGTCCATGGTGAGCGACATGTTCGTACCGGTGTCGCCGTCGGGCACCGGGAACACATTGAGGCGGTTCACCTCTTCGATGCGGTCCTTCAGTGCACGGGCGGCGGCTGCGAACAGGTCCGCTCCACTTGTCTGTGCGTTGGTCGTCATGCGCGCTCCGTCTTCTTCCGGACTTTGATGCCCTGGACGTGCACGCGTACATCCGCGACCTGCACGTCGGCATCGTGTGTCAACGCGTAGCGGACACGGTCCGCGAGGTTGCGCGACACCTGGGTCAGGTTCGTTCCGTGCTCGACAACGACGTAGAGGTCGACGATGACGCTCCGTTCGTCGGTGTTGGAGATGATCACGCCCTTGCGCAGCTTGTCGCGCGAAAGCAGCTGCGCCACACCTTCGCGGAGCGAGGGGCTCGCCATGCCGACGACGCCGTAGCATTCGAGCGCGACGAATCCGGCGATATCGCCGAGCACGTCGTTCGCGATGGTCACGGTCCCGCGTAGTTCAGAGGCCATGGAGCACCCTCCTCGACTGGGTCACACGCCCGGGTAGCGGGCGATTGCAGTAGTATAGCGAAAACGCGGCCGCGGTCAGCGTCGGCATATCGATGCGCACAAGGCGCCGCGCGCCATCATGCTTTACCCCCGCAGGCCCCTGTGCTACCATCGCTAAGCTTTGCCGACACTCAGGCGGCCTCGCCGCCTCGAACGAACGAAGGACGGACGACGATGTCGAAGGTTTGCAGCATCTGTGGCAAGCACCCGAGCGCGGGTCGCAACGTCAGCCACTCCCACCGTGTGACCAATCGCATGTTCCACCCCAACGTGCAGAAGGTCTCCGCCGTCGTCGATGGCACGGTCAAGAAGATCAACGTCTGCACCAAGTGCATGAAGGCCGGCAAGATCACCCGCGCCTAGAACGTACGACCGCTCTGATCAGGGGCCCGGTCGGCCCCTCCGCGAAGGATGTCGCCGAGTGCGGCCACCACGGAGGGATCGAACTGGGTCCCTGCTTTGTCGTGCAGTTCCTCCAGCGCAGCCATGCTGCTGAACGCGGTCCGGTACGGCCGCTCGGAGGTCATCGCGACATAGGCGTCCGCGACGGCCAGGATGCGTGCGCCAATGGGGATCGCGTCCCCGCTCATCCCGTGACTGTAGCCGTGACCATCGAACCACTCGTGGTGGTGATACACGATCGGCACGACGTTCCTGAGTGCGGGTGCTTCCGCAAGTATGTCCGCCGCGATCTGCGGGTGGAGCTTGAGCAGCGCACGCTCGATCGTGGTGAGCGGGCGATCGCAATGCGTGATGCCGTCACCCACCGAGGCCATCCCGATGTCGTGCAGCAGTGCGGCGATGCGCAGCGCGTTGCGGTCGTCCTGGTGGAGGTCGAACACCGCACCCAGTGCGTCGGCATACTCGAGGACCCGCTCGGTGCCGCCTCTGGAGTACGGATCCTTGGTCTCCAGTGCGATGGCAAGCGCCTTGAGCGTGTCGAAGTAGATCGAGCGCGTCTCTTCGACCGCACGGGCGTTGCGGAGCGCGGTGGCGGTCTGCTTTGCGAGCAGCGCCACGGTGTCCAGGTGCGTGTCAGTGAACCGCGCAGGGTACGAGCGGCTGCCGACGTTGAGGACCCCGAGGGTGCCGTCGTCGTCGGCGATCGGCACTGAGACCGCCGAGCGCACACCGTGACGCCGTGCGGCAGGGCTCTTGGCGAGCAGGTCCTCCACCAGGAGCGGCTGGCCGGAAGCAAGGACCCAACCCGCGATTCCCTCCCCTTCACCCAGCTCGGTGTCCCGGATGACCTCTTCGGGCAGTCCACGGGAGTATTCGATACGCAGACGACCCGACTGTGGGTCCAGCAGCATCACGCTACCGGTCTGTGCGCCTGTCATCTCCATCGCTCGTGCCAGGGCGGTCTCCACGACCTCGTGCGGATCCAGGATCCGACTGAGCTCCCGCGCGGCGTCCACGAGTCGCCGGGCGGTCATGAGCTCCATGTCCGCGACGTACAGGGCGAGGGTGCCCGCCAGCGAGCCGAGCAGCGCGGCGGTGACCGAGGGCAGCGTACCCGCGTCGGGCTCGACGGCGGCGTGGACATCGATAGCGGCCACGCCCCGGTGGGCGCCTGCCTCGACCGGCAGTGCGAAGCGCCAGGTCGTGGTTGTCTGTCCACCGACGCGCATGCGCGAGATCGCTCCGTGCGCGGCCCGCCTGTCGCGGTACGCGCACGCGATCGGATCGTCGTCCTCGAAACGGACGGGCTGGCCGTGCGGTGCGAACGGACCGATCGCATCGAGCATGCGCATGGTCGAGGACCGATCGTCGGCAAGCCAGAGATGGGTAGCGGCCACGGTGCCGAGGTCGGCGGCGGCGTCACGCAGGTACGTGAGGACCACCTGTGTCTCGAGCGTGGGTGGCACACGCGCGCCCACCGCAGGCGCAGCGGGACGCTCATCGCGCAGTGGGGTGGGCGCGGTCGAATCGACCACGCGGTGACCCCGGTTCGCGTCGACCCCCATCGCGTCCTCCCGACACACGTTCGTTCGGCACATCATATGTGATGCGCTACACAGGTTATCGGCGGACGGACAGGAGTACTCAAGAGTCAGAGCGAAGAACGAACAGGAGCGCCGAGCCGGCGTGTACCTCGGCGCGAAGAGAGCCGCCTGTCGCCTGGTTGCTCAGCCCGAGCGACGACAGCGCGCCGAGTGGATGCCGTTCGAGCGGCCACTGTACGCCTTCGATCGATACCACCGATCCCTCGGCAACCGTGAAGAGGCTCACGATCGTCCCGGCGGAAACGTCCAGCAGATACCACGGGCGTTGCACCGCGTCGAGGGCGTAGCAGGCGAAACCGGGTTCGCGCGCAACGCCGTGCAGGTCAGCGGAGCGCGTGAGCGTACCAAGTGCCGCCAGCGTGTGGTCGAGCCGCTCGCTGAAGGCGGCGGCGAAGGTGACGTCGCGCGTTCCGGTCTCGCGAGCATACGCCAGAGCGAGATCCAGATCGCTCGCGTCCTTGTCCCGCGGATGGGCGACGATCGCGACGCCCGCCTGTCGCGCCCGGGCGAGGACATCGGGCCGTATCGAGTCGAGATCTCCGACGACCGCATCGGGCATCCGGCCGGACTCGAGGCAGAGCGCAAGTCCGGCATCAGCCGCTATCACACGGCCTGCGGACGCGATCAGCCGGGGGTAGTGACCCGCACCGTCGGGAGCGGGAGCCGCCCCAACGATCAGCGTGTCGATGTGGACGCTCACGAGCGGTGTCCACCGAAGAGTCGCATCAGTGGCGGCAGCACTGCGAAGGCCACGAACGCGCTCGCGGTCGCGGACACCAGCACGAAGGAGTTGTACAGCCCGGAGTACACCAACGGCGCCTGGCCGGCCTCGATGGCGTAGCTCGAGAAGAACACCAGGCCCGATGTGACATGAGCCGCGTAGCGCCCGATCGCACCGAGTGCGATGCCCGGCAGGGACGCGCGCCAGAACGACGCGGTGAACCGGTCGGCCGCCACAAGCCGGGCGGCGGACGCTGCGAACACGCCGGCGAGGCCGCACAGCCCGTAGGCGACGGGGTAGTCGAGCAGCACCTGCAGCGGGTGGTAGACGTACGGTTCGAGGGCCAGGTCGACCAGGCCGTACAGCGCACCCGCGGTGACACCCACGGCGGGCCCGCGGAGGAGCGCCAACACGAAGATCGGCAGCATGGTGAACGAGAGACTGCCTCCCTGCGGCATCTGCCAGACCCCGATCAACCCCAGGACCGCACTGAGAGCGATCGTGAGACCGATCTCGGCGGCGATACGTACCCGTGAACCCTGCATCACGACAGACCCCTTCCAGGCGACGAGACCGCGCGGAAGCGGCATGCGTGAGAGGGCGGTGCCGGGATGGCCGGCACTCCGTGGTGCTGCCCCGCATTACCGGAACAGTCATTCGGTCGCGACATGCGTCGCCTCTCAGCCGCCGTGGCAGCTCCCGATACGGTGATTACGACGACCATCGTGCCACATCGGCACACAGCGCGACAAGTCTAGTGCATCTGCCGGAGGTACGGGTACGGGTTCACCGCGGCACCTCCGCCGGGGTGGATCTCGAAGTGCAGGTGCGGTGCGGACGCGGACGCGTTGCCGGTGCTGCCAACGTAGCCGATGACCTGCCCCGCCTTCACACGACCCGACGTGACCTCATAGCCGTCGAGGTGCGCGTAGTAGAACGCCCAACCGTTGTCCGCTGTGAGCCAGATCGTCTTGCCGCCGAGGCTGTTCTCCTTGGAGCGGACCGTGCCGCTCAACACCGCGACGCACGGCGTCCCGGTGGCGGCCATGATGTCAGTGCCCTTGTGGGTGCGTCCGCCGGAACGGGCGGCTCCCCAGGTGTCGTTGTAGTAGTTGGGACCGCGGACGGGGAACACCATGCCGTTGGGGCCGGCCTTGGCCGTGGTGGTGCCGGTCCTCGCCTTCTCAGCCGCGATCGCAGCCTCGAGCTTCTTCTGAAGCTTGGTGTACTCGGCCTGCTGGGCCTTGAGTTCGCGTTCGATTCGCTCGGCTTCCTTCTTGAGCGCGGCGGCTTCCTCGGCCTGGGACTTCTCCAGTGCCTCGAGCTGGGCCTTCTGCGCGGCAAGCTCCTCACGGGCCGACTTCGCCTCGGCGATCAGTCCCGCGTCGGAGTCGTTGATCCGCTGGACGTACTGGAGGCGCGTGAGCATCTCATCGAAGTCCTTGGCTGAGAGCAGGATGGCCATGTAGTCGTACGAGCCGGTCCGGTACATCGCGGCAGCGCGTGCGCTGAGCCTCTGTCCGACCTCGGCGACCTTGCCTTCGGCCTCGCCGATGCCGCGATCCACGTCGGCCATCTCGGCGCGTGTCTTGTCGAGCTCCCAGTACGCCGACGAGTACGCCTCGCCGGCCTTCTGCACCTCGTCCTTGAGCTGCTTGATCTGCTCCTGGAGGCGCTGAACCTCTGTGGGCGCGGCGGCGGTGGCCGCCGGGAAGACGAAGGATGCGGTCATGAGGAGCACGAGAGCGATGGTGATGAAGCGTCTACGCATGCATCAGTCCCTTACCGACAGCGGACACGAACACTTGATCCTAGCACGAGCGTCACGAACGGTACGTCTCGCCGATGGCGCGGTAGATCCCGCGGGCAACTTCATCGGCCCACGCCGGGTCACGGAACCGTGCGGCGTCGCCGGCATCGGCGGTGTCGCCGAGCCGCAGCCGGACACCGGTGCCGCGGAATCCCGCAAGCACCGGATCGTCCGTGGGGGCCGGTGTGTTCACGCGGCCACCGGGCAAACGGAGCGCTGAGGTGACGGCTTTGGCGAACGCGTCCGGCGCGCCGGTCGACGGTGCGGACTGTGAGGTGGCCGCACGATACAGGACGGTCACCCCCGAGCCGGAGCCGCGTGCCACGTCAAGTCCGATGAAGACGCTCGCCGTGGACTCGCGCGAGGCGGCGACCCGGTCTCCTCGCGTGGCCTGATCGGTGCTGGACGACCGCGTGAGCACCGCGTCGGCTCCGGACGCCTGCAGGAGCGCTACGAGGCGCCGTGCGATCTCGAGCGTGGGGTCGCCCTCGACGATATCGTCACCAGGCGCGGGGTCGACCATGACGCCGATACCGGCAAGGTCGTACGGAAGCAACACGTCGCCGGAGCCGCTGCCGCCCGGCACGGTGATACGGATCGTGTCACCGAGGTTCACAAGCGTTCCGGGGGCCGGGTACATCTCGAGAACGACCACGCGGGTCTCCTCCGATGAGCTCTCACGCTCCGTGAACTTGAGCCCCGCCGCGGTCAGTTCCGATTTCGCTTCTTCCACAGGCACGCCCACCAGGTCGGGTACCTGCACGGTCTGACTACCGACCGAGACCGTGAGCACGACCTTCGTCCCCGGCGGGACAAGCGCTCCCGCCGCCGGCTCCTGGGCAAGGACACCGCCCTCGGCGACCCCGGGAGATACGAGCGCAGCGCCGATGGCGCCCTCCAGCGACATCGCGGCGAGCGACTCGATGGCGTCGTCCGACTGAACGCCCAGGAGGTCGGGCACGGTCACGAGCTGCGAGCGGTAGACCAGTACGCCCGCGACGATCGCGCCGACCACAAGGGTCACGACGACAACACCCGCGATGATCGCGGTCCTGGGTACGAGCGAACGGCGTGTTCGTGTGGTTGTCTCGGTCACGCAGCGCAGTATAGCAAGTGTCCTGCCGCCCTTGCCCACCGTGCGTGACGGGGGTATCCTGCTGGCTCGTCCCGTGAACCGTTGGATGGAGTCCCCGTGCCCGCATACGATTACCGCTGCCCCGCATGCGATCACGTGTTCGAGGTCGTACGCGCCATCTCAGATCGTACCGACGTGGTGTGCCCGTCGTGCGAAACGCCGGCGAAGCGCCTGTTCTCACCGGTGGGCGTGGTGTTCAAGGGCTCTGGTTTCCACAACACCGACTACCGTCCCCGCCCTAAGAGCGAGGAGTCCTCCCCTGCCGGGAAGGACTCCTGTGGTGGCTCGAGCGACGCATGCAAGACCTGTCCGGCGGCGTCGACGGGAAGCGCCGACTAATCCATCCGCACCCAGAACTTCTCGCTGCCCGCCCGGTGAACGGTCTCCACGAACCGTACGGTCCCGGTGCTGTTCTCCATCGCGATCGAGTGGGTCCGGGATCCCTGGCCGAAGTACTTCACGCCGCGTAGCAGCTCACCGTCGGTGACGCCGGTCGCGATGAAGGCGGCCTCGTCGGTGTTCACCAACGTGTCCATGTCGAGGATCCCGTCGATGTGCGGGGTCCCCATCTCCACCGCACGCGCCTTCTCTTCTTCGTTGCGCCATGCGAACCGGCCCATGAAGCAGCCGCCGATGCATTTCATCGCCGCACACGCGAGCACGCCTTCAGGAGCGGCGCCGATGCCGAGATAGAGGTGTATCCCGGTGCCCTCGATGGCGGTCGCCACCGCACCGAAGACGTCGCCGTCGGAGATCAGGCGGATCCGGGCTCCCGCGGCGCGCACCTCGGCGATGAGGTCCTTGTGGCGCTCGCGCTCGAGGATGCACACGACGATGTCCTCCACGGGACGCTTCAGCGCCTTCGCGACGTTGCGAACGTTCTCGGTGGGGCTCAGGTCGATGTGCACCGCGCTTGCGGCCGCGGGGCCGACCGCGACCTTGTTCATATATGTGTCAGGCGCATGCAGCAGCGATCCCTGCGGTCCGAACGCGAGCACGGCAAGCGAGTTCGACTGTCCGTACGCCGTGAGGTTGGTCCCTTCGAGGGGGTCGACGGCGATGTCGATCGGCTCGCCACCGCACCCGACCTTCTCGCCGATGAAGAGCATCGGCGCTTCGTCGCGCTCGCCTTCGCCGATGACGATCGTTCCATCGATGCCTACGCGGTTGAACGCCTTGCGCATGCCTTCAACGGCCGCGTCGTCGGCAGCGTGCTTGTCGCCCTTCCCCATCCAGCGACCAGCGGCCAGCGCCGCCGCCTCGGTGACTTCAAGCATCTCGACGATACGGGTCGTTTGCATAGCCCCTCCTTCTATTCTGCCGCCTACGAGCCGTCACGCCGTAGCGCGGCGACGAAGTGCCCGTCCGGGCCTTGCGCCGACGACCACGACTGGAACACACCGTCCTGCGTGAGGAACCTCGACCACACGTCCGGGACCGTCCCCGCGAGCGGCTCCGGGACGAAACCGGCGCCGACACTGCTCTCGAGGAACGCGCGCACCACGTCTTCGTTCTCGGCGCGCGCGACGCTGCAGGTAGAGTACACCAACCGGCCCCCCGGCCGAACAACTCCCGCAAGGCCGCTGAGCAGTGTTCGCTGGAGCGCGGCCATACGCGCGATATCCCCGGGTACGATGCGCCAGCGCTTCTCCGGATAGCGCCGAAGCGTGCCGAGGCCCGTGCACGGCGCGTCGAGCAGGACGGTATCGAACCCCGCGGAGCCGAAGTACGCGGATGCATCTGCGGCGTCGCCGACGGCCACGGTCACCCCCGGCACCCCGGAGCGATCCAGCCGCTCGCGAAGCCGGGCCGCCTTCCCGCTGTGGAGCTCGAGCGCGGTGATCGCGGCAGGCCCGCCGTTTCGCAGCGCGATCGCCTGGAGGCACACGGTCTTGTTGCCGCGTCCGGCACCCGCATCGAGGATTCGTTCCCCGGGCGCGGGCCGTACGGCAGCGGGTGCAAACTGCGCCGCGGCGTCCATGGAAAACCACGGGCCACCGCTTCCGCTGTGAGCGGCGGCAGGGCGCCCGAGGATGAAGCAGTCAGGATCAGGGGGCGACGGCAGGGGCTCTGCAGCGGCGAGTGCGGCGAGGGCAGACTCGCGCGTCGCAGCGAACGGGTCAAGGCGGATGAACGAGGGAGCCGGCTCGGCGGAAGCGAGCAGTGCTTCCCTCCCCGCATCAGGACCGAGCGACGCGAGGTACTCGTCGACCACCCATCGCGGACACCCGCACACGCGCGCGAGGGCATCGAGATCGGTCTCCGGGTCGCCCCAGGGGAATGTGGGGGCGGCGTCGGCGACACGCCGTGCGACCGCGTTCACGAGTCCCGATGCCTGCGGTCTGATCCGGCGCGCGGCGGCCACCGCTTGATCGACCACCGCATATGCGGGTGAGCGCCCGTACAGCAGTTCGTACGCGGCGAGCCGCAACACATCGCGGATTCGCGGTTCGATCTTGCCCCGAGCGAACCGATCGATGGCATCGTCGAGCACGCCCTCAGCGCCAAGGACCCCGTACACAAGGTGCGTGGTGAGCGCGGTGTCCTCGGAGGACAGCTCCGTGCCGCGCAGCTCCGACGTGAGCGCCGCGCCGCTGAACGCCCCGTCCTTCCGGACACGGCCGAGGACCCTCAAGGCGCTCGCTCTGGCGGCAGCGATGGTCACCGCGTGCACCGCCAGCACACATCTTCCGAAAGTCGCGCGCCACGCGCCCAGTCGACACCCGACATGTCGCCCTTGCCCGCCGGCCGGAGCACGTCGAGCCGGAGCCCGCCATCGGAGAACCCGAGCACGGGGGCGCCGTCGACCAGGCAGACGCCGCCCGCGGGATCGGCCGTTCCGGCCGGGGTGGCGCGGACGACGGTGACCTCTCGGTCGCCAAGGCACGCACGGGCTGGAGCGCGACGGGTGGCGGCGCGGATGCGCCGGAACGCCTCGTCCACGGACAGCTCGGGTCTCAGTGCCACGTCGTCCTTGGTGATCTTCGCGGCATACGTGGCATGCGCCGGCTCCTGCTCGGTCCAGGTGACTTCGCCCGACTGGATCCGCTCGAGCACCTCGACGAGGGCCTCGGCGCCTGTGACCGCCATCTCTGCCTCGATTGCATCGGCGTACCTGTCACCGATGACGACTCGACGCTGCAGTGCGTACGGCCCCGTATCGAGCCCCGCCTCCATGAGCATGATGCTGACCCCGGTCTCCGCGTCACCGGCGAGGATCGACCGCTGGATCGGAGCGGCACCGCGATACGCTGGCAGGAGCGAAGCGTGTACGTTGATGCAGCCGTGCGGGGGGATCTCGAGCACCTCGGCCGGCAGGAGCATCCCGAACGCCGCGACGCAGATCACGTCGGGCGCGGCCGCGGCGATGACACCCGCGGACCCATCCCGCAGGGACGCGGGCTGGAAGACCGGGATCCCGAGCCTCTCGGCGGACTCCTTCACCGGCGAAGGACGTGCACACGTCCCTCTGCCCGCGATCCTGTCCGGTTGCGTGACGGCAAGCACGACCTCATGTCGTGCTGCGACGGCCTCCAGTGACGGCACGGCGAACGCGGGTGTACCCATGAATACGATGCGCACGTGCCGGCTCCTTGCAGCGGTCAGAGGTTGTTGGCCTCGTTGTATGCCCTGATGATCGACTTCTTCAGATCGGCAGGCGCGCGGTCCAGGATGAGGACGCCATCAAGATGGTCGATCTCGTGCTGCAACACGCGTGCGAGGAGGTCCTCCGCATCGATGGTGATGGGGCGACCCTCGACCGTCGTTCCTTCGCAGACTATGCGGCGGCTGCGTTCGACCGGCACGTTGACTCCGGGCACCGAGAGACATCCCTCCTCATCGATGACCTTCTCCTCGCCGAACTCCGTGATCACCGGGTTGCACAGCGCGGCAAGCCGATCGTCGACATCGAACACGATCACGCGCTTGTCCACGCCGACCTGCGGCGCGGCGAGCCCGATCCCGCTTTCCGCGTACATCGTCTCCGCCATCGCGCGGACGAGCTCCCGCAGTCCCTCATCGGTGCCGGGATCGATCTCATGAGCGCGCCCCTTCAGCACGGGGCTCGGGTGATGCAGTACTTCCATTGTCGACCTTCCGTTCTATGGAGCGCCGTGACCGAAGCCGCGGATCGGTGTGTGACGTATCCGGGCATGCCCGGTACGGGTATTCTACACCGCCGCACCAGAGGTCCTGAAGCCGGATGACGGGTCAGAGCATCCCTGCGGGATCGACGTCGATGGACCGGGTGACCTCGTCGACGCCCGGTGTCGCCGCGTCCACGTGCGCGAGCACCGTGGAGATATCGGCGTCGGCCGGGGCCTTCAGGACAAGGTGCCAGCGCCAACGGTTCTTGAGGCGCGCGATGGGTGCGGGCGACGGCCCGAGGATGCGCCAGCCGTCCGGGAGCTGCTCGGTGAGCGTCTTCGCGAAGCGCGTAGCGGCTTCACGCACGTCGGGCGCCTTCGGCCCGCTGAACCCGACATTGGCAAGACGTACATAGGGCGGATAGCCGATCGACGCCCGTTCGGCGCGTTCGGTATCGAAGAGCAGTGATGGCTCACGTCGCATGACCGCAAGAACCGCCGGATGATCGGCCCAGTAGGTCTGGATGATGACGGTGCCGCCCTTCGGGCCCCTCCCCGCTCGACCGGCCACCTGCTCAAGGAGCTGATAGGTCCGCTCTGCGGCCCGGAAGTCGGGGACGTGCATGCTCGTGTCGGCGCTCAGGACCCCGACGAGGGTCACATCAGGGAAGTCGAGCCCCTTGGCGATCATCTGCGTGCCGAGCAACACCGCGGGTCCTGGGGCGTCGAACCGTGCAAGAACCGTCTCATGGCCGCCTTTACGCGATGTGGTGTCGGCATCCATGCGGATGATCGGCACCCCGGGCACCAGGGACTCGAGCTCCACCTCGGCGCGTTGCGTGCCCGCACCGAACTTGCGCAGGTACGGGCTGTCGCACCTGGGGCAGGTCACCGGCGCCGTGGCGGTGTGCCCACAGTGATGACACTGCAGCCTCCCGCCATCCTCATGGTAGGTGAGCGAGACGCTGCACGACGGGCACTCGGGCACGAATCCGCACTCCCTGCAGAGCAGGAACGACGCGAAGCCCCGGCGGTTGAGGAACAGGACCGCCTTGTCGCCACGCGCGGTCACCGCCTGCAACTCGGTCCGCAAGCGGTTGGAGAAGATCGACCGGTTCCCGTCGGCGAACTCGGCGCCCATGTCCACGACCTCGACCGGCGGCGGGCTCCCGCCGCCCACACGCTGAGTGAGCGCGACGCGCTCGAATCTCCCCGTCTCCACTGCATACTGCGACTCCATCGAGGGCGTCGCCGATCCCAGCACGAGCGCCCCGCCCCGGATCGTGATGAGCCGCTCGGCCACATCACGGGCGTGATACCGCGGGGTCTGCGCCTGCTTGTAGGACGGCTCGTGCTCTTCATCGATCACGATCAGCGCCAGGTCCCTCACCGGAGCGAAGAGCGCCGATCGCGCGCCGACCACGACGCGCACGCGCCCTTCGAGCGCAAGTTGCCACTGGTCGAACCGCTCCCCCGCGGAGAGCCGGCTGTGGATCACCGCGACATCGTCGCCGAGTCGTGATCGGAACCGTCCGACGGTCTGCGGGGTGAGGGAGATCTCGGGCACCAGGACGATGGCGCCACGGCCTGAAGCCACGACCGCCTCGATGGCCGCCAGGTAGACCTCGGTCTTGCCCGAGCCGGTGATGCCGTCGAGCAGGATCGTTCCACCGGTCTGGACTGCACGTGCGATGCGTTCGACGGCCCGGGACTGTTCCGCGGTGTGGGCGTGCCTGGGGGCGGATGCGCGGCCCGTATCCGGCCTGCGGTAGCGCCGTGCGTCGGTCGTCTGGACCGCGCCGGCGCGCTCGAGCGCCTTGACGGCAGCCGCTGCCCCCGCGATCTCCGCCGCGAGCTCCGGCAGTGTGACGGGACCTTCCGAGAGCGCTTCGAGCACCGCCCGCTGCACGACCGCGTTGGGTCTGGGGGTGAAGGCGGCGTCCTCGATACGCGTGACGATGCGCGTAGATACCGGGGCCGTCTGCCGGCCCTCGTACACCCACGTCCCGTCTGCGCCGCGTACCACCCTCGGAGCGCCACCCGGAGGCAGGAAGAGCCTGAGCGCCTCTGAGAGTGGAGCCACGTACTCGTGGGCGATCCACCGGGCGAGTTCGAGCGCGTGCTCGTCGAACAGTGCTGTGCCGAGGATCGCGTCCACCGGCCGGAGAGCCCCCTCATACTCGCTGGTGTCCGGAAGCTCGACGACGTACCCCACCGCACGTCTGGGGCCGAGAGGCACGGCCACAGGCATCCCGACGCCGATCGAGTCTGCGAGGTCAGGGGCCACGGCGTAGTCGAACGGCTCGGTGAGCGCCCGGGCGGGAACGTCTATGACTACGCGCGCGACTGTCATCGGTGCCTCCATGGGTCACAGCATAGCGAAGGCCACCGACATCGTGCCGGTGGCCTTCGGATGCGCGGCTGGCGTGCTACTCGACCGCGGCAAGGAGCGCGTCGACGCGGTCGGTCCGCTCCCAGGTGAACTCCGCCTCTTCGCGGCCGAAGTGCCCGTACGCGGCGGTCTTGGAGTAGATCGGCCGGCGCAGGTCGAGGTCGCGGATGATCGCGCCGGGGCGCAGGTCGAAGACCTCGCTCACGGCCTTCTCGATCCGGGCGACCGGCACGCTCTCGGTGCCGAAGGTCTCGACGAGGACCGACATCGGATGCGCGACCCCGATGGCGTAGGCAAGCTGGATCTCGCAACGCTCGGCCAGTCCGGCGGCAACGATATTCTTGGCCACCCAGCGCGCCGCGTACGCGGCCGAACGGTCGACCTTGGTGCAGTCCTTGCCCGAGAAGGCACCGCCGCCATGGCGACCCATGCCGCCGTAGGTGTCGACGATGATCTTGCGGCCGGTGAGGCCGGAGTCGCCCATCGGTCCACCGATGACGAAGCGGCCGGTGGGGTTCACGAGCACGTCGGCGCCCTTGTACTCGATGCCCTCGAGCGCGAGGACGGGGTCGATGATGTGCTCGATGAAGTCCGGCCTCATGAGCGCGTCGATGTCCACGCCTTCGGCATGCTGGGTGGAGATGAGGATCTTGTCGATCGCGACGGGCTTGCCGTCGACGTAGCGTACGGTCACCTGGGTCTTGCCATCGGGACGGAGGTAGTCGAGCACGCCGCCCTTGCGGACCGCGGTAAGGCGCTCGGCAAGCCGGTGCGCGAGGTAGATCGGCATCGGCATGAGCTGCGACGTCTCGTTGCATGCATAGCCGAACATCATGCCCTGGTCGCCGGCGCCGATAAGGTCCAGCGGGTCGGTCTCACCGCGCTTGGTCTCGAGCGCCTGGTCCACGCCCATGGCGATGTCCGAGCTTTGCTCGTGGATCGCGGTGACCACGCCGCATGTCTCGTAGTCGAAGCCGAATTTCGCGCGGGTGTAGCCGATCTTCTCCACGGCCTTGCGGACGATAGCGGGAATGTCCACGTACGCATGCGTCCGGATCTCGCCGGCCACGACGATCAGACCGGTGGTGGTGAGCGTCTCGCAAGCGACGCGGACGTACTCGGGGCTGGCAACCGAGCCCTTGTCGGTCACATATCCCTCATCGGCGAGCTCGGCCTCGCGGGCGATGATCGCGTCGAGGACGGCGTCCGAGATGGCGTCGCACATCTTGTCCGGGTGGCCTTCAGTGACCGACTCCGAGGTGAACAGGTACTCTCGCTCCGACATCGGACCTCCTTCGTGGCGCCCGCGCCTGCGGGCTGGCTGTTCGAGTCCGGGCAAAGAGAAATCCCCTGCCCGAACAGACAAGGGACGTGAGCGTTGGCAAGAAGCGCCGCGTTCTTCCCTCATCTTCCAGACGTCGCCGTCTGCCGCAACGTGGCACCGTGCGCACTTTCGCGTCGGTTGCCGGGGCGTCGTAGGGTGCGGTCCCTCGGCCCTCTGCAGCACTCTCGTGCTGCCTCGTGATGAGAACGTGCCGACCATAGCACGGAGCCACGCTCCTGCCAAGCAGCGCGCCAGGCGCTATAGTGGACGCGTTCAGCCCGCTGACCCAGGAGCACACGTGAAGTTCTTCTCGATCGAAAATCTCAACCGCATAGTCGTCTACATCGAGGCCGCGGTGACGGCGCTCCTGGTGCTCCTCGCGGCCCTCGGCGTGGTCGACATCGTCATCAAGATGCTTGAAGTCACCCGTGCCGACGGCTTCATGACGCCTGAAGGCATCACACGCACGATCGACACCGTGCTGATCGTCTTCATCGTCATCGAGCTCATCCGCATCGCCGTGGCGTACATGCAGCACAAGAACGTCATCGGCACCGTGCTCGAGGCGGGTCTTGTCGCTGTGGTGCGGAAGCTCGTCATCTTCGAGAGCACCGACCACATGCTGGAGAAGGCCGTCGCGCTTTCAGTGCTCATTCTCGCGGTCGGCATCACCTGGTACCTGCTCCGCAAGGGGCAGCTCTGTGACGCCGACAGCCATCACGCCGAGTAATGACCCACCCCGGAAGGAGTGCCGTGTCCGTGTCCCCCCGTGTCCGTTTCGCCCCCAGTCCCACCGGTGCGCTGCATATCGGTGGCGCTCGCACCGCCATCTACAACTGGGCGTTCGCCCGCGCCACAGGCGGGACGTTCGTCCTGCGGATCGACGACACTGACGCCGAGCGCTCCACTCCCGAGAACACGGCCCAGATACTGCGGTCCATGCAGTGGCTTGGCGTCGACTGGGACGAGGGTCCCGAGGTCGGTGGGCCGTACGGGCCCTACTTCCAGACGCAGCGCGCCGACCGCTACGCCGCCGCTCTCGAGCGGATGAAGGCAAACGCCACGGCCTATCCGTGCTTCTGTTCGGCCGAAGAGCTCGAGGCCAAGCGCGAGATCGCACGGGCCGGCGAGGGTCCCACCGGCTACGACCGCACCTGCCGGGCGATCGATACTGCGGACGCCGCCGCCCGCATCGCGGCCGGAGAGTCGCACGTGTGGCGCCTTGCGGTACCCGCCGACCGCGGTGACATCGTGGTCGACGACATCGTGCGCGGCGAGACGTCCTTCCCCGCCTCGGCGATGGACGACTTCGTGCTCGTGCGCTCCGACGGAACGCCCACGTACAACTTCGCCACGGTGGTGGACGACGCAGACATGGAGATCACCCACGTGATCCGCGGCGATGACCACCTTTCGAACACCCCGCGCCAGATCCTTGTGTTCGAGGCGCTCGGCCACGAGGTGCCGAGGTTCGCGCACCTGTCGATGATCTGGGGCGCCGACGGCAAGAAGCTCTCCAAGCGGCACGGCGCCACCTCGGTGGAGGCCTTCCGGGACGAGGGATACCTGCCCGAGGCGATCCTGAACTACGTCGCCCTCCTGGGGTGGTCGCTCGACGGCGAGACCACGATCATCTCTCGCGACACGCTCACCCGGGAGTTCTCGCTCGACCGCATCTCCAAGAACCCCGCGATCTTCGACTTCGAGAAGCTCGAGTGGATGAACGGCGTGTACATCAGGGACCTCTCCCCCGCCGTTCTTGCGGAGCGCATGCTCCCGTGGCTGGTGGAGGCCGGACTCACCTCGGCCGGGGACTACGGATCCCGCCCCGAGTGGTATGAGTCGCTCGTGCCGCTCATCGCCGAGCGAGCGAAGAGGATGACCGACATCCCGCCCGCGCTTGCGTTCATCTTCTCGGACGCCGTGACCCTCGACCCGGTGAGCGCCGAAATGGCGCTCGGCTCGGATGAGGCGCGAGCGGCCCTCGCTGGCGCGGCCGAGGCGCTCGGATCGGTCCCGACCTGGGACCACGACACCATCGAGTCCACGCTCAGGGAGCTTGCCGTCACACTCGAGGTGAAGCCCAAGGTGCTCTTCCAGGCCGTGAGGGTGGCCGTGACCGGCTCGACCGTGAGTCCCCCGTTGTTCGAGTCGCTTGCCGTGCTGGGCAGGGACGCCTCGGTGTCGCGCATGCGGAGCGCGCTCGGCATCTAACCCGGCACCCGGCTCGAGCGGAATACCCACTGCCGAAGGTGGGTTGACACCCGGCGGGGGCGTCGGTAGCATACGGATTCGCGCCCGAGCGGGGCGCAGGCACGTACTGGGGTATGGTGTAACTGGCAACACGTCGGATTCTGGTTCCGAAGAGTCTAGGTTCGAGCCCTAGTACCCCAGCCACATATGGCGCGTTCGTCTAGCGGTTAGGACACCGCCCTCTCAAGGCGGAGATCACGGGTTCGAATCCCGTACGCGCTACCAGACATCACGAAGGCCCCTCTCCTGAGGGGCCTTCTGCATGCACGCCAGCGGGCCCGTTCTCTGCCCATCGGGCCTGCTCATGTGCTATCCTCGGCCACCATGGAAACCAACACCGCACCCACCCCCGAGCGCAGCGATTTCGTTCGCGATATCGTTGCCGCCGACCTGCGCGAAGGCCGCGTCGACACCGTCGTGACGCGCTTCCCGCCGGAACCGAACGGCTACCTCCACATCGGTCACGCGAAGTCGATCTGTTTGAACTTCGGCATCGCGACCGAGTTCGGTGGCAGATGCCACCTGCGCTTCGATGACACCAACCCGGTCAAGGAGGAGCAGGAGTACATCGACTCGATCATGACCGACGTGCGGTGGCTTGGCTTCGACTGGGGCGAGCATCTGTACCACGCGTCGGACTACTTCGAGCAGCTGTACGAATGGGCCGTGCATCTCATCTCCGCCGGCCTGGCGTACGTCGACGATCTCTCTGCCGAGGAGATCCGCGAGTATCGTGGCACCCTCACGGAGCCGGGCACCCCGAGCCCGTGGCGTGACCGCAGCGTGGAGGAGAACCTCGAGCTGTTCGCCCGGATGCGCGCAGGTGAGTTCGAGAACGGCTCGCGCGTGCTCAGGGCGAAGATCGACATGTCCTCGCCCAACATCAACTTCCGCGACCCGGTGATGTACCGCATCCTGCACGCCGATCATCCGCGCACAGGTGACGCTTGGTGCGTCTACCCGAGCTACGACTTCGCGCACGGGCAGTCGGACGCCATCGAAGGCATCACGCATTCGATCTGCACGCTCGAGTTCCAGGACCACCGGCCGCTGTACGATTGGTTCATCGCCAATCTGCCGGTGCCCTCTGAGCCGCATCAGTACGAGTTCGCGCGGCTCAATCTCACGCACACCGTGCTCTCCAAGCGCGTGCTGCTGAAGCTCGTCAAGGAAGGGTTCGTCCGCGGTTGGGACGATCCACGCATGCCCACGCTCTCAGGCATCCGCCGCCGTGGCTTCCCTGCCGAGGGGCTCCGCGACTTCGCGGCGATGATCGGCGTTGCGCGCGCCGACAGCGTTGTGGAGATCGAGATGCTCGAGCATGCCGTACGTGATGTCCTCAACCGCACCACGCTCCGGCGCATGGCGGTTCTCGACCCGATCAAGGTCGTGATCGAGAACTATCCGGAGGGAGTGACCGAGGAGCTCGAGGTCCCCAACAGCCCGGAGGACCCCGACGCTGGCACCCGGATGGTCCCCTTCGCGCGCGAACTGTGGATCGAGCGCGACGACTTCATGGAGGACCCGCCCAAGAAGTTCTTCAGGCTTGCGCCCGGCCGCGAGGTACGGTTGCGCTCCGCCTACTTCATCACCTGCACCGGCGTGGTCAAGGACGCTGAGGGCCGCGTGGTGGAGCTCCGCTGCACGTACGACCCCGAGTCGCGTGGCGGTAGCGCTCCCGACGGACGCAAGGTAAAGGCCACCCTCCACTGGGTATCGGCGCCGCACGCGGTCTCTGCCGAGGTGCGCCTCTACGATCACCTCTTCGCGAGCCCCTTCCCCGGAAGCGACGGCCGGGACCTCTTCGACGACCTCAACCCGGACTCGGAGATCGTCCGGCGCGACGCGAAGCTCGAACCGGCGCTCGCGGATGCGGCTGTGGGCGAGACCGTCCAGTTCGAGCGTCTCGGCTACTTCTGCCCCGACCCCGACACGACGCCCACGTCCCCGGTGTTCAACCGGACGCTCACGCTCAAGGACGCCTGGGCGAGGCTGCAGGCGAAGGGATCCTAGGTGCGGCTGCTCCCCGCCGTTCGGTGGCCTCGCGGGCACGGCCCGGGGCCGACGCTTCTTTCCGTCCGGGCAAGTCGTGTTGCCCGGGTCGCGCTTTACGCACGCGACTGACGGCTGTACGCTACGCGTGAAATCTGTTCAGGGCGGGGTGGAACTCCCCACCGGCGGTATATGGCAGGCGCCATGAGTCCGCGAGCCAACCCTTCGGGAGCGGCAGACCCGGTGCGATCCCGGGACCGACGGTCACAGTCCGGATGAAAGAACAGGGCACATCTCTGAGTTTGGATGCGCTTGAGCCCGCAGATGACCATCGGCGGGCTCTTTCTGTGCCCGCCCTAACGGAAGGGGTGTGGCGCATGTCAGACGCACTGAACGATGCACGCAGCGTGAACACGAACCGCTGGGAGACCCGGCAGATGGTAACCATGGCCATCCTGGTCGCCCTTGGCGTGTTGATCAGCTTCATCGACATCCCGTTGATCCCCGGTGTCGACTGGCTGAAGTACGACCCGTCATCGGTGGCGATGCTCGTAGGGACGTTCGTCTTCGGGCCGCTCGCGGGGGCGGTCATCGGCACGCTCATCGCCCTGATCCACTGGTCGTCGGCGGGGATCTGGGGTGTGGTGATGAACATCATCGCGATGCTCGCGATGGGACTGCCCGCCGGCCTGATCTACCGGCGCAACAAGACCTTCCGTACGGCGGTGATCGCACTTGCGGTGGCGTCGGTCGTGATGGTGGCTGTGAACCTGCTCGCCAACCTCGTGGTCACGCCGATCTACACCGGCATGCCGGTTGAGGCCGTGATCGGGCTCATCATGCCGGTCCTCCTACCCTTCAACGTCATCAAAGCCATCCTCAACAGCGTGCTCACATTGCTTGTGTACAAGAGCATCTCGCGTGTGATCAGGCCTGAACGCAAGCAGTCGGCGTGCCCAGTACCCGACACCACGGAGCGTGCATCCTAGCGATGGAACCGCGTGCCGACACGGGGCCCGCACGGCCGGCTATCTCCTTCAGAGACGTCTTCTTCCGCTATCACGACGACGACCCGCACGTGCTCTCCGGCATCACCTTCGATGTCGCCGCCGGAGAGCACGTGGCCATCGTCGGCGCCAACGGTAGCGGTAAGTCCACGCTGGCCAAGCACATCAACGGACTGCTCGTGCCTGACTCGGGCACGGTGACCGTGGGCGGTGTGTCCACGGGGGATCCGCATCACACGTATCAGGTCCGTGCGTCCGCTGGCCTCGTCTTCCAGAACCCCGACGACCAGGTGGTGACCTCCATCGTTCGCGATGATGTGGCGTTCGGTCCGGAGAACCTCGGCCTGCCCGCCGAAGAGATCGTGGTCCGTGTGGAAGACGCTCTGCGCACCGTGGGCATGTGGAACCATGCCGACGACGATGTCGCCGCGCTCTCGGGAGGGCAACGGCAACGGGTAGCGATAGCGGGCATCCTTGCGATGCGGCCCGACGTGCTTGTGCTCGATGAACCCGGAGCGATGCTCGATCCCCGCGGCCGGCGGGGCATCCGTCGCGTGAGCCGGGAGCTGCATGCGACCGGCATGACCGTCGTCGTGATCACGCAGCACATGGAGGAGGCCGTCCTCGCCGACCGCGTGATCGTGCTCGACCGCGGTCACGTCGCCGGCATCGGCACCCCGGCGGAGATATTCACCGATGCGGGGCGGCTTCGCTCGCTGGGTCTCGACGTGCCGTTCCCGGTCCTGCTCGGCGAGGCGCTGCGTTCGCGCGGGCTCGACGTGCCGCTCACCCTCGACGAGACGGTGCTGGAGGAGGCGATATGCCGGTCCGCTTCGATCAGGTGACGTACGTCTACCCCGGATCGCACGCGGCGGGCGACCTCGCTCTGGCAGGCGTGACGCTGGAGATCGCCGACGGCGAGTTCCTGGGTGTGATCGGCCACACGGGCAGCGGCAAGTCCACCCTGATCCAGCACATCAACGGGCTCCTGCAGCCCACGAGCGGGCGGGTGACGGTGGACGGGCTCGACCTCATGGACCGCTCCGTGCGCCGCGAGGTGCGCCGGCGGGTGGGTCTGGTGTTCCAGTACCCGGAACACCAGTTGTTCGCGGACACGGTGTCCGAGGACGTGGCGTTCGGTCCACGGGCGCTGGGCGTCCCTGCGCAGGACATCGAACAGTGCGTCATCGCCGCGCTCGAGCGCGTAGGGCTGGACTTCTGCGAGGTCGGGCATCGCAGCCCGTTCGAACTCTCAGGAGGACAGATGCGCCGGGTCGCCATCGCGGGCGTTCTGGCCACGCAGCCGGGGACGCTCGTGATGGATGAGCCGATGGCCGGTCTCGACCCGGCCGGTCGCAGCGCGATGCGCGACCTGCTGCGCGCCCTGCACCAGCAGGGCCTCACCATCGTCATGGTCTCCCACGACATGGAGGACGTGGCCGCCCTCGCCGATCGGGTGCTCGTGCTGCGCCAGGGCGCCGTGTACGCGCACGGTGCGACGGCCGAGGTGTTCAGCCGGCACGCCGAACTCCGCGAGATCGGCCTCGGTGCGCCTCGTCCGGCGCGCTTCGCGGCCCGCCTCACCTCCCTCGGCCTCGACGTGCCGGATGACGCCCTCACCGTCGAGGCGCTTGCAGACGCGATCGTGCGCGCGTGCGCGGACTGTGGGGAGGTGCGCTGAGATGGCGCTCGGTCAGTACCACAAAGGCGACTCTGTCCTCCACCGGATGGATCCGCGCTTCAAACTGGTGATCGCGGTGGTGTACATGCTCGTCATCTTCCTTGCCGACGACGCGTCCGGCCTCGCGCTCGTGCTCGCATTCCTCGGCATCGCCGTGGCACTCTCGGGCGTGCCCGCACGGGTGCTGCTCGCGGGACTGCGGCCCGTGCTCGCCCTCGTCGTCTTCACGTTCGTGGTGAACCTCGTCTTCATCCGCAGCGGCACACCGCTTCTCGACGCGGGTCCGGTGTCGGTCACAAGCGGAGGGCTGAGCACCGCGCTGTTCATGGCGACGAGGCTGCTCGCCCTCTTCGTGGCCACGGCCTTGCTCGGCTTCACCACGTCTTCCGTGGATCTGGCCGATGGCATGGAGGGGCTCCTCGCTCCCCTGGAGCGCTTGGGCGTGCCGGCCCACGAGCTTTCGATGATGCTGAGCATCGCGCTCAGGTTCATACCGATCCTGATGACCGAGAAGGATCGCATCATGCGCGCGCAGTCGGCGCGTGGCGCTGACTTCGAGACGGGCAATGTGGTCACACGGATGCGCGCGGTCCTGCCGGTGCTCACTCCCCTGTTCATGAGCGCGTTCAGGCATGCCGAGGACCTGTCCACGGCGATGGAGAGCCGCTGCTATCACGGCAAGGAGGGGCGGACCAGGGTCAAGGTGCTGCGTCCGGCCGCTCGGGATTGGTACGCGGTTGCAGCGCTGGCACTGCTCGCTATGGCGCTCGTCGCGCTCCGGGTGGGAGCTGTCTGAGCAGCCCCCGTCGGCGCCTGCTAGAATGGCGCCGGGAGTGGGCCGTGCGACCGCGCGCCTTCGGGTGTGAGGAAAGTCCGGACTCCACAGGGCAGGATGCCTGCTAACGGCAGGGCGGCGTGAGCCGACGGAAAGTGCCACAGAAAAGAAGACCCCCGGGGGCGACCCCGAGGAGAGCTGAAACGGTGCGGTAAGAGCGCACCAGCGTCACGGCAACGTGGCGGCTTGGCAAACCCCATCCGGAGCAAGGGCGAATAGGAGCGGCTACAGCTGGCCCGGCTATCGCTCGGGTACGCCCGCTCGAGGCCGTCGGCGACGACGGTCCCAGATAGATGGTCGCACTCGACAGAATCCGGCTTACAGGCCCACTCCCACACCTGTCGTCCGCCCTCTCTGACCCCTCATGCTGGCGCATCCGGACGGGTCTCCGCTTCTCGGACGTGGGCGTCCTTCCTGCGTCGCAGCCAGGCCACAATGAGAACGCACGCGATGCCCACGGTCGCACCGATCACCGTCTCGACCAGACGCTCGAGCATCAACCCCCATGGCTCCGCGGGAGAGGCCGCTTCGATCATCAGCAGCGCGAGCGGAGTGACGAAGGCCTGAGCCAGGGCGTAATGACGAGTGACGTAGTACTCGACAAGGAACTGCAAGACCAGGACGACGACCGCGAACCACAGACCTTCGAGACCGAGGCCGAGCAGCACTCCGGCGATCACCAGTCCGCCTGATGTCCCTACGATGCGGTGTATCCCACGACTGACGCCATCTCCGGTGATCGCGCCGTGGAGCGGCACCGTGGCGGCGATCATCGCCCAGTAGCTGTGGCTGTATCCCGTCCATTCGGCCGCGGTGCCTGCGATCCACACCGCTACCAGATGCAGCAGTGCCGCCCCGTACACGGCTTGACGCTCGTCCCTGTCGAGCGGGGCAGGCCGCGCGCGAACCCAGGGCGTCTGGTGACCTGGCAGCACACGCCCCGCCACGCCGAGAATGAGTGATAGTGCCACGGTGGCCCCTGCCACGCCGAGCGCCACGAGCGCACCCATGGGCGGACTCATGAATGCGGTGGCAGAGAAGCCGAACACGAAGAAGAGCGACCCCGTCGGCTTGAGCCGGGCGAGCCGGGCGACGGCCGAGCCCAGCGCGCCGACCACCGCGGTGGCGGCTACCAGGGTGGAAGACCCTGGCTCCAGATGAGAGACGACGAGTCCGGACGCAATGGCGGCCAGCATCACCAGGCCGGCGCGCCACTGTTGGGAAAAGCGGGCCCGATGGCCCTCACCTCGCCCGTAGACCCCGGTGAACGCACCGAGGGTGGCGAAGACCGCGAGGTCCATCCGGTCCACGGCGAGCAGGAGCACCAGGGGGATGCCGACACCCAGCATGATCCGCAGCGCGGGATGGTGGTCGTTGTCCGACGCCGGGATGTGGAAGAAGCTGGATGCGCGGCTCATGGCGCTTCGCGCCTCAGGCCGTAAGGCGCTGTCGTACGGCACCAGCGACAGCGTCGCCCGCTGCGTCACCGACCCTGACGTACTCCCCGCCCGCGATCCTGGCGAGTTCGCGCGCGGCCATCCCGGCGCCCGGGCCGGAGGTATCGATCACGAGCGTGTGGATAGGTGTCTGCTTCAACTGCGCCGCCGCCTTGCGCGCATCGTCACTGCCGAGGCCGGATCCGATCCCGACGTTGGCGCGCCCGTCGGTGAGCAGCACGAGCCACGGCACGACGCTGTCGTCGCGGCGGATCTCGGTGGCCAGCACGTCGAGCGACTTGAGGATGCCGTGCGCGATCGGCGTGGCCCCGCCGGTCGGCAATGTGCGGAGCTTGATCTGCGCCAGCTCCACGCTGGCGGTGGGCTGAAGCACGATCTCGGCGCTCTCGCCCCTGAACGCCACGAGCCCAACGCGGTCACGACGCTGATACGCATCGACGAGCAGGTCGAGGACGGCGGCCTTGGCCGCCTCCATGCGGTTGGTGGCGCCCATCGAACCGCTCGCGTCCACACAGAACACGATTGATGCGCCCACGCGTCGCGTGCGGACCTTGGAGCGCACATCCTGGGGTTCGATCGCTATGGCAAGGTCGCTCTCTCTCGAGCCCTGATACGGGGCCGCGGCCCTGATCGTGGCATCCAGTGCAAGATCGACGGGGCGACCTGGCCTGGCGATCTCCGAGCGGACATAGCGGCCCGTGCGGTCATCGGTCGCAGTCTCCTGGCGCCGCCCACCATGGGAGCGACGCACGCTGTCCATGCCCGCCACGAGATCGGCCGAGACGTGCTCGGTATGCGCGGGCTCGCTGCCCCCCTCTTCACGGGTGACGTGCAAGACGGTCATCCCGTCGCTCTGCCCGGATGGTGGTTGCTCGTCGCGACCTTCGTGCTCGCCTGCGGCCATTCCGGCGCTCAGCGCCTGCTCAAGCCGATCCTCGTCGTAGGAGCGGTCTTCGAACGGGGTCTTGCGCATGCGATGCGCCAGGACCAGCGGCGCCACTGCCCGCACGTCGGCGGCCGTGACCTCGCGGCGCCCCTCGAGCACCGCATACGCCGCGGCGGCGCGGCCCATCACGAGGTCGGCGCGGTGCCCGTCCACGCCCATGGATGCGCAGACCGACGCGATCAGGAACAGCAGGTCGTCATCAAGCGCCACGTCGGCCAGCGCACGGCTGGCGGACCGCAGTCGCTCCTCCAGTGCCGATTGCCCGGTACGCCACTCACGTTGGAACCCGTCCGGGTCGTCCTCGAACGCGCGGCGGCGCTTGAGGATCTCAACACGGTCCGCCGGATCGGCGATGCCCTCGATATCGACGCATAGCCCGAAGCGGTCCAGAAGCTGGGGGCGAATCTCGCCCTCCTCAGGATTCATCGTGCCGACGAGCACGAAGCGAGCGGGATGCTGGAAGCGGACTCCCTCGCGCTCGACGACGTTCACGCCCATGGCGGCGGAGTCGAGCAGCGTGTCGACGATGTGGTCGTCGAGAAGGTTCACTTCATCAACGTACAGCACGCCGCGGTTCGCATCGGCAAGGAGACCTGGCTCGAAGCGGCGCTCCCCGTGCTTGAGCGCATGTTCGAGATCGATGGTGCCGACGACCCGGTCCTCCGTTGCGGAAACGGGAAGATCGACGAGTGCCGGCCGGCGTGAGGTCTTCGGGAGCGTGCCACCGGCGAGTCGCTCGCGGCACTCGTCACAGAGGTCCGCGCGCGAATGCGGGTGGCAGCCGAAGCGACACCCCTCAACGACCTCGATCGCCGGAAGCACCCAGCGGAGTCCGCGAACCGCGGTGGACTTGGCGGTACCCTTCTGGCCGCGGACCAGAACCCCGCCGACGCGCGGATCGACCGCATTGATCAGCAGCGCGGTCTTGAGGGTCTCCTGTCCGACGATCGCGGAGAACGGATACGTCGAACGATCGTCGCGCGCCATGAACCCTCCCGACAAGAAAACGGCCCGCCTACACTATATGGTAGCCGGGCCGTAGTTGTCACCTAGTTCTTGTGGTCACGACGCGCGCCACTGGAACGTGCCGCATTCGGCGGGAGTCACCTCTCCGACCTTCGGACAGGTGTTCGAGTACACGCAGTCGTTGCACGTGTAGGCGCCGAGGTCGAGGTCGCCTGTGGGCTCGTAGCCGATCTCGGCGGCCGTCGGCTCGGGAAGCGGTTCGCCGGGCGCCGGCGAGAGCTCCTCGAGAGCCGCGACGAACGGGTCGACCGTCGGGACCTCGTCGGGCGCTGAGCTGGCCTCCTCGACGACCGGCTGCTCGAACGCGTCCGGCATGCTGACGTCCTGCCCTGCGGGGCGTGTCACCTCGACGGGTTCTTCGGGCTCCGCGCCAACGCCGACACCCGCGTCAGCGTAGTCACCGAGGATGACCGGGCGCGGCAGGTAGGCATCCTCTCCCACCGGGGGCGCCGAGGTGATGAGCGACTCACCCTCGTCGAACCCGGGTATGGGCAGCGGTTCCTCCACGACGGCCAGGGTCGAAT
This sequence comes from Actinomycetota bacterium, assembly GCA_036679125.1. Lineage (GTDB taxonomy): Bacteria > Actinomycetota > Coriobacteriia > Anaerosomatales > Anaerosomataceae > Anaerosoma. The sequence goes on along the minus strand of JAZIGI010000013.1, from coordinate 1,947 downwards.
CGACCATCGTGTCGGCTTCAGCCGCATCATCGTCCGCATCCGGGACGGGTTCGTCGTCGACGACCTCCTCCGTGAACGCCTCCACGTTCGACCATGGCCAGTCCGCCGGAGCGGTGAGCGCCTCGGCGGGCTGGTCGGCGAGTGCGCTCATGGGTTCAGCCACCGCGCTCGCCGAGGCTGCCGCAGCCGCGGGGGACCCGATCACCGACCCCTCAGCACTGGCGAGAAGCTCCTCTTCGAGCGCGAAGTCGTCCGCGCTGATGGACTCCGGGGCGACGATGCCCTCGTCCTCGAGCGACGTGGCCGCCCGCTTCAGCGCGTCAGCGAGGCTCACGCCGCCAGCGGCACCGAACACGCCGAGGTCGATACCATCGGCCGCAGCGGGCACGTCGGACTGGGCCTCAGTGCCATCCAGAGGCTCGATCACGATCTCGGGTGCAGACTCGACTTCAGGCTCCGACACGACGTCGGCTGCAGGCTCGATGTCCTCGACGGTGGGCTCCGACTCGGTCTCGGCCGCGAGCACCTCCTCGACCTCGTCCTCCACGACCGGCTCGGCCGCGGGCTCGGCGATCTCAGCTGGTGCGGGTGCCGAGGGCATGACGAGGACGGGCAACGCTGTCTCGAGGTCCACGACATACACCTGGCCCGTGACCGTGGCATCACCCGTGCCGACCGCGGCAGAGAGGGCGGTCAGTGCTTCTTCGCGCGTTGTGAACATCCCGTCGATCGGCAGACGGAGAACGCCGCTGTGCGTGTCTTTGTCGAGAACGAAGAACGCCATCCCTACACCTCGCCTGATCGCATCCGGGCACGGAACATGCGTCACCATGATATTCCAAGGCGCGGCCGCGTGCGCGGTCGAAAGTCACACTAGGTGGTACGATAGGTCGTGACACGACTGACCACACGGAAGCTGTATGCTCGCTCCTACACTGCTGACCCAGGGCCCCTTCGTTGCGGTCGATATCGAGACGACGGGCTGCCGTCCGGGGACGTCATCGATCATCGAGATCGGAGCCGCGCGCATCGAGCACGGCCGGATCGTCGACACGTTGAGCCTTCTTGTGCGCCCTACCGAGCCGATACCCGCCGCCGTTGAGCGTCTCACAGGCATCACCGACCAGATGGTCGCGTCCGCACCCGGTATCGGCGAGGTCATCGGCGTGTTCGCCGAGTTCGCCCGCGGCGCGGTCCTGCTCGCTCACAGCCACCGGTTCGACCTCGGCTTCCTCGACTACGAGACCGAGCTCGTGTCCGGCGCACCGTTCCAGCGCCCGATCCTCGATACGCTCTGTCTCGCTCGTGTGCTCCACCCCGAGATCGAGCGCAACAACCTGCGTGACCTTGCCGCCTTCTACGGCGTGGAGCAGGTCCCCAACCATCGTGCGCTCCCTGACGCCGTCGCCACCGCGCAGGTCTTCCTCGCGATGGTCCCCGAGCTGACGGAGCGCGGTCTGACGACCGCTGGTCAGACCGCCCGGCTCTGCGGTGTCGCCGAGGCGAGCGACCTGTCGGTGAAGCTCCCGCTGGCAACGAACATCCCGGACGACCCCGGCGTCTACCTGTTCAGGAACGCCTGTGGCGCCGTGATCTACGTGGGTCGCGCGAGGAATCTCCGAACGAAGATCCGCACACACTTCTACGCAGCCACTGCCGACGACGGATCGCCTGCCGCGGTCACCGAGTCCGTGCAGTACATCGAGTGCTCATCGCTGCTCGACGCCCAGGTGCTCGAAGCACACCTGCGCTACCGGTATCAGCCGGAGTTCAATCGCAATACCACCACGCCGCGTGCGCCCGTGTACGTGCACGTGGACACGGGCTCGGCGTTTCCCACCATCCTGGTGACCCGCCGCCGGCTCCGGACCGGCCAGCTCTTCGGTCCACTCACCAGCCACTGGGCGGCTACCACGACCGCGGATGCCCTCGCGCGTATGTATGGAC
>JAZIGI010000012.1:0-48927 GCA_036679125.1 Actinomycetota bacterium | reverse complement strand
GATCCAACCCAACCCTCGTGCTGACCCGCCCCGAACCATGTCAGACCTCCCTGCTAGGGTCTGCGCAGGGGCACAGGAGCAGTGCGGCGGAGACGCCGCGGACACCAGGGGGTGTACCCGATGCAGGATGAGACTGGCCGTCGCGCGGAGAGGAGAACGGAGAGGGCAGGACCGACTGGGGTAGCTGCAGGCATCGATGTGATAGGACTGGAGCCGCCGGATCAGGTCGATACGCTTCTCGAGGCACACGCCACGATCGTGGCTGAGATCCGGGTGCGTGCCGCACAGCCTGACCTGGACGGGCGGGAGCTTGTGGCGCTCGCCAAGGCGCTGACTGCTCTGGAGTCAGCAATCGAGATCGTCGGCGATGGCACAGTGGCGCCGCTGATGACGCACGGCAGGAGTATGGGCTCGTAGGCAGCAGCAGGGCACCCGGCAGCTACTGCGGCCGGGTGCCCGTAGGCCGACTTCGTGGGCCCGTTGGCGTCAGCCGCCGAACACCGCGCCGAGCTGCTGTTCGCCCACCGACTTCAGCACCTGCGCGCGTGCAATCGGATCGAGCGAGGCAAGCTCCTCGGCGATTCGCTCCTCGGCCTCCTCGATGCGCTCGCTGCGCTGGTCGAGCAGCACATCGGCGAGCAGCACTACGCCCAGTCCGAGGATTGCGCCCGGGATTGCCCAGGCGAAGAAGCCCCGGCGTCTACGCGTGAGTGTGAGTGCGCCTACCAGCAGCCCGCCGCCGATGACCGCCGCCGCAGTCGCGGCCTCGACCTGTGCACCTTCAGGCAGCGACTCGCGCCACCGGTCGATCGCTTCCATATGGACTCCCTTCGAGGTTGCTCTGAGCAGTATGTTCCCAGGGGCGTTGACGGGTGTCCATGCCGATCAAACAGTGTGAATGCGAGCTCGCATATGGTCTTGCCAGGCCGACTCGAGCAAGGCTATACTCCGGCTATACATGGGAGGTGTTCTCGGTGATCACCAAGGTCCAGAAGTGGGGCAACAGCCAGGGTCTTCGATTGAGCAAAGACTTGCTCGCAGATGTCGACATCGAGATCGGAGACTCGGTCGACGTGTCGGTGCGGGATGGATCGCTGATGGTAACGCCGGTTCGCCGCGTGCGGGGAGGTCTCGACCTTGAGATGCTGGTGAGGGAGATTCCGGCAGACTACGAGCCCGTCGAGGTCGACTGGGGCCCTCCAGTCGGACGCGAGGTCTGGTAGATGAGCGAATACGTTCCACGCAAAGGGGACTTCGTCGCCCTCACGTTCGACCCGCAGTCCGGACATGAGCAGCGAGGCCGACGCCCCGCCCTTGTGGTGAGCAACTATCTGTTCAACGAGCACACGGGACTCTGTATCGCGTGTCCGACAACTAGCACCCGTCGAGACTATCCCTTCCATGTCGCAATCCCGGAGGGCCTGCAGGTATCCGGGGTGGTGATGGTGGAGCAGGTGAAGTCGATTGACTATCGGGCGCGCGATGTGCGTCACATCGCACCTGCCCCTCAGGCAGTTCTCGACGAAGTGCTCACGATACTCGACGCCTGCATCTACTGATCCAAGCTGCGGCTGAGCGGTCGCGCATCGCATCCATCGGGGTGTCGGTGGCTTGCGCTACACTGCCACTCGACGGCGCGACGACGGGAGCTTGATGGGCGGGGACACTAGCACGGCCGCGTGGACGCCTCCACGCAAGAGCGTCATCGCCTGGGTGCTCTACGACCTCGCCAACACCACCTTCGCCCTCGGCGTGGGGAGCCGGTACTTCGGCCTGTGGCTGATCGAGGAGCGCGGGGGTTCCGACTGGATGCTCTCGGCCGCGATCATCCCGGCGATGGTGGCGGTCATCATCCTCGGCCCGTGGATCGGTGCGCTCACCGACCACGTGGGCAGGCGCGTGCCGTACCTGATCGGCTCCACGATCGTCTGCGTGGCGGCCACGGCACTCCTGGCCACCTGGGGCGTGGTGCCATCGCTCGTGCTCTACGCCATCGGCACTGTGGGCTTCCATCTGGGGGCGCTCGTCTACGACGCGCTCCTGCCCGACGTGAGCACCGAGCGCACCCGGGGGCTGATCTCGGGGCTGGGTGTCGCCATCGGGTACGCGGGCTCGGCGCTCGCGCTCGGCATAGGCATCTACTTGCTGCCGAGGGCCGGGTACGCCGCCGTGTTCCGAGCGCTCGCGGTCTCCTTCCTGCTGTTCGCACTGCCGGCGTTCGTCTGGATCCGGGAGCGTCCGCGCGCCCCGCGCGACGGCGCGCCGCCAGCGCTCATGAGCGTGTTCACCGCCATGGTCGATGCCTGGAAGAGCGCCGCCGGGCACCAGGGCGTGGTGCGGTTCCTGATCGGCCGCTTCCTGTATACCGATGCGATCAACACTGTGTTCCTCTTCAACGCGGTCTTCGCCAAGATGGAACTCGGTTTCACCGACGCGCAGACCGACCGTCTCGCCCTGCTGGGCATCGTGTGCGCGGGCCTCGGCGCGGTCATCGCCGGCCGGCTTGCCGACCGTTTCGGTTCGAAGCGCATGTTGCTCGCGGCGCTCGTCTCGCAGATCGTCGGCCTCGCGGCAGCGGTGATCGCGGCGGTGAGCGGCGTGCAGGCGATCGGCTGGCTCGTAGCCGTGGGTGGTGGCGCGGGCATCGGCGGCGCCTGGGCGGCCGACCGTGTGCTCATGACCCAGCTCTCACCCGCCGACAAGCTCGGCGAGTTCTTCGGCCTGTACGCGATCGTCGGGCGGTTCGCGACCGTCCTCGGCCCGTTCGTGTGGGCGCTGGTCGCTGATGTGATGGGTCTTGGTCGCACGTGGGCGCTCGTGTCGCTCGGCGTGTTCGTTGTCGCGTCGGTACTGGTTCTTCGCGGTGTGAATCCACCCGCTAATCAGACGGAGGTGTGATCGCGGTGCCCGATTTCTCGCTGGTGACGCTCGATCTCGCCCGCCGCATCGAGCGGATGGGCGTGGAGGACCTGGCTGCGTATGCGGCTGAGGCATGCGCAAGCGGCATCTATCCCGAGGCGACCACCTTCCGTGTGGGCGGCGGCGGCGCGTACTGGTACAGCCCCGGCAACATCGTGAACGGGTCGTTCGGCCTCGGCATGGATGGCCCCGTGGAGCAGGAGGAGATCGCGGCGCTGATCGCGTTCTTCGAGGAGCGCGGCGAACCGGCCAAGGTGGACGTGTGCCCGTATGCGGATCCCTCGCTCCGTCGCTGGCTTGCCGAGTACGGGTTCGTCGCCACCGACTTCGAGACGGTGCTGTACCAGCCGCTCGGCGGGGACGTGGCCGAAGGGAGCGACGCGATCGCAGGCGCAGTGGTCGGCGCGCCCGAGGTGCGTCTGGCATCGACGGCCGCCGAGCGCGAGCTGTGGGCGACGCTCGAGGCGCGCGGCTTCATGGACGACGCTGCCGACGAGGCCGGTCTCATCCTCGCGCGGGCGATCGCGCTGCGGACCGATTCTCTGCCGTTCATCGGCTACCTGGACGGTGAGCCCGCCGGTACCGGGATGCTCGTGATCAAGGACGGCATCGCTATGTTCAACGGCGACTCCACGCTGCCAGCCATGCGCGGGAGGGGAGTGCAGTCAGCGATCCTCGCTCACCGGCTCGCATACGCGCGCGCGGCGGGGTGCGACCTCGCGGTGATCGAGGCCTCCCCTGGCGGTGTCTCCGAGCGCAACCAGCAGCGCGCCGGGTTCCGCGTGGCGTACACGCGCGTGTCGCTGGAGAGGCCGGGCAGCACGGCTGTGCCTCGCAACTAGTGGTGACCGAGCTGGATGAGGTGCTCCATCTAGGGTGTATATTACCGCAATATGAGGTAATATTACCCTAATGCGGGGTATTTAGGAGGTTGCGATGACACCGACTCTGGAAGGCATCTTCGCCAGTCGCTCGGCAGTGCAGGTGCTGCTGTTCCTGGAGGCGTACGGCTCAGGCCATGCTCTACGGATAGCCGACACGTTTGAGGTCTCTGTCAGCCCTATCCAGAGACAACTCCGGCGATTGGAGACGAGTGGCGTGCTGGTCAGCCGACTGGCAGGCAAGACGCGCCTCTTCGAGTTCAACATGCGGAACCCGACCGTGCGCAACCTCCGCGCCTTCCTTGCGGCTGAACTCGAGCTCATGCCCGAGGAAACGGTCAAACAGTACTTCCGTCAGCGGCAGCGCCCGCGACGCACGGGAAAGCGGTCGTGACACATGGGTGCGATCGATCGCTCGACGACACTCGTTGAGTTGGCCACACTGATCAGTGAAGCGCTCGAGGGAGCCGGCATCACTAGCACGCTGTCTGGTGGTGCCGTGGTGTCCATCTACACGCACAACGAGTATGAGAGCTACGATCTCGACTTCATCACGAGCGAACGAAACTCGGCGATCGCCCATGCCTTGGCGCCCCTCGGGTTTCAGCACCAGCCGGGCACCCGTGCGTTCGTGCATCCCGACACTGACTACTTCGCCGAGTTCCCCCCGGGGCCTCTCGGACTTGGCGAAACGGTCCTCGACCACAAGGATGCCACCGTGATCGAAACCGGCTACGGGCGTCTGCGGATTCTCACGCCGACTCAGAGTGCAATGGATCGGTTGTCGGCGTACATTGCCTGGAATGATGGCCAGGCCTTCGATCAAGCGGTCATGCTGGCCAAGCGCCACGAGCTCGACTGGGGTGCACTCGCGCGATGGGCCGAGCGAGAAGGCGCTGAAGCGCCACTGATAGACAAGGTTCGTGCACGCGCTGCCCGGAGATCCGGCTGAACGCCCCTACCTCGCCTCGCTATACTGGTTCCGACGGCAGCCATCCGAGGAGGTATCCCCATGACCGAACGACCCGCAGTCGCATTCGTCGGCACCGGCGTGATGGGTGCGGCGATGGCCGGTCACCTGCTCGATGCTGGGTTCCCGCTGGTGGTGCACAACCGCACCCGGGAGAAGGCCGAGCCGCTGCTCGACAAGGGTGCCGAGTGGGCCGACTCCGCCGGTGCGGCGGCCGCCCGTGCGGACATCACCATCACCATCGTCGGCTATCCGCATGATGTGGAGCAGGTCTTCCTCGGCCCGGCAGGCATCGTGGACGAAGCTCCCGTAGGTGCGCTGCTGATCGACATGACCACATCCACACCCACGCTCGCCGTGCGCATCGCGCAGGCGGCAGCCTCCCGCGGGCTCACCGCGCTCGATGCGCCCGTTTCCGGCGGTGACGTGGGCGCGCGCAACGCCACGCTCACCATCATGGCGGGTGGCGATCGGGCCGGATTCGAGCGTGCACTGCCGCTCTTCGAGGTGATGGGCAAGACGTACTCGCACATGGGCGGCCCCGGCGCGGGGCAGCACACCAAGATGGCCAACCAGATCGGTATCGCTGGCACGATGCTCGGCTTGATCGAGGCGCTGCAGTACGCCAAGGCCGCGGGGCTCGACCTCGAGAAGACCCACGCGGCGCTCTCGGGCGGCGGCGCCAACTCGTGGTCGTGGGGCGCGTACGGGCCGAGGATACTGGCGGGCGACTTCGCCCCCGGCTTCTTCGTGAAGCACTTCGTGAAGGACCTGCGCATCGCCATCGAGGAGGCGCATACCCTAGGCCTGGCGCTTCCCGGGCTCGAACTTGCCGAGCGGCTGTACTCGCGCTTGATGGAGGCCGACGGAGCCGAGTTCGGCACCCAGGCGTTGTGGCTTCTCTACGAACGGGGAGATGCACAGGGGTAGGGCCGCGGGAGCACGGAACGCACGCGCGGGGGCGACCCCGGGGCGGTCAGGACGCGAAGTCACGAATGGGAGGGTCGTCATGGCGGACAGCGTGGGGGCGGGTGTGGCGGTCAGGCTCGGCGAGTTCGTTGCGGCGCACGCGCAGACCGACACCGGCGGGACGTGGCAGCTCGAGAGCAAGAAGATGCTTGAGATCAAGCTCGAAAACAGCACCGTGTTCACCAAGCTCGGCGCGATGGTGGGCTACTACGGCCAGCTCGGCTTCGAGCGCGCGGGCGCGGGTAGCGCGGGCAAGTTCTTGAAGACGATGGCGACCGGCGAGAAGGCCGCCACCACCAAGGTGACCGGCTCGGGCATCCTGTACTGCGCGGACCAGGGCAAAGAGATCACGATCCTCTACCTCGACAACGAGTCCATATTCGTGAATGGCAGCGACTGCCTCGCGTACTCGGACTCGCTCGCGTGGGACATCGTGTTCACCGGAGGCGCCAGCATGATGGCGGGCGGCCTCTTCTCGCTCAAGCTCTCAGGCACCGGCTACGTGGCGATCACCACGCACGGCAAGCCGCTCGTGCTCGGCGTGGGGCAGGGCTACCCGCTCTTCACCGACCCCAACGCCACGGTGGCGTGGTCCGACGGCCTGCAGACAACAGTGAAGGCCGACGTGAACCTCAAGACGCTCATCGGCCGTGCGAGTGGCGAGACGTTCCAGATGCGCTTCGACGGCCAGGGCTTCGTGGTGCTTCAGCCGTACGAGGAGATCGTGGTGCCGAGCGGCGGCGGATCGTGACGGAGGCACCGCCGGAGGGCGGCAGAGTCTCGATCGAGATCGTGGAGATCCAGGGCACCGGCGCGTGCTCGATCGGCCACGTGGTCAGTGACCGCTGGGAGGTCGACTCCGCGCTCGTGCCCGCGGGCATCTGCGGATGGGCGTACGCGGCGATGCTGCCGTTCCTGCAACCGCTGCGCTTCGGCGGGAATTTCCCGTGGGAGGCCGAAGGCGAGGCGCTTGTGTGCTGTCCCGACCCGGCGAACCCGGTGGTGTTTCGGTTGAGGGTTGTCGAGTAGCGCTGGCGACGCTGGCTCCAGCGGGGGGAGACCGCGCTTGCTGTCCTCGGCGCATGGATCGCGACCGACGGGAGTCCTCTGCTGCTCAAGGCCGTGAGGGATGCCCTGAGGGCAAGTGTAAGGGGTGCGCATGAATGGTCTCTCCGACGAGGCGCTGTACGTCGTGTTGTCCAAGATGCTGGCTCGCAGAGGGATATGGCCGAAGCTGCAACGGCGTCTGGCTCCGGTGTACGTGCTGGTGTTCGGGCTGAGTATGTTCTCCGTTCTCCAGCGATCGGAGCTGGGGATGGCGGCAGGACTATCTATCGTGGTTGTTGCAGCGCTGGGTGTGTGGATTGCGTTCTTGTACACCTTGTCGGGAGAGCGCAGGCTGGACGCGGCCGTTCGAGCGCTTCGTGCGCGCAATGGCGAGGAGGCGCCGAGCGGCCTTGGTCTGAGCGCGGCTGACGGCACAGGCATCTACCCGCAGATGGTCCTCGTCGCTGTCTTGATCATCCCTCTGATGATGGGTGTCGGGGTCGTTGTGGTGCTGATGGGTCTCGATTTCATCGCTCTGGATCTAGTCTTCTTCAGGCTTCTCAGCGTCATCGCTGTTCCGGTTTGCCCGCTGCTGGTGTGGCTGTCAGTGCTGGCGCTAAGAGCCCTCAAAGCTCGTTAGACGCCCGCCGTGGATCCAATGTAGTCGCGAGTGGGGGAATATGTGATGCGCTGGTACACGTTGTACTTTCATGGATTACTCGGCCCGATGGTCATGGTCGTGCCGCTGTTTCTTCTTATTGTCCTATGGCACCTTCGGGTCGTCTCCACCCGTACCTACTATGTATGCACGTTCACGGTGCAGTTGGCGTATTGGATCCATGTCGACTACCGGGTCTTCGTCACGGGGCTTCAGGGCCTGACCGTGCCCCTCAGTTATCAGATCCCCACCTCCATGAGAGTGCTGGCCTACGCGATAGTGCTGAGTGTGGCCACATATCTTGGTGTCCTGTGGGCCAAGCGCACGTACCCGTCAGAGAAGTGGAACATGACCCGTGGCCTGCCCTACCTGAAGGAGTGTTGGAGACTGCACTCGCTCGGAAAGGGGTCCTGATGCACATTGGGGGTTCGGGAAGGCGCGGCAATCCTGGCAAGCGAGTACTAGGAGCGTGGTTGAGGAATGCGGGAGTTGATACCTCTGCTGGTCGGAGTCACTCTCAGTGTAGGAATCTTCGCGGCGGTGCAGACACAAGCCCTGCGGTCTGGCCGGTATGTGTACCAATACCCCCTTGCGCTGTACGGGGCAGGTGCCATGGTCGCGCTGACCACGCTGCACTACGATCCGGTCGATCCGGCGATGTGGGTGGCAGCGTTGATCATCATGGCTGTTGTCCATCTGGCACGGGTTCGAGATCGCGAAGGTGCCGAGGAGTACGAATCCGCGCTAGCCGAGAATCGCGCCCCTCGAGATAGGTTCGCCAACATCCCCAGGGCGTATCGCGGATCGGTGGTCGTAATGCTCGTACTGCTCCTGCTTCTTCTCGGCTTGCTCGGGCACGCAGCGTGGGCATCTCTCCATCTCGGATGATGCACTCCACGGCTTCTGCCACCACGTATTCCTGGGACGTGGCAGGACTGGGATTGGGGGTTGCCCCTGTCCTGTTGACACCCTGAAGCGAAAGGCCTCTGCGTCTTCGTGGAGGTACCAACAAGGACGGGAGCCCCGGGGCGTCGTTGTGGCGAACTGCGGACGGGATAAGTCCGTCACAGCCCGCCACGAACATCGAGAGGCTGACGGGGAGACCGAAGCGCAGCCTCCGCAGGCGCGGGCTGTGCGCCGAGGACAGCAAGCGTGGTCTACCCCGTCAGCCGTTCGCGTGCTACTTCACGTCTACGGCCACGGCCAGCTCGGCCCGGTTTACGAAGTACGGCCGGTCAGGCGAGCCCATCGGGTCGTCCATCGAGAAGTCGAACTCGCCAGCAACGCCCTCGTCGGCATGCACGGCCACGATCAGCTTCTCGGTGGTGACGTTCTCGAGCGCGACCGCGACGTCGAGCGATTCACCCTCGGTCACATGCTGCAGGCCCACGCGCATGCCGGGCTTGCCGTCATCGTCGAGGTGCACCACGAGCCACGCGTCGCCGGGGGAGAGCACGCGGTCGACGACGAGCTCGTCGCCAGTCGCGGAGCCGGAGATCTCGAGCTGTGCGTCATCAGCCGAGGCTACATAGCCCCATACGCCGTCGGCGGAGTGCGATCCGTCGGTGGAGGCGGTGGTGCAGCCGCTGAGAGCGAGTGCGCCTGCCGTGAGCACGCCGAGGGCGGCAAGGGTCACCCATCGGCGGTTGAGTGTGCGGTTCATCGTGCGGTTCCTTTCGACATGCTCGGCCGGAACCGGCGGAGCAGGAGGGAGCTGGTCACAACGCTCACGGACGAGAGCGCCATCGCGGCGCCGGCGAGCTCCGGCTTGAGCAGGCCGAGGGCCGCTACCGGGATGCCGAGCGAGTTGTAGCCGAGCGCCCAGAAGAAGTTCTGGTGGATCTTGCGGATAGTGGCGCGTGACAGCTCGATGGCCGTCACCACGTCACGCAGGTCGTTCTTGATCAGCACGATGCCACCGGTCTCCATGGCGATGTCCGTGCCGGCGCCCATGGCGATACCAACGTCGGCCTGCGCGAGCGCCGGCGTGTCGTTGATGCCGTCGCCCACCATCGCCACGGTGAGGCCGCGCGCCTGGAGCTTCGCGACCTCCTCGGCCTTGTGCTCGGGGAGCACCTCGGCGAGCACGTGGTCGGGCGCGATGCCCGCCTGTGCCGCGATGGCCTCGGCGGTGCGGCGGTTGTCGCCGGTGATCATGTAGACCTCGACGCCCATCTTCGTGAGACGGGCGACCGCCTCTGTCGAGTTGTCCTTGAGTGTGTCTGCAACCGCGATGATCCCGGCGAGCTTGGCGCCGTTCACGCCCACGAGCATGACCGTCTTTCCTTCGCCCTCAAGCGCGTTGATGCGCTCCTCGAAGCGGGCGATGTCGATGCCCTCGGCGGCCATGAGGCGCCGGTTGCCGAACGCTACGCGCATGCCGTCGACCGTGCCCTCCACGCCGTGGCCGGGCACCGCCGCGAAGCCCTCGACCTGCGGCAGGTGCATCGCACGCTCCTTGGCGTGCGCGATGATCGCCTCGGCCAGAGGATGCTCGCTCCCGCGCTCGAGCGCCGCCGCGAGCATGAACACGCGGTCGGCGTCGTGCCCGTCGGCAAGCTCGATGTCGGTCACCACTGGCTTGCCGTGCGTGAGCGTACCGGTCTTGTCGAAGACGATCGCCTTGATCTTGTACGCGGTCTCGAGCGCTTCACCGCTCTTGATGAGGATGCCGTTCTCGGCGCCCTTGCCGGTGCCCACCATGATGGCGGTGGGGGTGGCCAGGCCGAGCGCGCACGGGCATGCGATGACCACGACCGCCGTGCCGGCCAGGAGCGCCTTCACGAACGGCGTGACATCCATATAGATACTGGGGTCGACGAACCTCGGCACCACGAAGAGCCACACGAGGAACGTGAGCACCGCAAGCGCCACGACCACCGGCACGAACACCGCCGAGATCCGGTCGGCGAACCGCTGTACGGGCGCCTTGGATCCCTGCGCCTCTTCCACGAGCCGCACGATCTGCGCGAGCGCCGTCTCGGCCCCGACCTTGGTGGCGCGGAAGCGGAAGCTGCCGAGCTTGTTGAGCGTGGCTCCGATAACGGTGTCGCCCTCGCGCTTCTCCACCGGGATCGACTCGCCGGTGAGCATGGACTCGTCCACCGCCGAGGAGCCTTCGGTGACGATGCCGTCCACCGGGACCTTCTCTCCGGGACGCACCACCACGATGTCGCCTGTGAGCACCTCTTCCACGGGCACGTCGATCTCGTCGCCGTCGCGCACCACGCGCGCGGTCTTGGCCTGCAGCCCCATCAGCTTCTTGATGGCGTCGGACGTCTTGCCCTTGGCGCGCGCCTCGAGGAGCTTGCCGAGGATGACGAACGTGAGCAACAGCGCGCTCGTCTCGAAGAACACCGGCTCGCCCATGAGCGAGGGGACGAAGGTGGCCGCGAGCGAGTAGAAGTACGCCGCCGAGGTGCCGATGGCCACGAGCGTGTCCATGTTGCCGGTGCGGCGCTTGAGCGCATGCCAGAAGCCGCGGTAGAACTGCGCTCCGGCGATCAGCTGCACCGGCGTTGCCAGCGCGAAGCTGATGTACTTGAAGACCATCATCGGGTCCCATGCCCCGCCGACGGTGCTGGCGAGCCACTCGGACACGATGAGCGGTACCGATTCCATGATGGACGGTACCATCAGAACGAGCAACGGCAGCGAGAGCGCGAGCGAGAAGACGAACAACCGCTTCTGTCCGCGGATATGCTCCTGCTGGGCCTCGCGCTGCGCGTCACCGGCGGTGCCGGGCGCGGCGTCTTCGTCGCGCGGCACGGCGTCGTAGCCCGCCGAGCGTACGGCCGCGACAAGGTCGTCGACCGTGAGCGTGTGGGGATCGTACGCAACAGTGGCGGTCTCGGCGGCAAGATTCACCACGGCGCTGCCCACGCCGGGCATGCGCTGGAGCGTCCGCTCGATGACCGCCTGGCACGACGAGCACGTCATGCCGATGATGCCGAGCGAGGCCGACGCGGTGGCCGCGGCGGCACTTGCCGCCATGATCGCGGGGTCGGGCGCGGGCGGCACCGTCGGGCAGGCGCCGGTGTCGCAAGCGTCGGGGGCCTCGGCCTCACCGGCCGCGGTCGCAGCCGGAAGCGGGTCGGAGGGCGCGGCGTCGGCAGGTGCCTCGGGCGCCTCCCACTCGATCGCTTCGAGCGTGACCGCGCCCCCGCGGGGGGTGAACCCCGCGGCGACGATGGCCGACTCCACGGATGCGGCGTCCACCGCATCTTCGGCGGAGAACACGGCGAAGCCCTCCTGCGCGTCAGCAGCAAGCACCGTCACGCCGGGTATCGCCGACAGGTTCATCGTGACGAGCCGCTCGCAGGCATGGCAATGCATGCCGTCGATGTCGACCCGGTAGGTGTGTGTCATGGTCATCTCCAGAGTCCGGTGGTTACTCGACGATGATAGTGCCGAACACCATCTGCATGCCGCACGAGAAGGAGTACTCGCCGGGCTGCAGCACGTCGGCCTCGATGCGGATGGTCTTGGGGCCGCCGGTCAGGTCCTCGTAGAAGCCGAGATCCTCGCTCATGACCTGCGCCATGCAGCCGCTGGCCTGTGAGAAGGTGATCTCAGCGGGAACGCCGGCGGTCAGGCGGATCACATTGGGGTCATACCCGTTGGTGGCGTCCACGCTGATGCGCTGAACGTCGCCCTCAACGGTCGCGGCGCCCTCGATCGTCTCGCCGGTGCCGCTGTTGCCGCAGCACGCGCATGCGGGGGAGGCTCCGTCGGTGCCCGGTAGGGCGGCGGGCGTCCCGGTGGCCTGCGCGCCGCGATCAGCGGCCTCGGCCACCTGGTAGGTGGCGACGAACGCAAGAACGGCGATCAGCACGATCAAGGCGGTGCGCAGGTGCTTGGTGGTGGTTGCTGACATCGGTGGTTCCTTTCGGTCGGTCCCGGTCGTTGGCCGGGGAGTGTGTGTGATCAGAGCAGGCCGCCGAACGCGAGTCCGGCGAGTACGGCAATCACGATCCCGGTCACCGCAAGCAAGACTTCGCGCCTCGTGAGGCCGAGGGGTCCGCGATCGGCGTCTGCCGGCGCGGTGCGTGCGAGTACGGCGCCGGCGGCCAGGATGCCGCCGATCGCGAGGACGAGCGCGACGCCCGGTCCATCACCGCCGGTGGATCCGCCCGCGGCGGCACCCACACGGAGTTGGCCGGACATCATCCCCATGCCGCAGGTGAGCGTGTACGTGCCTGCCTCGGCGGCGGGCAGGTCCACCACGGTCACGGCGTTGGGAGCGAGGTCGACGAGCACGCCGAGCTGCGGCACCGCGAGCTGGTCGGAGCAGGCGTTGGCCTCCTGCCGGTCCACGACGAGCCGCACCGGCACGTCGGCGGGGATGTCCACGACCGCGGGCTGGAACTGCACGTTGGCGATAGTGAGCGGCACCTCGACCACGCCATCGGCGCCGGTGGCGAACTCACCGGTGGCGGCTGTCTGCTCACCGCCGAGGACAGCTGCCTTCACCGACTGCAGCGTCACCGGGGAGCCGAGCAGCATCGCGCCACGGTTGAGGTACGTCACGCCGAACACGAGCACCACGACCGCCAGCGCTACCATCACGCGCTCCTTGAGCTTGCGGGGGATCAGGCTCGACGCGGTGCCGAACCCGAGCATGAGCGGCGCGGTGCCCAGGCCGAACGCGAACATCGCGATCGCGCCGTTGATCGCGCTGCCGCTGGCTGCGGCGTTGAGCTGCGCGGCCATCAGCGGCGCACACGGCATCAGGCCGGTGAGCAGTCCGAAGGTGATCGGTGTGGCGAGCGTGGAGCGGTCCCGCTCGGCATCGGTCACGGCCTTGCGGCGCACAGCGGTGAAGGCGCGAACCAGGAACTTCGGCGGGCGGGGGGTGAAGCGTGCGGCCCACGGCACGCGGCCGGTCATACCGAGCGCGAGCACGATCATGAACGCGCCGGCCACCAGCATGACGTACGGCCGGATGGCATCAAGATCGAACGCAGAGCCCACCGCTCCGAGCAGCAGACCGACGAGCATGTAGCTCACGATCTTGGCCGCCTGATAGGCGAGATTGGGTACGACACGCTGGGCGACGGTGCCATCCTCGGTGCCCTTCAGGGCATAGGTGACGACCATCGGCCCGCACATCGACACGCAGTGGAGGCTCGTGATGAGCCCCAGCGTGAGGGACGGGAAGAACAGATCCACAGGGGACACTCCTCATGTCGAGAGATACGCAGGCGTGCGCATACTGGCGAGCCGGCAGACGCCGGTCCGCATCGATGAGGAGTGCTCTTAGATCGTGAGGCGGACCCCGAGGGGGTCGAGCGGCGGAGGTGACGACGTCACGTCCGGAGCCGCGATATGCCACGACGCCGGCACCGGAGCGGCGACCGGCGTGACATACGACAGGAACGTGGGCGTTTCGAGCGCAGTGGGTTGCGCCGCCTTCGCGTCATCCGGCGTGTGTTTCATCATGACGGCCTCAGGGCAGTCGTCACACGCGGGGAGGAAGTCCGTACAGGTGCCGGTGGTCACGTCGCCGCAATCAGGCATGGCGCATACGGGGGTGACCACGCTGACGAGCGCGACGGCGACGAGCGCCATCGCGAGCAGTCGCGTTATCAGTGCCGTGCGTGCCATCGGTCCTCACTGAGGGGAGTCGGTGGTGCGTCGGGATGCATCTGCAATCACCGTGCCATAACGCTACGTCGTACGGGGTGATCCCGGGGGTCGAGGGTCCAGCGATCGAGAAACAACTGAGACTGCGAGCTCCGCACGCAGGTTCGGGGCGAGCCGCACCTGCCTGACGACCTCGTGGCTCACACGGAACGCGAACTCGCGTTCGAGTGTGAGGCCGGCTTCTGCCACCAGCAGGCGGAAGTCACGGATGGTCGTGAAGTGGACGTTCGGCGTGTCGTACCACTGATGCGGCAGGGACTCGGAGACCGGCATCCGGCCGCGCAGCCCGAGCCGCAGCCGCGCTGGCGCGTAGCCGAAGTTGGGGTACGAGACGATCGACCGCTGCGCGACGCGAGCCGCCTCGGCGATCAGGTGCCGTACGTTGTGGACCTCCTGCAGCGTCTGTGAGAGCACGATGACATCGAAGGAGTCATCAGGAAGATCGCGGAGTCCGCCGTCCAGGTCAGCCTGGATCACGGGGATGCCGCGGGTGACGCAGCCGGTGACACCGGCGGTGGAGATGTCCACTCCGCGCACGGTGCAGCCCCGGGTCTCGCGGAGATGTGCGAGCAGCGCGCCGTCCCCGCAACCCAGATCGAGCACGCGACTCCCATCGGGTATCAGGTCCGCGATAAAGCGCAGGTCCGCCCGGAGAAGCTCGGCGGCGGTCATCGGGGACCTCCTGTGTCGCATACGGCGCGCTCTGCGTACGCGCGGTCCAGGAATCCGCCGATGAGGGCGCCCTGGCGCTCGGTCTCCAGCAGGAACGCGTCGTGGCCGTACGGGCTGTCGATCTCGGCAAAGCTCACGTCGGCACCTCGTTCGAGCAGTGTACGCACGATCTCACGCGCCTGGTGTGTGGTGAACAGCCAGTCCGATGTGAAGGACAGCACAAGGCACCGCGGTAGGCGTACATCGTATGGTGGTTGCCAGTCGAAGTAGTCCATGGCCTTGGTCATGTACAGATAGGTGTTGGCGTCGAAGCGCTCCACGAAGCGCCGCCCTTGATACGCGAGGTACGACTCGACCTCGAACTCCGTGACGAACTCGAAGGCGTGCTCGTCCCGGTGGCGCAGGCGACGGCCGAACTTCTCGCGCATCCCCTCCTGTGAGAGGTAGGTGATATGCCCGACCATCCGTGCGATCGCGAGGCCGTCTGCCGGCTGCGAGTCAGCGGCGTAGTCTCCGCCCTCGAAAGCGGGATCGGCGAGGATGGCGGCGCGCCCCACCTCATTGAAGGCGATCGCTTGCGCGCCGAGCCGGGCGGTCGTCGCGGCGGCGATGATGGCGTCTGTGCGCTCCGGGTATCGCGCGGCCCAGGCGAGCGCCTGCATGCCGCCCATCGAGCCGCCAACGACCGCGAGCATCCGAGTCACGCCGAGGGCGTCGAGGAGGCGCGCCTGCACGTCCACCATGTCCTCCACGGTCACGAGGGGGAAGCGAAGGCCCCACGGGCTGCCTGTCGCAGGGTCGAGGGCGGCCGGACCGGTCGTACCCGAGCATCCTCCGAGCACGTTCGCGCAGATCACGAAGTAGCGGCCCGTGTCTATAGCGCACCCGGGACCCACCATGCCGTCCCACCAGCCCGGCCGCTCGACACCGTCGGGCCCCGGCCCCGAGGCGACGTGTGCGTCTCCGGAGAGCGCGTGACACACCAGCACCGCGTTGCCGGCCGCGGCATCGAGGGTGCCGAACGTCTCGTATGCGACCTCCACACCCGCAAGCGAGCCACCGCCCGCGAGCTGGACCGTCCCATCGAGTGTGAGCGCCTGTGGGCCGCTTGTGGTCGCCGCGCTCATCGTGCCGTCGGCTCGAGCGCCTGGTCGAGATCGGCGATGATATCGTCGATATCCTCGATCCCCACCGACAGCCGCACGAAGTCCTCGCTGATCCCCGCCCGGACGAGCTCCTCGGCCGAGAGCTGCGAGTGTGTCGTGGACGCCGGGTGGATGATCAGCGACTTGGCGTCTCCCACGTTTGCGACGTGACTGAAGAGCCTGACGCTGTCGATGAGCGCCGTACCGGCCTCGGCGCCGCCCTTCACGCCAAAGACCACGACGCCGCCATAGCCGTGCTCCAGGTACCTTTCAGCGTTGGCTCTGGTGGGGTGCGATTCAAGCCCCGGATACGCGACCCACGCCACGCGGGGATCGGACTCCAGATAGTGCGCCACCGCCAGCGCGTTGTCGCTGTGCCGCTGTACTCGCAGCGAGAGCGTCTCCGTGCCGAGCAGGATCTGCTGGGCGTTGAGCGGCGACAACGAAGGCCCGAAGTCCCGCAAGAGCTGCGTGCGGAGCCGCAGGCCGAATGCGACGTTGCCGAGCCCGGGGAAGTCACCGAACGTCTCCCAGAAGCTGAGTCCGTGGTAGCTGGGGTCCTCCTCGGTGATGAACGGGTGGCGACCGGTGCCCCAGTCGAAGGTGCCCCCGTCGACCACCACGCCGCCGAGCGAGGTGCCGTGCCCGCCGATCCACTTGGTCAGTGACTCGACCACCACCGCAGCGCCGTGTTCGACGGGGCGCGAGAGGTACGGGGTAGCGAACGTGTTGTCCACCACGAGCGGTATTCCGAGGGCCCTGCCGGCATCGGCCAGCCCTCCCAGGTCCGGCACGTCCAGACGCGGGTTGCCGATGGTCTCGACGAACCACGCTCTCGTCCGGTCATCACTTGCGGCCGCGAAGCCCTCGGTATCAGTGGTCTCAACGAACCGGACCTCGATGCCAAGACGGCGGAACGTGTGCAGGAAGATGTTCCACGTGCCGCCGTAGAGCGACGTGGACGAGATGAGGTTGTCGCCGGCTCCGGTGACGTTGAGAAGCGCGAGCACCTCTGCGGCGTGCCCGGAGGCTGTGGCCACGGCATGTGTGCCTCCATGGAGGGCGGCAAGGCGCCGCTCCAGAACGTGGTTGGTGGGATTCGTGAGGCGCGAGTAGATGTTCCCGAAGGCGCGCAGTCCGAAGAGGTCCGCGGCGCGGCCGGCATCCTTGAAGTCATACGCGACCGTCTGATAGATCGGCACGGCGCGTGAGCCGGTGGTGGGGTCGGGGGAGGCGCCTCCGTGGACGGAGGCGGTGTCGAAGCGGTATGACGAAGCAGGCATGGTGGTCCTCGTTCCTGTGTCGTTGGTGGTGCGGACAGATGACCGGGCTAGGAGCGCCCGGTATGCGGAAGCCGCCCGGTCGCCGCGCATGCGAGCGCGGACCCGGGCCGGGTCATCATCATGTCCATCGCCATAACGAACACAGGACGTGCCATGGTGCTTCGTCACACCTCCCCGGATGCGGTAGTGCGGATGTAGCGGCGTACGTTATCAGCGAACGAAGTGCCAGTCCAGACCGGAAACCGCACTCGTTGGCGGGTGTTCGGGTCTCAGATGAAGTACATCGGCGCTGTTTCGGCGTCCAACTCCTCCTGTCGGCGCACAAGGTCCGCGATCGTGACGGCGTCCATATGGGCCGCAAGCGCGCGGGCCGCGGACCCCCAGAACTCGGTGGTGGCCGACCCGGAGGACCGGGGCACGTCCAGCGCATCGCCCTGGACCGCCTTCACGACGTCATGCACCGTGATCTCGGCCGCGGGACGGGACAGCGAGACGCCGCCTCCGGTGCCGCGCCTGGACTCCACGAGCCCCGTCTTGGCGAGCGCGGTCATCTGTTGCTCGCCCACACGGCGGGGGAGGCCGAGTGCCGAGGCCAGCTCGCCCGCGGCGGCGCTCGACCCCATGGGCAGCCGCCCGAGTGCCACCAGCATACGCAGGGTGTAGTCGAGCCGCTGCGACACGCGCATGTCAGGCACCGTAGCCTTCCCACAGCGGGGTGGAGAGGTATCGCTCACCCGTCGAGGGGGCGACCGTGACGATCGTGGTCCCCGCGAGCTCGGGCCGGGAGGCGAGGCGCAGTGCGGCGACGACGTTGGCGCCCGAGGAGATGCCGACGAACAGGCCTTCCTCGGCGGCGAGCCTTCGCGCCATCTCGATCGCTTCGGCGCTGGTGACGTGCTGGACCTCAGACAGTATGCCGAGATCGAGCACCGAGGGCACGAAGTTGGCGCCGATGCCCTGGATGCCGTGGGCCGCCGGCGTGAGCGGCTCTCCTGGGAGGCGCTGCGCGATTATGGGCGACTCCGCGGGTTCGACGGCGACCACGAGCGCGGACGGACGGTGCTCGTGCAGGTAGCGGCCGACGCCGGTGACGGTGCCTCCGGTGCCAACACCTGCGACGAACGCGCCGAGCGCGTCGGAGCCGAGCGCCTCGTCGATCTCGGGACCGGTCGTGGTGTAGTGCGCGGCGGGGTTGGCGGGGTTGTCGAACTGCCCGGGGATGAAGCCGCCGTCGGTCTCGGACGCGATACGTTCGGCTGCCTCGACCGCTCCGCGCATGCCCTCGGACTTGGGCGTGAGTACGAGTTCAGCGCCATAGGCTGCGAGCAGCTTGCGACGCTCGATCGACATCGACTCAGGCATCGTGAGGATGACCCGGTATCCGCGAGCCGCGCCGATCATCGCCAACGCGATCCCCGTGTTGCCCGAGGTCGGCTCCACGAGAACGGACTTCCCGCGCTCGATGAGCCCACGGGCCTCGGCATCGTCGAGCATGCCACGGCCGATGCGGTCCTTGACCGAACCGCCGGGGTTGCGTGACTCGAGCTTGACCGCGATCGATGCGGGCAGCCCTGCGCCCACGCGGTTCAGGCGTACCAGTGGGGTCGATCCGATCGTGGCATCCACAGCGGGAGAGAATGTGGCCATGGTGTCTCCTTCTCAGGGGTCGTTCGTACGCCGAGCCTACGCCGTGACCGAGGCGGGTTCAAGAGGGAGAACCGCACTAATAACGTGCGATTAGTGCGATATCGCATTCCGAGGGGAATCGCTCGCCCTGCCCGGCGCCGGCACCGGGGTGGACGGCACCGCCGACCGGACGACGCACACCCCTAGTGCGCGTGGTCCTCGTCCTCGTGCGGATCGAAGTTCGGGTCGGCGCTCTTGACCTCGCCGGCGATGGGCTCTCGGCCGTGCTTCACCAGGTAGTCGTCCACAGCCACCTTGAGCCCGTCGGTGGCGAGCACCGAGCAGTGCATCTTGGCGGGCGGGAGGCCGCCGAGCTCCTCGGCCACCTGGTTCTTGGTGATGGCCACGGCGTCGGCAAGCGTCATGCCCTTGGCCATCTCGGTCACGATCGACGAGGTCGCGATCGCGGCGCCGCAGCCGAGCGTCTGGAACTTGATGTCCTCGATGCGGTCGTCGTCGACCTTGATGGTTATCTTCATGACGTCGCCGCAGACCGGGTTGCCGACCTCGCCGATGCCGTCGGCGTCCTCGATCACGCCAACGTTCCGCGGATTGCCGAAGTGCTCCATCACCTTGTCGCTGTAGAGCATCTGTGTCTCCTAGTCTGTTGCGCCGCGCAGAGCGGCGACGGTCTTCGCGTACAGGGGGTTCATCGAGCGGAGCCGGTCCACGATGGGTACGAGCTGCTCGACCAGGTAGTCCACGTCCGCTTCGGTCGTGAACCTGCCGAGGCTTACCCGGAGCGATCCGTGTGCGAACTCCACCGGACAGCCGATGGAGAGCAGCACGTGGCTCGGCTTGAGCGAGCCCGAGCTGCACGCCGAGCCCGTGGAGACCGCGATGCCGGCGGCATCCAGGTGCAGCAGCATCGCCTCGCCCTCCACGCCCGGGATCACGAAGTTCGCGATGTGAGGCATACGCTCCGGGGCGTCGGCGGCGTTCAACTGCGCGAACTCGATCGTGCCCGTGAGCCGCTCCACGAGCCGGTCGCGGAGTGCCGCCAGGCGGGGCATCTCGGTCGCGCGCTCGGCGTCCATCAGGGCGAGCGCGGTGGCGAAGCCTACGACGCCTGCCACGTTCTGGGTGCCACTGCGCCTGCGCGACTCCTGGCCACCGCCCATGAGATAGGGGGCCATCCGGACGCCGCGTCTGAGGTACAGCGCTCCAGTGCCCTTGGGGCCGTAGATCTTGTGGCCCGAGAACGACGCGGCATCCACGCCGAGCGCGACCACGTCCAGGTCGATCTTGCCGAGCGTCTGCGCCGCGTCGGTGTGGAAGAGCGCGCCGCGTTCGTGAGTGACGCGGGCCAACTCGGCGATGGGCTGCACGGTACCGATCTCGTTGTTGCCGTGCATGATCGAGACGAGGACGGTGTCGTCGCGCAGTGCCGCGGCGAGGTCGTCGGGATGCACGGTTCCGTCAGGTCTCGGGGCGAGTTCGGTCACCTCGAAGCCATGCTTGCCGAGCCATGCGGCGGGCTCGAGCACCGCGTGATGCTCGAACGCCGAAACGATGATGTGTCCGGTGGCGCGGCCGCCCGCGGTGGCCAGGCCGATGAGCGCGGTGTTATCCGACTCCGTCCCGCCTGAGGTGAAGACGACCTCCTCGGCTGCCGCGGCGCCGATCGAGGCGGCCACCTGCTCGCGGGCGCCTTCGAGCGCGCGCGCCGCGTCCCGGCCGAGCTTGTAGAGGCTGTTGGCGTTGCCGTACCGCTCGGTGAAGAACGGCAGCATGGCGTCGACGACACGCTGGTCCGTGGGTGTCGTCGCGGCATAGTCGAGGTACACGGTGGTGTCCATCTACTCGCTCCTTCGTGGGGTGCAGGTGAGGGGGGCTCGGTCCAGCTGCGCCTGTTCATCGGTCAGATCGGCGAGCGTGAAGCCGGAGAGCGCATCTCGCACGGCGGCCGCTACGCTCGACCACACGGTCTCGGCGGCACAACCGCCCTCCCGGCCGCATACGTCGGGGGTGCACACAGAGGGCGCCACCGGGCCTTCGAGCGCCTCGACGATCTCGAGCGCCGTGATCGCCGAGGCCTCGCGTGCGAGGGTGAAGCCGCCCCGGGCACCGCGTGTCGCCCGCACGATGCCGGCGCGACGCAGGTCGGCGAGCAGCTGGTCCAGGAACGCCGGGGGCAGGCCGCGCGTGTTCGACAGCTCGCGAGAGGCCAGGGGAGCGCCATCGGGCGCGGTTGCCAGATCCACCAGTGCGAGCAGCCCGTATTCGCTTCGTGCCGAAAGACGCATGTTCCAATCACCACTATTCTGACCAAAGTAGTCAAATATGCTGACACCGTACGCCCGGGTCCTGTGGACGTCAAGCGGGCTTCCGGGGAACACTTCGGATGAGGGGGAACCTTCCAGGGCCGTGCCGCGTCTTGTACGGTGACGGAAAGGAGGAGGGCATGGAAGACTACGAGCTCGTGCGCCGTGCCCAGGCCGGGGACGCACGCGCGTTCACCACGCTGGTCAGGCACCACGAACGCTCCCTGTACGCGACCGCGTACGCGATCACGCGCTCCCAGTGGGACGCGGCCGACGCCGTGCAAGACGCGCTTGCCGATGCCTACGCGGGCATCAGGTCGCTCCGCGATCCCGACCGCTTCGGAGCCTGGGTGTCACGCATCGTCGTGAACGAGTGCAACACCTTGCTGCGCAAGCGGGTGCGCGTCGTGCCGGTGGAGGAGCCGCCCGAGCCGCAGGCGTTCGTATGGGACGGCCCTGAGGACGGCATGGACCTCATGCGCGCGGTGCAGCGCCTCAGCCCCGACCATCGCGAAGTGGTCGCGCTCAGGTACTTCCGGGACATGAAGCTGGGGGAGATCGCCGACGTGCTCGGGTGTCCCACCGGCACCGTCAAGTCCCGGCTCAACCGGGCGCTGGCGTCGCTTGAAGCCGCCATGTGCCCCCGGACCGAAGAGGAGGTGTCGCGATGAACTGCAGCGACGTGCGCGATCAACTCGAGTCATACATCGCCGATGACGTCACCGACGTGGAGTCGATGAGGATCGCCGAGCACCTCGGCAGGTGCGAGCCATGCGCCGCGGCCTACGAGCGCACGCGCTCTGTCGTGGCCGACCTGAAGGGCATCTCCGACGCGTTCGTGCCGCGCGACCGTTTCGCGCCGCGCCCGGCATACGCCTCGGGTCCCGCGGGTGGCTGGGTGTGGCGCACGATCGCCGTTGCCGCCTCGGCGGTCGCGATCGCGGCTGTGGGTGCGCTGTCGGTGCCGGCGATCGCCCGGGAGTTGCCGTTCGGCGTGGCGAAGGAGTTCGACGCGCTGGAGGACCGCGCCCAGGACCTGCAGCAGCAGGTGGACGAGTTGACGGTGCGCCTTGAGACGATCGACGGTGAACAGGTGGCGATGGTCGACACCACCCCGGGCGATCTTGCGCCGGAGGAAGCGGCCGCCGTGCAACAACTTGCGATGGACTTCATACGCGCCCAGTACGCGGGCGATGTGGCCGCGCTGGAGGCGATGGGGACCGACCGTCTCAAGGCCGACCTCGCGGCACGCCCCGGTGACTACGTGCGCGACGGCGCAGAGGGACTCACGTTCGCCCAGATGACCGAGCCCGCACGCGCCGAGGACGGTACGTACCTGATCTTCGTGCGTCTGATGGATTCAGGCGACTGGAGCGAGAGCCAGTACCAGGAGGACTTCGAGATCAAGCTGATCGACGGGCGGTATCTCGTGGACTTCATGGGCATGGACGCATAGGGGCCGACCTCGCTGGCACCCGAAGATGGCGGATGGCCGAACGGTCGTCCGCCATCCGCGCGTCCGCCTCCTGCTATCCTTGGGTGCACCCCTGCTGAAAGGAGCGCCATGGAGCGGGACGCGGGAGCGTGTGTCACCCCCGGGATGCTCACCGATCTGTATCAGCTCACGATGGCGCACGCCTATCGGGATGCGGGCGTGGCTGACACCGAGGCGTGCTTCCACCTCTACTTCAGGGGCAACCCGTTCGACGGCGGCTACTCGGTGGCGTGTGGGCTTGCGCAGGCCGTGGAGTACCTTGAGCACCTCTCGTTCACCGCCGCGGACACCGCCTACCTCGGCACGCTCACCGGCAACGACGGCGCGCCGCTCTTCCCGCAGGGGTTCCTCACGTGGCTGGAAGGCTTCCGGTTCGATGCCGACGTGCTCGCCGTGCCCGAGGGCACGGTCGTGTTCCCGGGTGAGCCGCTGCTGCGTGTGACGGGGCCGATCGCCACGTGTCAGATCGTGGAGACCGCGCTCCTCAACATCATCAACTTCCAGACCCTGGTGGCCACAAAGGCCGCCAGGGTCTGTCGTGCCGCCGAGGGCGATCCGGTGCTCGAGTTCGGCCTGAGGCGCGCGCAGGGGCCGGATGGCGGACTCTCGGCAGGCCGGGCGGCGTACGTGGGCGGCTGCGTGGGCACCTCCAACGTGCTCACGGGGCAACGCTACGGGGTCCCGGTCGGCGGCACCCACGCGCACAGCCTCGTGATGCTCTTCGACACCGAGCTCGAGGCGTTCCTGGCGTATGCCGAGGCGATGCCGAACAACGCGGTCCTGCTGGTAGACACGTACGACACGCTCGAGGGAGTGCGCAACGCCGTCCGCGCGGGGGAGCGTCTTCGCGAGATGGGTCATGATCTCGCGGGGATCCGTATCGACTCGGGCGACCTCGCCTGGTTCTCCATACACGCTCGAGAGATACTCGATGAGTCCGGCTTCACGGCCACCCGCATATACGCCTCGAACGAGCTCGATGAGCACACTATCGAGAGCCTGAAGGAACAGGGCGCCGCTATCGACGTGTGGGGCGTGGGCACCAAGCTCGTGACCGCCTACGACCAGCCCGCGCTCGGCGGGGTGTACAAGCTCTCGGCGGTGCGCGAGTCCGGAGGCGTGTGGCAGCCGCGGGTGAAGGTCTCCGAGCAGGCCGCGAAGGTCACCACGCCGGGGCTGCTCCGCGTGCGCAGGTACTCCGATGATGAGGGTATGTTCATCGGCGACATGATCTATGACGAGCTCGTCCCGCCGGCCGGCGAATGCGTGATGGTCGACCCCGCCGACGCCACCCGGCGCACGTCGTACTGCGGTATGCACTCCGCCGAGGAGCTGCTGGTGCCGGTGTTCGAGGGTGGGGCGCGTGTGTACGGGATCCCACCGCTCCTGGAGTCGCGGCAGCGGGCGCTCGCGCAGCTGTCCCGGCTCGACCCCAGCCACCTGCGACTGCTCAACCCCCACGTCTACAAGGTCGGCATGGAGCTCGGGCTCTACGAACGCAAGACCGCGCTCATCCTCACCGCTCGTGGATTCGGTACGGACGAAGGAGGACGATGACCGTGCGTGCGCTGCTGCTGGTGGACCTGCAGAACGACTTCATGCCCTTCGGCGCGCTGCCTGTGGCCGGGGGTGACGCCGTGGTGCCCGTCGCCAATGCCCTGATCCCTCGCTTCAGCCTGGTGGTGGCGAGTCAGGACTGGCACCCTGCCGATCACGGCAGCTTCGCCTCGGCTCACCCCGGGACGCTGCCCGGCGACGTGGTCGACCTCTGTGGCGTGAGTCAGGTGCTGTGGCCGGACCACTGCGTGCAGGACATGCCGGGAGCATCGTTCCATTCGGGTCTGGACATCGGTGGCGTCGACCACGTGGTGCGCAAGGGTGCCGATCCGGCTGTTGACAGCTACAGCGCGTTCTTCGACAACGACCGGCGCCGCGATACCGGTCTGGCTGCCTATCTGGAGGAGCGTGGCGCCGAGGAGCTCGTGATCATGGGGCTCGCGACCGACTACTGCGTGCGGGCGACCGTGCTCGACGCCTGTGGACTCGGGTTCGGGGTCACTGTGATCGAGGACGGATGCCGGGGTGTGGACGTGACGCCCGGAGACAGTGAGCGTGCGTTCGCCGAGATGCGCTCGGCGGGAGCGCGGGTCATACGTGCGGCCGAGCTGACGTAGAGGAGAGACGATGAAGGTCGTTGCGGTATCGGGCAGTGCGAGAAAGGGCGGCAACACCGCGATCATGCTGCGCCGGGTCCTGGGAGTGCTCGAGACCCACGGCATCGAGACCGAGTTGATCGAACTTGCGGGCAAGAAGGCGCAGGGCTGCACCGTGTGCCTGAAGTGCCGCGAGACCAAGGACCGCCGGTGCCACGGGCGCAAGGATGCGATCAACGAGTGCATCGAGGCGGTGGCCGACGCCGATGGCGTGATCATCGGCTCGCCGGTCTACTTCGCCGATGTGACGCCGGAGGCCAAGGCGTTCATCGACCGTCTCGGCTACGTGGCGGGGGCGAACCCGGGGATGCTCGAGCGCAAGGTGGGCGCGGCCGTGGTGGTCGAGCG
The DNA here is from genome assembly GCA_036679125.1 of Actinomycetota bacterium. Lineage (GTDB taxonomy): Bacteria > Actinomycetota > Coriobacteriia > Anaerosomatales > Anaerosomataceae > Anaerosoma. The sequence continues at coordinate 23,732 of JAZIGI010000012.1, read as the reverse complement.
CCGCGGCGGAGCCGTTCACGCGTTCGACTCGATCATGCATCTGTTCATGATCCGCCAGATGATCGTGGCGGGTTCGCGCTACTGGAACCTCGGATTCGGTGGGGCCCCCGGCGAGGTCGAAGCCGACGAAGAAGGTCTGGCGACGATGGATGTCCTCGGCGAGAACATGGCCTGGCTGCTCGGGTGTACCGCTGGAGCGCGGTAGCGGATCCTCGTTTGGGCGCCGGTCGTCGCCTTGAGGTGCGGGCCGTCACGTTCGGTCGTGCTCTCACGTGCTCGCGCATGCCACCCGTCAGAACGCGCTTATCGCGATGGTCGGTACGTACGATACTCAAGACGTAGACATCCAGGGGGATTGCTGCGTCCGGAGGTGGCACATGAAACGCGTGATCGCATCGGCCCTCGTGCTGGCGCTTGTACTCACCATCGCTCTGCCCGCTGTCGCTCTCGCGAAGCGCGGGGGCGTTCCCGCAAGCCCGAACGGCAAGGGCGCGGCTGCCGCGCCGGGTGCCAAGGACGAGGCCCCGGCTGCCGAGCGCGGAGGAGGCAAGGGCCCCTCGACCGCGCCCGGGCAGATCGGCCGTGACGCCGATGCCAGCGCCGAAGGCACCGCGACTGACAGCGCCGATGAGACCGCCCGGCCCGGCAACGGCCAGGGCAGGAGCTCGAAACCGCGCGGCGCCGAGACAGCGGAACAGGCGCGCGTGCGGACCCGCTCCGAGGACGGCTCAGGCACGCCTGAGCCCAAGCGGACAGGCATCGCCAATGCGCTCGATCGTCTTGAGCGGAATCTCGAGCGGATGAAGGCCGAACTCGAGGCGGGGACACGGTCTTCGCTGCCACCCGGACTGCAGCGCGCCATCGCGAAGTTCATGTCCTGGCTCGGCATCGGGGAGGAATACCCGGTGGACACGCCACCCGATGACGATGGTCCTTCCGGGGAGCCCACGGGCACCGTCGAGCCTACCGCGACCGTCGAGCCGACCGGCACCGTGGAGCCGACAGCCACCCTTGAGGCTGACGCGATCTCGTAGACCGACCGGTGCTTGACACCGCTCCAGGCTCGCGCAAAACTACTGACTGAACGTTCAGTCAGTAGTCCGTGCGGGACTATGGAGGCGCCCGGTGTCTCAGAGCGAAGGATCGGCGCGGGGGCGCATCCTCGAGGTCGCCGGAGCGCTGTTCTCGGAGCGTGGCTTCGATGGCGTGTCCGTGTCGGATATCGCTACAGCCAGCGGCAACTCGACCGGCCTGGTCTACTACCACTTCAAGGACAAGTCGACGCTCTACGAGAGCGTCGTGCGCGAGGGGCTGCACCTCCTGGAGGCAACAGCGGTCCGCACACTCGGCACCCCGGGCCGGCCCATCGATCGCATCCGTTCGTTCGTGCGCGAGTACATGGCCCTTCTCGAGGGCCAGCCCGCACTCATGCGCCTGCTCATCCGGAGCGTGACCGACGTGAGCACACCACCACCCGGTCATGTCCTCATGCGCAGCGCCACCACCATCGAACGCCTGCAGTCGGTCATCGACGAGGGCATCGCCGCCGGCGAGTTCCGCGTCACCGATGCGCACCTTGCCGCCACGGCGCTCTTCGCGCTCGTCAACACGCTGATAACCGCCCGCGTGCTCGAGACACCGCTCGGCCAGTCGTCGGGCGGATCGGTGGAGGAGCGAGCCGAGTTCATGACCGACCTGTTCCTGAGAGGGGTCGCGGCATGCTCCTGAAGCTTGCGACGGCCATCGTACGCGGGCGCAAGGCCGTCATGGCCGTTGCCGCGCTTCTGGTCATCGTCGGCCTCTGGGGCGTGATGAACAGCCGTATCAACTACGACCTCATGTCGTACCTTCCGGCCGACCTCGACTCCGTCCGGGGGCTCGACATCGTCGACGACGAGTTCGCCCTCGGCACGATGGTGCAGATTCTCGTGCGCGGTGAGAGCGACGCCACCGTCGACGCGCTCAAGGGCCGCATCGAGCGGGTCGCGGGCGTGAAGGCCGTGCACTGGGTGACGGACCTCGCACCGGTCGAGCAGCCCGCGGAGTTCCGGGACGAAGCGGTCGTGGACAACTACTACGCCGGCGGAGGGACGCTCCTGCAGGTGGCGTTCGATGGCGGCTCCAACGACCCGCACGTCAAGCAGGCCATCCGCGACATCCGCGACCTCCTCGAGGGATACGACACGTTGCTCACGGGCAACCAGCAACTCGAGCTCGAGGAAGTGATGAACCAGGACACGGTGCGTTTCGCTGTCGCGGCGCTCGTGCTGGTGACGATCGTGCTGCTGCTGACCATGCCGTCGATCATCGTGCCGATCACGTTCGTGCTCACCATCGGCGCGGCGGTCATCATCAACCTCGGCATGGGCTACTACATCGGCCAGGAGATGTCGTACATCACCGGCGTCATCGTTTTTGCGCTGCAGTTCGCGGTCACCATGGACTACGCGCTCTTCCTCTACCACAGGTTCGACGAGGAGCGTCGCAGGTCGGAGCCGGAAGAGGCGATGATCACCGCGGTCGCGGCCACCTTCAAGTCGATCTTCGCCGCCGCGATGACCACCGTGGCCGGCTTCCTGGCGCTCATGGCGATGCATCTCGGTTTCGGTGCCGACATGGGGGTCACGCTCGCGCGCGGTGTGGGGATCACGCTTATCGCGGTGGTGACGCTGCTGCCTGCGTTCATCCTCGCCGCACTGCCGCTCATCGACCGCATCCGCCACAAGACGCCGTCGTTCGACTTCTCTCGACTCGGCCATTTCGTGGCCAAGCACTCCACGGCCGTGGCGATCGTGGGCGTGCTGCTCTTCATCCCCGCGCTGTGGGCGAACTCGCAGCTGGACATCACCTACGACCTCAACACCAGTCTGCCGAGCGACATGCCGTCGGTGCAGGCCGACAAGACCATCTCGGAGGCGTTCGGCCGGGCCAGCACCATGATCGTGGCCCTGGAAGACGCCGGGACCGGCGTGGACATGGAGCGGCTCACCACGGCTCTCGAGGGGCTCGAGGGTGTGACACGGGTCTTCGGATACGGCTCGCTCGTCGATCCGCGCATCCCGGTGGAGTTCGTGCCCGCCGAGGCGCGCGAATCGTTCTACTCGGGTGGATACACCTATCTCACGCTCGATGCCGCATACGACATGGCGGACCCACGATTGGCCGAGACGATCGAGCAGGTGCGGGCCGTCGCCGCCCGGGAGTGGCCGGGCGCGTCGTACGTGACGGGTCAGTCGGTCCTGATGAACGACATGGAGCAGGTCTCCGAGGGAGATGACGTGCGGATCAACATCATCTCCGTGGTTGCGATCCTTGTGATCATCGCTATCGCGTTCAAGTCGGTCGCCATCCCGGTCGCGCTCGTGGCAGTGATCCAGCTCGCGATCCTCATCAACCAGGGATTCGAGGCCTTCAGTGGAGGCGACCTGATCTTCGTGGCCTCTCTCGCGATCGGCGCCATCCAGCTGGGGGCCACGGTGGACTACGCCATCCTCATCACCACACGGTACGAGGAGGAGCTCAAGCGCACTCGCGACCGGCTCGAGGCGATCACCGTCGCCATATCCGAGTCGAGCCAGTCCATCCTGGTGAGCGCGTCCACGATGTTCGCGGCCACGATCGCACTCGCGGTGATGTCGAGCGTGGGGATCATCTCGTCGCTCACGATGTTGATCGCCCGCGGCGCACTCGTGAGCTTCTTCATCGTCCTGTTCGTTCTGCCCGCGATCCTCGTGGTCGGCCAGCCCCTGTACGAACGGCTCAGCATCGGCTGGCCCCGTCATACCGTGAAGGGTGAGTAGCATGGCGCAACCCCTCAAGTCGGTCCGCATCGCGCATCGCGCGTCGGTGGTCGCGGCGCTCACCGCCGCGAGCATGCTCGCGGCGACCGTGGCGTCATCGGCCCCCGCACCGGGCGCGCCCGACAGCATCATCGACAACGAGACCGTGTACGTGGTCGCCGATGCGTCGGGGACCCCACGGACCACCGTCGTCGTCGACTGGTTGCAGGTGGCAGGCTCGGGCACGTTCGAGCTTGTCGACCCGGTGAGCGGCGCGGGTGCGATCGAGTCGCTGACCGACGGGTTCGAGCCGGCGCTGACGGGCGACGCGGTGAGCGCCACCGTGGCCGTCGAGGGGCACGGCGACTTCTTCTATCGCGCGGAGACCGAGGCGGCGCTTCCCGTGGATGTCGCGATCGTCTACTTCCTCGACGGCGAGGAGACCGCACCTGCCGACCTGGCGGGGAAGTCCGGTCGACTCCGCATGGAGATCGCCATCACCAACCATCTTGAGCGGACCGAGACGGTCACGTTCGAGAACGCCGACGGAGTGACCGAGTCCGCGGAGGTGACCTACACGGTGCCGCTGCTGTGCATCCCGCAGCTTGAGATCGACGGCACCCGCATGACCGGGATCACGCCGCCGGAGGGGGCGCAGCTTGCGATCACCGGGCAGACGCTCACGTACGCCATCCCCATCATGCCCATGCCCGAAGCGAGCGCCTCGATCGAGATGGACGCGCGCGACATCGAACTCGCGCCGATGGTGGTGTCGGTGTTCCCCACTCTGTCCGCTTCGCCCGACTTCTCGGTCGTCGACCAGCTCACCGGACTCAGGGATGCGCTCGGCCAGCTCGGCCAGCTCTCCAGCGGGCACCTGCAGGTAGTGCAGGGGATCGCCGAGGGAATGGGCGCGTACGACCTCTCGGCGGTGTCAGGAGCGGCCGACGGGCTGGGCAGCCTCACTGCGGGGCTCGGCGAGCTTGCGGCAGGGGCGACCGGTCTCGCGCAACTCTCCGCGGGGCAGTACGCCTACCTCGATGGCGTCATCAAGGGGATCGACACCTCTCAGTTCGACTCGCTCGGCCAGCTCACGGGTGCCATCACGGGGATGCGCGCCGCCGCCTCGCAACTCGAGACCGGCACCGCCGGTCTCGTGTCGCTGCTCGACGGACAGATCGCGCTCGCCGAAGCGGTGAAGGCGTCCAATGCCGGACTGCTGGCGCAGGCATCCGGCTATGCCGCCGAGTACGGCGCGTACAGCACCGACGCGACAGCGCTCGCGGCGGCGGGCGACTTCGGCTCGCTGGCCGCGGGATTGGGCGCACAGGACCACCTTCTGGGCGTGCTCATCAATGGCGGCGACCCCGACGGTGCCGGTCCGCAGCCGTCCATGCCGGGGCTCAAGGACACGCGGGACTCCCTCGCGGGGATCCGCGACGGCCTGACGGGACTGCGTGACGGGCTGGAGCAGCTCGAGGCGCAGGCAGGCGGGCTGGCGGCGATCCCGGGCGCACTCACGCAGCTGAAGGCGGCACTCGTGGTGCTGCGCGACGGCGGCGATCCCGACGGTCCTGGCGCCGCGCCACAGATGCCCGGTCTCGGCGCCACGCGCGACGGGCTCGCGGGTATCGCGAGGGGCCTCGAGCAGGCTTCCGGCGGCCTCGCCGGCTCTACCAAGGACCTCGGCATGCTCTCCGAGCTTCCGGCGATGCTCGGGCAGCTGAAGACCACGCTTGATGCGCTCGCACATGGAGGCACGCTCCAGGGTCGCGAGCTGCCGGGGATCGACACCACGGTCGAGGGCCTCGGCGCGATGGGGTCGGGCCTCGGCGACGGTGTCACGGAGGCGCGCAAAGGAGAGGCGCTCACGGACGCGATGAAGCGCGCTGCCGACACCTACACGTCGTTCCTCGGCCTCCCTGAGGGCGCCTCGGGCCACCTGAGCTTCCTCTTCAAACTCGACGGCGTGTCGGCCGAGTAGGTCGGCGTACGCCCTCCCGCGCATCCATGCGCGCAGGCCGGACGGCACGCGCGCATGATAGGCTGTGCGCACCGGACATCGTCCCTGCTCGAAAGGAGCCGCCCGTGGGTGTCAAGGTGATCACCGACAGCACGTCGTACCTACCGCGCCCCCGGCGCGAGGCCCTGGATATCGGCATCGCGCAGCTCTCGTCGCTGCTTGACGGCGTGACGTATCCCGACGATCCCGACGACTGCGCTGCGTTCTACGCCGCGCTGGCCGCCACGGACTCGTGGCCCACGACCTCCCAACCATCGGTGCAAGACGTCGTCGACCTCATGGAGGAACGCGTCATCGACGGCCACTCGGTGGTGGGTGTCTTCATCTCGGAGCACATGAGCGGGACGTTCTCAACGGCCCTGCTCGCACGTGACCTGGTGCGTGAGAAGCATCCCGACGCCGTGATCGAGGTCGTCGACGGCAGGAGCAACTCGCTCGAGCTCGGCTATGCGGTGCTTGCCGCCGCCGAGGCCGCCGCCGAGGGTAAGAGCGTGCCAGAGGTCGTGGCCGCCGCCGAGGAGCGCACACGCCACACCCGCTTCCTGTTCACGCCGCTGACGCTCGACTATCTGCGCCGGGGAGGCCGCATCGGCAACGCGCAGGCGCTGCTCGCTACCTTGCTGCAGATCAAACCGATCCTGACCGTGGTGGACGGCGTCACCGACACGTTCGCGAAGGTGCGGACGCTCCAGAGGGCACACGATCTCATCGTCGACACGTTCGCCCACGACATCAAGGAGTTCGGCGGGCTTGGCGAGGCCTACGTGCATCACATCAACGATCGTGCGGCGGGCGAGCGTTTCGCCGCGCGCATCTCGGAGGTGGCAGGCAGGCCGATCGAGGTACGCGACATCGGGCCCGTCATCGGCACGCACGTGGGGCCTGGCACTGTCGCGGTCGTCTACTATACGAACGATCGGCTCGACAAGTCGCGATAGCCACCCGACGCTGTACGCGGTACCGTACGGCCAACGCACATGCATGCATCGTAGGGAGACCCCCGTGTTACTCATAGACACCTGCTCGGACCTTCCCGCCGCCATCGTCGAGGACCTTGGCGTCGAGGTGCTGAACTTCCCATACACGCTGGCCGGTCTCGAGCATGTGGACGACTTCGGTCGCACGCAGTCACATCAGGAGTTCTATGCCGCGATGCGGGCCGGTGAGCACCCGACCACCATGCAAGTGCCCCGGAACTCGTTCATCGACGTGTTCACGCAATACGCGGCCAAGGGTGAGCCGCTGCTCTACCTCGGTTTCTCATCCGCGCTCTCCGGCACGTTCGACCTCGCCTGGCTTGCGCGCAAGGAGGTCCTCGAGCAGTATCCGAACGCCGACATCCGCCTTATCGACACCAAGGCCGCGGCTGTGGCCGAGGGACTGCTCGTCTATGAAGCCGCACGCCGCTGGCGTGACGGCATGTCCCTCGACGATCTGGAGCGCTGGGTGGAGGCCGAGCGGCCACGTCTCAACGGCTGGTTCATCGTCGACGACCTGGAGACGCTGCGTCGCGGCGGTCGCCTGAATGGCGCGATGGCGGCCGCCGGAACGCTGCTCGACGTGAAGCCGCTTCTTCACGTGACCGACGACGGTCGCCTTGAGCTCAAGCGATCCATCCGCGGCCGCGGCAAGTCGATGCGGGCGCTCGCCGACCTGGTGGCTGAGCGCGCCCACGAGCCCTCGGCGCAGACGATCGCGATCGCCCACGGCGACGCCCCCGACGACGCCGAGGCGCTCAAGGCGTTGATCGCCGAGCGCGTGGACGTCGCCGACATCATCACCATGCAGACAGGTCCGGTGATCGGGGCGCACACAGGGCCGGGGATGCTGGCCGTGGTCTTCTGGGGAGAGGCGCAATAGCCGTGAGCCACAGGTCGTGGGCGGTAGCTGAGCGGCTGTCGCTGCCCGTGATCTACGCGGAGCTGAAGGCGCGCGGCGCTCGCTCCATCTCCGGAGTGGCCGAGGAGCGCGTCGGCTTCGGGCCTGACCCGGCCCAGCACGTGCTTCTGATGACGCCCGATGCGCGCCGCCCGGGTGACCCTCTCGTGTACTTCATGCATGGTGGCAGCTGGCGATACGGTTCGCCGGAGCAGTTCCGTGCGGTTGGCAGGTTCTTCGCGCGGCACGGCTACATAGCGGCCCTCGGCGGGTACCGGCTCGTCCCGGAAGCCCACTTCCCCGCGCAGCTCCATGACGCGCTCGATGGTCTGCGGGCGGCGCTCGAGCGGCGGGCGGCGACGGGCCTGGGTGATGGTCCGGTCATCGTGGCCGGTCAGTCGGCGGGCGGGCATCTCGCCGCGCTGGTGGCGTTCGACGAGGAGACCCGGCGAGGTCGCGGGCTCGGGGATGCGCGCATCACGGGAGTGCTGCCGGTCAGCGGCGTGCTGGACCTCGACGTGCTCTGCCCCGACAAGCGCGCCTGTCCGCTCGTGTCCGATCTCATGGGCGGCGATGCCGGGTGGGAGCGCGCCGATCCGGCCCGGTTCGTCCACGGTGGACCGCGCATCCCGATCCTGTGCCTGCACGGCTCGCGAGACCCGCTTGTGCCGGTCGAGGTGGCTGCCTCGTTCGTGCTGCGGGCCAACGGCGCCGAGGGAGACCACGCCACGTTCATCGCGGATCCACGCGGGCATCACGCCGATCTCACGCGGATCTTCTACAGGGACACACCCCTGACGCGCCCGATGCTCGAGTGGCTGGACGACGTCAGCGCCGACTGACGCCCAGATCGCCCAGCCACCCGGTCATCCATGTTCTAGAGACGGGCGCCGCCATCCCGGCCCGCAGCGCCTGACACGTCCTTGCGGCGCATGCGGTGGTCGGTGACCTCGGTGAATCCGTACTTCTGGGAGAACATGTCGAGGACCTGCGTGAACCCGATCCCAGTGCCCCGCTCCTCGATGTGGTACGTGGCGCGCACCGCGGGCTTTCCAAGCTCGACCAGACGCGAGAGGTCGACCGGCGTGGCAACGAGCACGATCTCGGCATCGGACGCTTGCACGGTCGCTTCAAGGTCCGCCAGCTGCTCGGGGGAGTACCCCATCGCCGGCAGTATCTCGGTAAGGTGGCCGAACTTGTCGAGCGTGTCCTTGATGCTGCCGACCGCGAACGGTCGCGGATCGATGAGCTCGGCCGCGCCCGCGCGCTTCGCGGCGATGGCGCCCGCGCCGTAGGGCATCCCGCCGTGGGTCACGGTGGGACCATCCTCGATGACCAGGACGCGCTTGCCGGCAAGTGCGGACTCGTCCACATCGATCGCCGAATCGGTCTGGATCACGAGGGCGGACGGGTTGTGTTCGAGCGCCGCGGCCCGAAGGGCGGCGATGTCCTCGGGGTCGGCGCTGTCGGCCTTGTTGATGACCAGGATGTCGGCACGCAGGAAGTTGGCCTCGCCGGGATGGTACAACCGCTCATGGCCAGCGCGGTGGGGGTCGAGCGCTACGATCTCCAGGTTCGACCGGAAGAACGGCAGGTCGTTGTTCCCGCCGTCCCACACTATGACGTCGGCCTCCTTCTCGGCTTCACGCAGGATGCGCTCGTAGTCCACACCGGCCATCACCACGGCGCCTTCTTCGATGAGCGGTTCGTACTCCTCGCGTTCCTCTATCGTGCAGCCGAGGCGATCGAGGTCCTCGAGCGACGCGTAGCGCTCCACGGCCATCGCGTTCAGGTCGCGGTACGGCATGGGATGGCGGATGTCCACGGCCTTGATGCCCCGCTCGCGCAGCAACTTGAACAGGTGGCGGCTGATGCCGCTCTTGCCGACGCCGGTGCGGACAGCGCACACCGAGATCACGGGTTTCGTCGACATGATCATCGTGGGCTCGGCGCCGAGCAGCGTGAAGTCAGCGCCGGCGGCGATGACGGACTGGGCGTGATGCATGACGTATTCATGGCTCACATCGCTGTACGCGAAGACGACTTCGTCGATCTTCTCCTCCGCGATCAGCTCGAGCAGCCGGCTCTCGGGAACGATCGGGATGCCCTCAGGGTAGCGGGGTCCCGCCAGCTCCGCGGGGAAGGTGCGCGAGTCGATACCGGGGATCTGGGTTGCGGTGAAGGCCACGACCCTCACGGACTCGTCATCGCGGTAGCGGACGAGGAAGTCGTGGAAGTCGCGTCCCGCGGCCCCCATGATGACGATGCGTCTTTCGGACATATCGGCTCCAATCGTTATGCGGAACGACACCAAGATTATGCGCCACGAGCCCCCTCACATCACAGCACCCGCACGAAACGTACTCGTGGTATCCAGCAAGCGCGTATGTGTGTGTCGCGCGCCAGCACGCTGCCTCGTTCATGGGAGCGGCACTCCGCGTTCACAGGTTCTTCATACGCCGTGGCGATACTCATCACTGTACGGCAATCAGTGATGCGACACCGCATCGAAGTTGACACCCAGGAGGTGTGCACCGTGAAGAGCAGCAAGTCGATCGCTTTGGTCGCGCTCGGCCTCACCGCCGGGCTGGTGCTCGGTAGCGTGGGCGTTTCGTTCGCCGCCACCGAGACCACAAGCACGAATCCCGTCGTGTGTGCGGGCGCGAAGATGGGCCAGTCGATCCGTGACGCGGGCGGCAGGCTCGTGGACATCGTCGCCGAGCTCACCGGGCTGTCCGCAGACGAGGTACAGGCGGAGCGCGCGGCCGGCAAGTCGGCCGCCGACATCGCCGAAGCCAACGGCTCCTCGGCCGAGGAGGTCGTGAGCGCGGCTCTCGAAACGCGCAAGACGCTCCTCGATGAGCGGGTCGCCGATGGCACGCTCACGCAGGAGCAGGCCGATCTGATGTACGACCGGATGTCCGAGCGCCTTACCGAGCGTGTCAGCACCGATGAGACCGGTCGCCCGAGCTGGGGCGGCATGGGCGGCGGGCGTGGAGGCCGCGGCGGCATGGGCGGTCAGGGCGCATGCGGTAACTGCACCATCACCCAGTAACTCGGGCACCTCTCCGCTCATCAGGCACGACCATGAGTGACCCCCGCGGGTGGCCGAAACCGCCGCCCGCGGGGGTATACTTATGCCAGGATCCGTCCATGACGCTGTCATTCAGGTCGGAGTGCGATGAGCCAGGGCCATCGAGCGGGACCCGCGAACATCAGGCTGCGCCGTCGGACCGTGTTTCTGGGGACGCTCGCATGCGTGGTCGTCCTGGTGATCGCCGCCGTGTATCTCCAGGGATCCCGCGAATCCTTGATCGCCGACGAGTCCGCCGTACTCGAGATCGCCGCGGATGTGGCCGCGTCGGAGATCGCCGAATGGTGGCGCTCGGGGGTGAACGACAGCGAGGCGCTCGCGCAGACCACGGGGTTTGCAGCCCGCGCCCGACGTCTTGTGTCCGATCCGACGAACCTCGAGGAGCGGACGCTCGTCAGGGTCCGGCTGCTGTCCGAGATCGAGTACCACGTATTCGACGAGGTCGTCCTGCTCGCGCCCGATGGCACGCATGTCGAGACCGTGGGGACCGACTCCTTCGTCTTGTACCAAGAGACCGTGAAGGCGATGTCGAGATCGGCCTCGGCGGGTGATATTGCCGTGGGGGGACCGTATGTCACGTCCACGGGCCAGACCCTGGTCGACTGGGTGGTGCCGTTGTCGGTTGACGGCACCACCGTGGTCGCCACGGCGCTCTTGCGCTCGCGGGTCGAGTCGTATTGGCTGCCCGACCTGCAGGGCGCCGGTTCCGTCGCAGGCGTGGACGCGGTGATCGTGTATGCGACCACTTCGGGCCCCGTTCGCGCGCTGCTCGACTCCCGTACCGACAAGGGGGGCATCCCTCCGGGTCAGACGATGCCGTTCATTCCCCGGGGGACCTATCCAGCGGAGGTGTTCGAGGCGCGCGATGTCCAGGGGCGCGAGGTCATCGTGGCCGTCCATCCGGTGGGCGGCACCGACATGGGCGTGGCGGTCGTCAGCGACAAGGCCAAGGTCTTGGCCCCGCTGTCCACTCGTCGTTTGGCTGCAGGCGGGGCCACGGTGCTGGTGCTGCTTGTGCTTGGATTGATCGGGCGCCTGCAGTTCCTGGCCCTGCGCATGGCCGCCGCCGAGGACCGGCAGGCCGAACTCGAGGGCCTCGTGGCCGAGCGCACCGTCGAACTGGAGAAGACGGTGGACAGGCTGGCTGAGGCCGGCATGCACAAGGACCGCTTCCTCGCGCGTGTGAGCCATGACTTTCGTACTCCGTTGAACGCCATCATCGGCTTCAGTGATCTGCTTGGGAGGGAGATCTCGGGCCCTCTGGCTCCTGAGCAGTCGCGGCAGGTGCGGATGATCAGCGACGGCGGCCGCCAACTGCTCGAGCTCGTCAACGATGTCCTCGACCTGTCAACCATCAGCGCGGGAGGCATCACGTTCACCTACACCGATATCGTTCTCCAGGATGTGGTGTCGTGCGTGACCGGTCTCCTCGAGTCGGAGACGGCTTCGAAGGGCGTGACGATGCGCGCCGAGCTCGACGACGAACCTATCAGGATCCGCACCGATGAGGCTCGTCTTCGGCAGATCCTCGTCAATATCGTTGGCAACGCGACGAAGTTCACTGATGTGGGGAGCGTTGTCGTGGTGGCGACCGTTGAGGACGACCATGCCGTCGTGATCGTGCGCGATACCGGATGCGGCATTCCCGCCGAGGACATCCCGCACATCACGAGCGAGTTCTTCCGCTCACGTGACAACGAGCCCCGTCCTGGCAGCGGGCTGGGTCTCGCGATATCCGAACAACTCGTGCGCATGCTCGGGGGCATGCTTCGCATCGAGAGCGAGGCCGGTGTAGGAACGACGGTGACGATCGAGTTGCCCCTGGACAGTGAGGATGCCGCGCGGTTCCTCGATGACGCTGGCGTCGGCGATGCGCCCGAATCCGCCGTAGGTGCGTGAAGCCGCCCTGTGGCATGATTAGGAGCACGGACAACCGGGAGGGAAGGTCGTGCCTTCATGGCCGATGAATCACATTCGCTTGCAGTACTGATCGATTTCGAGAATCTTGCCCTGGGTATCGAACGGCCGTCGGGCAAGACGGCTTCAGGGCGCGCGTCGCGGGCCAAGGCGGCGACCGAGACCTTCGACATCAAGCTCGTACTCGAACGTCTCGTTGAGAAGGGCAAGGTCATCGTCAAGCGCGCATATGCCGACTGGGGTCGTTTCAACTCCTATCGCGAGGTGATGCACGATTCGGGGATCCAGATGATGGAGATCCCGGAGCGCGGCAAGACCGGCAAGAACCACGCCGATATCCAGTTGTGTGTGGATGCCATGGACCTCTGCTACTCCAAGGAGCACATCGATACGTTCGTGATCGTCTCCGGCGACAGCGACTTCACGCCGCTCGTCTCCAAGCTCAAGGAGAACGGCAAGGCGGTCATCGGTCTCGGCATCAAAGACTCCACCAGCGACCTGCTCGCATCGAGCTGTGATGAGTTCATCTACTACGAGGATATCGTGCAGGGCCCGGCCAAACCGGCCGTGCCTGTGGCCGACATCCCGCGCGCCAAGCGTCCCGCGATGAACTTGATGATCGAGGCCGTCCAGGCACTGCAGCGCGAGAACAAAGACGTGATGCTCGCCTCGATGGTGAAGGACACCATGCGGCGCAAGCAGCCGCAGTTCTCCGAGTCCAGCTACGGGTACCGGTCGTTCTCCGACCTGCTGCAGGACGCGGAGCGTCTCGGCATCATCACGCTGCGCGCCGACCAGCGGTCGGGCACCTGGGTCGTGTCAGGGTTCGCGGAGAAGCGATGACGATCCTCTCCGGACCAAGCGCGCATCCGCTGTTCTCGCGATGCCCCGCGATGCGCGAGCGGCTGCCGCACGTCCCACTCGGCGTGTTCCCCACGCCTGTAGAGCGGCACGAAGCGCTCGAGCGTGCGCTCGGCGTGGGGGAACTGTGGGTCAAGCGCGACGACCTGTCGGGCGAGGTGTACGGCGGGAACAAGGTGCGCAAGCTTGAGATCCTGTTGGCCGATGCGCTGCGGTCCGGTGCACGGGAGATCGTGACCTTCGGCGGTGCTGGCTCCAACCACGCCCTGGCGACCGCGGTCTACGGGCAGCGGCTGGGCTTCACCGTCGACCTGTTCCTGACACCGCAGCCCGCATCGGCGCATGTCCGCCGGAACCTGCTGCTTGACGCGGCATTCGGGGCACGCCTCCATCACGAGGAGCACGCCGCGGGTGCGATGCGAGCGGCGGAGGCGTACGTCGCGCAGCGCACGGAGGCCACCGGCATCCCCCCGTACGTGATTCCGTATGGAGGCACCAACACGCTCTCCGTCACCGGCATGATGGACGCCGGCCTTGAGTTGGTCATGCAGGTCTTCCAGGGAGAGCTGCCGGCTCCTGATGCCGTGTATGTGGCGGCTGGCTCCCTCGGCACGGCAGCTGGCATCGCGATCGGACTGGCGGTGGGCGAGAGCGCGGCGGAGGTCCGCGCGGTGCGGGTCACGAGCGACAGTGTGGCCTCGCAAGTCGTGCTCGCCACGCTCATCGAGGAGACCCGGGACCTGATCTGCGCCATGGACACCTCATGCTCGTGCACCATCGAGATCACGCCGCGCGCCCGTCTCATCGAGGGCTACTACGGTGACGGGTACGGCACTCCGCTCCCGGCCGCCGAGGAGGCGGTCGCACTGGCGCGCAGTGCAGGGCTCACGCTGGACGGCACATACACGGGCAGGGCGTTCGCGGCGCTTGTGGCCGATGCGGCTGCCGGCGATCTGGCCGACCAGCGCGTGGTGTTCTGGGACACGTTCGACTCGCACGACTTCGGCGCACAGGTCGAAGGGCTCGACGCGTCCACGCTCCCGGCGGAGTTCGCCCGGTACTTCGGACCCGAAGCCGATCCCGGCACCGCGCAGCGCGACTGACGGGGCACACATGCGTATCGCGGTCTTCACAGACACGTATCTGCCCGAGGTGAATGGTGTCGTCACGAGCATCGACTCGCACTCGCGGCTTCTCGGCGCGCGCGGTCACCAGGTGCTGATCATCTGCCCGAAGTACCGCAAGCCCATCCTGCATGTGGTGCCGCACGTGCAGATCAAGCGGTACCGGAGCTTCAGCGTCTCGTCGAACCGGGCCACACGCCTGGCGCTTCCGTCGATGGCCTCGGTGGCCGCCACGCTTCGGCGCTTCGACCCGGACCTCGTGCACATCAATACGCCGCTCTCGGTGGGTGTGGTCGGTCTGGCCACGGCGCGGATGATGCGACTGCCGATCGTAGAGACCTATCACACGTACATCCCGGACTTCATGCAGTACCTGGAGCCGCATCGCCTCCTCAGGCTCGATAGCCTCCAGGACCGGATCATCGACTCGATGGTGTACGAGCGGATGTTCGCCTCCGGCATGTTCCATCAGCTTGCGGGGTTGATCCGTGGCGGCAGGGGAGCCATCGACCAGGTGATGGCTGTGGCCGACGACGTGATGGGAGGCCTGGCCTCCGAGGAACGTCCGGAGATCACGGCACGGTTCGCATGGCAGTTCACCAGGACGGTATACAACCGCGCCGACCTGGTGATCACCCCGTCGGTCACGCTCAAGCACGCTCTTGAAGAGCACGGCGTCACCGCCCCGGTGGAGTACTTGAGCAACGGCATCGACACCACGCTCGTCACGCCCAAGACCTCGTACGCACCCACGGGGAGACTGCTGCATGCCGGCCGCCTCGGCCACGAGAAGAACGTCGATGTGGTGCTTCAGGCGTTCGCCCTGCTGCTCGAGCGTCAGCCGGGGCTCACCCTGGACATCGTAGGCGACGGGCCGGCCCGCGAGCACCTGGAGCGTGTCGCCGCGCGGCTTGGCATCGCCGAGCGGGTGCGGATGCGAGGGTTCATGGACCGCACGGTACTCGGCCGAATCTACCGCGAGTACGACGCGTTCGTGACCGCGAGCACGATAGAGACGCAGGGGATCGTGCTCCTCGAGGCGATGAGCGCCGGGCTTCCCATCGCGGCGGTTCAGGCGCTCGCGATCCCCGAGCTGGTGGAGGATGGACGCACCGGGCTGTTGGTGGAGCCTGGCGATGCGCCTGCCCTGGCGGTGGCGATGGACCGTCTGGTCGCCGACGGTGCGCTGCGAAGCACCCTGGGCTCGGCGGGACGTGAGGACGTGCGCCAGCACGCACTCCCGTCGGTCGTGAGCCGGCTGGAGGAGCTGTACGGCCGGGTCCTCGAGGCGCGGATCGGGGATCGAGGGTAGCCTAGACGGCGCTCACGCTGATGGCGCCCACGGGGCAGAGCTCCACGCACGCCTCGATGTCCGGATAGGTCTCGACGGGGGGATCCTCGTCGATGACCATCGCCAGACCGTCGTCACCCATGCGGAAGACCTCGGGGCAGGTCTGCTCGCAGAGCGCACAGCCGATACAGAGGTCGCGGTCCACGTTCGCCTTCATCGGGCGTCCTCCTCCTTCCGGCAGCCGGGGCTCTCATCATGTGTGTCCCCTGAACCGCCGCCGGCGACGCGATCGTCCTCGATCCGATACTCCCAGGTGACCACATCGAGCCACCGGCCGAACTTGCGTCCCACTTCATGCATGGTGCCCGCCTCGGTGAATCCCAACGAGCGGACCATGGCGATGCTCGCCGTGTTCTCGGTGCAGATGCGAGCGAGGAGCACGTGCAGCTCGGCCAGACGCGCGCGGTCGACGAGCGCACGGGTCAGTGTTCGGCCGCCACCCCTGCCGCGATGCGATTCGGCGATGTACACCGACACCTCGATCGTTGCGGCGTAGGCGGGGCGTTCCGAGTACGGCGAGAGTGCACCCCAGCCGACGACAGCGCCATCGACCTCCGCGACGATCACGGGATGGAGCGGTGAGCGACCAGCGAGCCAGCGTGCACGGTCCTCGACGCTCTTGGGCTCGACATCGAAGCTCGCGGTCGTCGTGAGCACGGCGTGGTTGTAGATCTCCGCGATCGCTGCGGCGTCTGCCGCGCAGGCGTCCCTGATGCGCATGTGTGTCCCTGGCCCTCCGACGTGCGGATATGCAATATTCGTGCATCACACAACCCGAACACCGCTTTATTGCGATTGTGTTACGCGCGACTTCTCACGTGGACGCATGCCTTGACGGTGCCGTACACTATCACTTCCGTTGTGCGACGCGTGCATACCATGGTCGCGCACAGGCGGTCGAGGCGCCAGAGGTGGCCGCCTCCGAAATGAAGGAGCGATGGTGGAACGCGAGCTCGCCAAGGACTTCCCGGTCGATAGCACGCTTGGGGTCACCAGGGTGCGGATCGATGACACCACGCTGCGTGATGGCGAGCAGACCGCCGGTGTGGTCTTCGCGAACAAGGAGAAGATCCGCATCGCGAGGTTGCTCGACGAGATCGGCGTCGACCAGATCGAGGCAGGCATCCCCGCCATGGGTGGCGACGAGCAGGCCACCATCGAGGAGATCGCGCACCTCGGGCTCCGTGCATCCGTGCTCGGATGGAACCGCGCGAACACTGGTGACATCAAGACCAGCATCGACTGCGGCGTGGACGCGATCGCGATCTCGCTGGCCACCTCGGACATCCACATCCAGACCAAGCTCATGAAGGACCGTGCGTGGGTGCTCGACACGATCCGCGAGAGCGTGGCGTTCGCGAAGGCCGAGGACCCCGACCTGTACGTGTCGGTGAACGCCGAAGACGCGTCGCGCACGGAGATCGGCTTCCTTGTGGAGTACGCGAAGGCCGCCAAAGCCGAGGGCGCCGACCGGATCCGCTTCTGTGACACCATCGGGCTCATGGAGCCGTTCCGCACCTACGAGGTCGTGCGGCGTCTTCGTGAGGAGAGCGGGCTCGAGGTCGAGATGCACACGCACAACGACTTCGGCATGGCGGTGGCCAACGCAATCGCGGGTATCCATGCCGGGGCGACCTGGGTGAACGTGACCGTGGGCGGTCTTGGCGAGCGCGCGGGCAACGCGGCGCTCGAGGAGGTCGTGATGGCGCTCAAGTACATCGAGGGCTTCGACCTGGAGATGGACACCACTCGTTTCCGCGAGATCGGCGAGTACGTGATGAAGGCCGCCGGTCGCCAGATCCCCGCGTGGAAGTCGGTCATCGGCACCAACATGTTCGCGCACGAAAGCGGCATCCACGCCGATGGCGTCATCAAGAACCCCAAGACGTACGAGGTCTTCGCTCCCGGTGAGGTCGGCCTCGAGCGGCAGATCGTCGTCGGCAAGCACTCGGGCTCTCGAGCGCTCGAACTCAAGTTCCACGAGTATGGCATCGAGGTCACCAAAGAGGTGGCCACCGAGCTCCTGCCGCGCGTGCGCACGATGGCTATCGAGCTCAAGCGCGCGCTCTTCGACAAGGAGCTGATCTACATCTATAACGACTGGAAGGCCGAGACGCGCACAGCGGGCGAGTAGCGCCAGCGCGGGCCGAAGGTTCTGACGAGAGGGATGGTGGTTGCGATTCCGGGCAAGACGATCGCCGAGAAGATATTCTCGGCACACTCAGGTACCGACTCGTACGCCGGTGACATCGTCGTCGCCGATGTCGACTTCGTGATGGGACAGGACGGCACCACGCCGCTGGCCATCCGTGCGCTCGAAAGCATGGGCGTCGACAGCGTGTTCGATCCGGCGAAGGTGGCCGTGGTCATGGACCATTCGAGCCCAAGTCCGATCGAGGGTGTCTCGGCGCTGCACACGATGATGCGCGAGTTCGGCAAGAAGACCGGCGCGAAGGTCTACGATGTGGGCTGCGGTGTCTGCCACCAACTCATCCCCGAGGCGGGGCACGTGGTCCCGGGCGACCTCATGGTGGGTTGCGACAGCCACACGTGCACATACGGTGCGGTGAACGTGTTCTCCACCGGCGTGGGTTCTACCGACGGTGCGGCCGCGATGGCCTCCGGTAAGCTGTGGTTCAAGGTACCCGACACTCTGAAGGTCACCTACAACGGTGAGCTCCAGCCGGGCGTCTTCAGCAAGGATCTCATCCTCGCGCTTGCGGGCAGGATCGGCGCCGACGGTGCAACCTATATGGCGCTCGAGTTCCACGGTCCGGTGATCGACGCGCTCTCCGTCGACGCGCGCATGACGATCTCCAACATGGCCATCGAGGTCGGCGCCAAGGCCGGATTGATGAAGGCCGACGAGAAGACGCTCGCCTGGTACGAAGGCCGCGGCGATCGCGCCCCCGCGCCGGTCGACCCAGATGCGGACGCGGTGTACGCCCAGGAGATCGTGTTCGATGCCTCGGCCATCGGCCCGCAGGTGGCCAAGCCACACGCGGTCGACAACGTCTCGCCGATCGAGGAAGTCGCGGGCACGCCGATCGCCCAGGGCTTCATCGGCACCTGTACCAACGGCCGTCTCGAGGACCTGAAGATCGCGGCGGACATCCTGCGCGGCCGGAAGGTGCACCCCGATGTGCGCCTGATCGTGGCGCCGGCAAGCAAGCGGATCTTCCTCGACGCGATGGAGGCTGGCTACATCCGGGATCTCGTCGAGGCGGGCGCCGTGCTCGTGACCCCGGGCTGCGGCCCGTGCGTGGGCACCCACAACGGTGTGCCGAGCAACGGCGAGAACGTGATCTCCACCGCCAACCGCAACTTCAAGGGCCGCATGGGCAACAGCAACGCGTTCATTTACCTCGGCAGCCCTGCCACGGTCGCCGCATCCGTCATCGAGGGCGTCATCACCGACCCCCGGAAGCACTACGAGGGAGGGGAGTAGACGATGACCATCACCGCGAAGGCGTTCAAGTACGGTGACGATATCAACACCGACTACATCATCAGCGGCAAGTACAAGTTCAAGTCGGCTGATATGGAGGCCATGGCCGTGCACGCCATGGAGGACCTCGACCCCGACTACTACAGCAAGGTGAAGCCCGAAGGTG
Organism: Actinomycetota bacterium; assembly: GCA_036679125.1. Lineage (GTDB taxonomy): Bacteria > Actinomycetota > Coriobacteriia > Anaerosomatales > Anaerosomataceae > Anaerosoma. The sequence continues at coordinate 4,091 of JAZIGI010000012.1, read as the reverse complement.
GCTTCCTGGTGGCGGGCACGAACTTCGGCATGGGCTCATCGCGCGAACAGGCGCCGCTCGTACTCATCCACTCCAACACGAAAGCGGTGCTTGCCAAGAGCTTCGCGCGCATCTTCTACCGCAACGCCATCAACACCGGTCTACCGGTCGTGGAGTGCGACACGGACCTCATCGCCGACGGCGACGAGCTTTCGCTCGACCTGGAGGGCGGCGTGCTCAAGAACCTGACCCAGGGCACGGAGATCCCGTTCGCTCCGCTGCCGCCCGTGATGGCGCAGCTCCTGGCTGACGGTGGTCTGGCCGCACACTTCCGCAAGCACGGGGGGTTCGCCGTCAAGTGAGTCCGGAACTCCTGATGGGGAACCACGCCATCGCCGCCGGCGCGATCCGCGCCGGCGTCGGTGTTGTCACGGGCTATCCGGGCACGCCGTCGAGCGAGATCCTGGAAACCGTGGTGAAGCGCAACCCCGGCGACATCTATGCCGAGTGGTCGGTGAACGAGAAGGTGGCCCTCGAGGTGGCCGCGGGGGCCGCCTACGCCGGCGTGCGATCGATGGTGACCATGAAGCAAGTGGGGCTCAACGTGGCCTCCGACCCCCTCATGAGCCTCGCGTACATAGGCGTGAAGGGCGGTATGGTCGTCGTGGTTGCCGACGACCCCGGCCCCATCTCCTCGCAGACCGAGCAGGACACACGCACGTTCGCGGGCTACGCGAAGCTCCCGGTGCTCGATCCGGTCTCGCCCGAGGAAGCGTTCGAGATGATCCAGGACGCATTCGAGCTGTCCGAGCGGCTTGGCATGCCGGTGCTCTTCAGGCCTACCACACGCGTATGCCACGGGTATGCACCGATCGAGGTGGGGGAGCGCACCCACGAGCCAGGTGCCGGCGCATTCGAGAAGGGGTCGCGCTGGGTGATCTTCCCGCGACTCTCGTACGTCAATCACAAGGCGATCGAGGAGCGGCTGCCGGTGCTGGCCGCGGAGCTGTCGTCGTATCGGTTCAACACGGTCGAGGAGGTGCGCGGCGGAGCGCTGGAGCACGACCCCGTGCGTGCCGTCACCTGCGGCATCGCCACTGGCGGCGTGAGCTACGCCTACGCCCGCGAAGCGCTCTCGATGCTCGGTGCGGACTGCCGGATCCTCAAGGTCGGCACGCCGCACCCGTTCCCCGTCGACCTGGCGGAGCGGTTCCTCCGCGGACTCGACGAGGTGCTCGTGCTCGAGGAGCTCGACCCGGTGATAGAGCGTGAGCTGCTCATGGTGGCAGCCGAGCGACGGATCCCGGTCACGGTCCTCGGCAAGCGGAGCGGTCACACAGAACGCGCTGGTGAGAGCACGGTGGAGTCAGTGGCTGCGGCGACCGCGGCACTGCTCGGTGTGGACGCTCCTGTGGTCCCCACGTGCTCGAGCGCCCCGCAGCCTCTCGCACGCCCTCCGGTGCTGTGTGCGGGCTGCCCGCATCGCGCCTCGTTCTACGCGGTCAAGCGCGCGATGCGTGGCAAGAAGGCTGTCTTCTCGGGTGACATCGGCTGCTACACGCTCGGCAACGCGGCGCCGCTTGAGATGGTGGACACGTGCCTGTGCATGGGGGCGGGCGTGACCATCGCACAAGGACTCGAGCGCGCCGAGCCCGGCGTCACGCACTTCGCGTTCATCGGCGACTCCACCTTCTTCCATACAGGCATCCCAGGCGTGGTGAACGCCGTTTACAACGGCACCGATATCGTGCTCGTGGTGCTGGACAACTCCACCACCGCGATGACGGGGCACCAGACGCATCCGGGGCTCGGGCGCACGGCGCAGGGCGAAGTGGCCGAGAGGATCGCGATCGCGTCCGTGCTCGAGGCGCTCGGCGTGTCGCACGTCGAGACGTGCGATCCTCTTCGTCTCGAGGAGGCCGAAGCCGCGGTGAAGCGCGCCGTGGAGGCTGGCGGCGTCTCGGCCGTGATCTTCGAGTCGCCGTGTATCGCGGTGACGGCCCCCGGCCCGATGCACGCGATCGACCAGGATCTCTGCACCGACTGCCAGGTGTGCATCCAGCGGCTCGGCTGCCCCGCGATCATGCGTGCAGGCGGCGTCGTGAGCATCGACACATCACTCTGCTACGGGTGTTCGATCTGCGCGCAGGTGTGTCCCACCGGGGCGATCGGGGTGGCGCGATGAGCGGACCGGGAGAGGGCGTCGGCATGAACGACTCGCCGGCAGCGGTGCTCGATCGCGCCGTGCACGACCTCATCTTCTGCGGCGTCGGCGGACAGGGTATCGTGCTCGCCTCCAAGATCGTGGCGGCAACAGCCCTCGCGGCCGGCTGCCCCGTGAAGACCGCGGAGACGATCGGCATGGCCCAGCGTGGCGGCTCGGTCACGAGCCATGTGCGTATCGGCCGCGCGGCGCACGCGCCGCTTGTGCCGCTCGGTTCGGCGAGCGCGATCATCGCGTTCGAGCCTGCCGAGGCGGTGCGCTGTCTTCCGTACCTCGCGCCCGGTCGTGGCGCTGTGGTGGTGAGCAGGCGTGCGGTGCCACCGGTCACGGCTGCGCTCACGCGCTCCGAGTACGACGGCAGCGAGATGCTCGGCTACCTTCGGGAGTGCGGCGAGCGCGTGATCGTCGTGGACGGCGACGTCGTCTGCGCCACATGCGGCTCGCCAAAGGTGCTCAACACCGCGCTCCTCGGTGCAGCCGCCGAGGCGGGAGTGCTCGGCTTCTCGACCGACGAGATCGAGGCGACCATCCGGTGCACCCTGCCGGAGCGGTTCGTGGAGATGAACGTACAGGCGCTTGCGCTTGGCGCGGGCTACACACGAGGGGATTCCGAATGAAATCGCAGGCGACGCTCGAGGCGATCACACGTGTGTTGGATGGACTTGCCGAGCGGAGCCCGTTCTATCGCGAGAAGTACGCGGGCATCGACCTTGCCGACGTGACCGGCTGGGAACGCTTCGAGCGGCTCCCCTTCACGGAGAAGGCCGATCTGCGCGACGCGTACCCGCTCGGCCTTGCGGCGGTCCCCGAGGAGGAGATCGTCCGCATCCATTCGTCGTCCGGGACCACGGGCACGCCGATCATCATCCCGTACACGGCCCGTGACGTCGAGGACTGGGCGATCCAGTTCGCGCGCTGCTACGAGATGGCCGGCGTGACGAACCTCGACCGCGTGCAGGTCACCCCGGGGTACGGACTGTGGACGGCAGGCATCGGCTTCCAGGCGGGCGCCGAGCGCATCGGCGCGATGGTGGTGCCCACCGGCCCTGGCAACACCGACAAGCAGATCCAGATGATGATCGACCTCAAGAGCACGGTGCTGTGCGCCACATCGTCGTACGCGTTGCTGCTTGCCGAGGAGATCGAGAGGCGCGGTGTGGGGGAGAAGATCCATCTACACACCGGCATCATCGGCTCGGAGCGGTGGGGCGAGAAGATGCGCCGTCGCATCGCCGACGAGCTCGGCGTGAAGCTCTACGACATCTATGGCCTCACCGAGATCTACGGACCCGGCATCGGCATCAGCTGCGAGCACGAATGCGGTATGCACTACTGGGACGACTATGTGTACTTCGAGATCGTGGACCAGCACACCGGTGAGCAGGTGCCCGAGGGCGAGATCGGCGAGCTCGTGATCACGACGCTGCGCAAGCAAGGCGCTCCGCTTGTCAGGTATCGCACGCATGATCTCACGCGGTTCATCCCGGGCGAGTGCGCGTGCGGCTCGCGCTTCCCGCGCATCGACACCATCCTTGGCCGCACGGACGACATGGTGAAGGTCAAGGGCGTGAACATCTTCCCCGCGCAGATCGACGAGTGCCTGCGCGAGGTGGAGGGCGCCTCGAGCGAGTTCCAGATCATGATCGACCACCTTGAGGGCAAGGACGTGATGACCGTCTTCTTCGAGGCGCTCGAGGGCAAGACCCGCGAAGGTGTGGAGGCGGCCGTACGGCAGAAGATCAAGGACAGGATCGGTCTCACGATCGTGCCGATGGCCGTTGCGGGGGGCGAGCTGCCACGCGCTGAGAAGAAGACGCCGAGGGTGTTCGACAACCGGTACTAGCGGGGTGGGGCCGGTGGGGGGTGAGGTACGCGTTCGAGCTTCGCA
>JAZIGI010000011.1:0-52019 GCA_036679125.1 Actinomycetota bacterium | reverse complement strand
GCGAGGACGGCGGCTTCGATGGTCGCGCCGCGGGTCAGCAGGATCGGGCCTCCGACGGCGCCGGCGAGCGCGGATCCGCCGAGCGCGTCAGGGAAGTCGTTACCGGTGGCAAGGACGACCGTGTCGGCCGTGCCGAAGAGCTTCGACGCTTCTATGGCTGTTGCGACGCGGTCAGCGCCCTGGACGGGTACCGCAACCGGGCCGGTCTGTGCGACTGCCATCACTGCTGGTGTGATCGTGGATGGCAGAACTGGCACCTGCGCGGCGAATGCTGTCGCACTCAGCGCGAAGACCAACCCCGTTACGAGCGCCCCGACCAAAGCGGCGCGTCGAAACGGCCCTACTCTAGTTCGCATACCGTACCTCCCTGCTCTCGACGACAGGCAGCATCCTGCGGACGCAGTTCACCGCCATGCTTCCTAATCCAAGATAGCCATTTCTTCAGGAAAAATACATCACTTCGTTCAACAAACTACAAACTGCTCTGGGCACCCCCCCTCCGTCGAACAGCGTGACAGAGAGCGCCGCACACCGCGCGACGCATCTCGCTGCTTATTGCGTCGGCATAGGATGCGTGGACCTTGAGTACTCTCTACCCGTTCGGAGGAGGATTCTCGGGTTTCGTGCCTCTCGCTCCGTAGACGGTCGCAACACACGGAGCAGGGGCCCTCACCGATGAGTGCCCCTGCCCGATGGATTCCTGTGCGGCCCCGACGGGGCCAGTGAATCGTCCTTGCCGCGACGTCAGTCCGCGAGATCCCAGATGTTCTCGCCCCGCATCGCCACGTCGGCCCCTCCGTCGACATAGACGGTCTGGCCCGTGACGTGGGTGTTCGCGGGGCTCGTGAGCCAGATCATGAGTTCGGCCACCACCTCCGGCTCCGCGAATCCGTTCAGCGGCATCGGGACCACCGTCAGGAGATACTGACGGCCTTCTTCCGACTCGAGCCACGGGGCGGTCATGGGTGTTCTGATGACGCCCGGGCCGACCGCGTTCAGCGGGATGCCGGCACCGGCCCACTGCGGCTTGATCGACTCGCGACGGACCCAGCGGCTGATCGCGCGCTTGGTGGATGCGTAGATGATGCCTTGCGAAACCTGCGGTCCGAGCTCGTCGGCGATCTTCTCAGCCATCGCCCGCGCCGTGTCCTCATCGTCCTCGACGCACATGGCCTCGACGAGCGCGGGATCGTTCTCCTGCAGAGACGAGAAGGAGCTGATGAGCACCGCCCGCGGAGCCTCGGCCCGTGCGAGCACCGGCGCCATCGCATCCAGGAACTCCGTCATGCCGAAGTAGTTGACCGAGACCGTCACGGGCGAGGGCAGCGTGACACCCGCGCACGCGATGACAGCATCCACGCTACCATCAGCGGCTTCGATGGCCGCGCTCGCCGCATCGATGCGTCCCTGCTTCGTGCCGAGGTCGGCCGCGATGTCGGCGCCCTTGAGGTCGACGCCGATCACGGTGTGTCCCTGGGCCTCGAGAAGTCTCTTCGTTGCATGGCCGATACCAGAGCCTGCGCCTGTGATCACGTACGTACGAGCCATGAACCCACCCCTTGTCATCGAGATATCACATCGGGTATCGGTGCGTGCATCGTATTTGTATCATATGTTACAAAGTCGCGCCAGGGGTATTGGGTCGAGAGATGCGGCGCGGCGGGTCAGCTCGGCCTGCGCCGTCTCGTGCTACGCCTGCGGCGGCCTGGTGGCGTCGCCCCGACGCCCGACGAGCAGATGAACGACCGCGCCCGCGAGAAAGCCCACGGCCATGTTGGACAGCATGGCTACGGCGACCGTTGCGCCGAGCGTGATCAGATCCGGACCGACCTTGACGCGGCGAACGAACTTCACCAGCTCGATGCCCACCATGAACATCATCGCGCCGACGATCGCCGACGGGAACGCGGTGAACACACCCGCTATCGAGCCGGCGAAGAACAACCCGAGTGTGATCTCGATGGCGCCTTCGATAAGGTTCGCGCCGGCACTGCGCGCACCGTAGAAGTACTGCCCCACAAGGCCGCCGGCCCCGTGGCACATCGGCATGCCGCCGAAGACCGGCGCCACCAGGTTCATGACACCGTGGCTGTAGGCCAGCGCTCGCGGTGTCACCTTCTCCTCGGGCCAGTATGAGGTGATGAGCGCCGAGGTGGCGATGACCGCGTTCGCTGCGGTGAGCGGCACCTGTGCGAAACCGGCACGCAGCAGGGAGTCCCACATCTCGGCGACGGTGAAGCTCGCGATCGTGGGAAGCCGGAACGCCACCGGGGCCAGGCCCTCGAAGCCCCCGGTGAAGACCATGATGCCGATTCCCAGGGCCATAAGGACGATAGAGGCCGGTGCGTACTTGTTCCTTCGCAGCGTGAGAACGATCACCACGCCGAGTGCGGCCAGCAGCCACGAGCTGACGCTCAGGCGCAATGCCTCGGTGGCGAGCATGATGCCGAGGGTGACCTGGATGCCCATCACCACCGGCGTGGGCGTCTTGCGCGCGATCCACGTGATCACGCCGGTGCCGGCGAGCAGCATCCATACGATGCCCATGCTCAGCCCGGACGCATGCACCATCGATGGTGACCAGTGCTGCGCGATGGCAACGACCGCGAGGGCCTTCATGGGCTCGATCGGCATCGGAAGACGGTAGACGAGGCCGCTCACGATGTTCGCGAGCCCCATCATCACCAGGAAGCCGGCCGGGTCGAGGCCGCACACGGCGATGTAGCCGATAGCGAGCGGAAGCAGTGTGCCGAAGTCGCCCATCGAGCCGGCGAATTCGTGCACGTCCAGCTTGATCGGCCGCCGCGCCGTCCGCGTCACTGAGCCACCCTTCGCACGATAGAAGCGCCTAGCCATCCTACGATAAGGGTGCACTTAGGGCCATGGGCCCGCCACACGCAGAGTCACAGCGGCCCCTGCGGCAGAAGCGACCGGTGTGGCTAGAGTCTCGAGTGTGCCTCGAGGTTCGGGTTCGCCTGCGATCGGTCTGGATCGTTCGACCGGTGGCGTCGACCATCGGCCATGCCGCGCGCACGACCGACGACTACCCAGATGACACGGGCCACCTCGGGATCCGCAGGGTGAAGGTCGATCCCACATCGACCTCACTCTCGACATCCAGACTCGCCCCTAGCATCGCCGCCAGCTGCGAGGAGATAGCGAGCCCGAGACCTGTACCCTCGCGCACCGCACCCGGATGTGACTCGGCCTGATAGAAGCGCCCCATGATCAAGGGGATCTCGGCAGCGGGTATCCCACAGCCGGTGTCGGTCACTTCGAACACCAGATCGTCATCGGCATAGGCACGAAGCGAGATCTCGCCGGAGTCCGTGAACTTGACGGCGTTCCCGAGCAGGTTGGTGAGTATCTGGCTCACGAAACGCGGATCGGATTCGAAAGACCCGAGGCCGGCCGTTACCGATGCCTTGAGTCCGATACCTTTGGCGGCGGCAAGCGGGGCGATCATCTCCATCACGGATCTGACCAGAGGCTCCGCTTCGCACACCTCGAACAGCGCCATCGTCTGGCCCGTCTCGATCCTGGACAGGTCCAGGATGTCGTTCACCAGCGCAAGGAGGTGCTTCCCTGCCGCGTTGATCATCGCCACCCGACTCGCTTGCTCGGGCTCAAGGTCCCCGAACAGCCCCTGTTCGAGGAGATCCGAGAACCCGATGATCGAGTTGAGGGGTGTGCGGAACTCATGGCTCATCGACGCCAGGAAGTCGCTCTTGGCGCGGGTCGCCTCCTCAAGTTCCGCGTTGACCGCGCAGAGCTCCTCGTTCGTGGCCGTGAGCTCCTCGGTCCGCTCACGCACCCGTTCCTCCAGCTCCGCGTTGAGGCGCAGGACCGCTTCCTCGGCGTTCTTGCGCTCGGTGATGTCCACGAGGATGCAGTGCGTCTGCCTGAAGCTCCCATCGGGGTTGTGCCCGATCCGGCCATCGAACGCGATGAAGTGCCGGCTTCCGTCCTTGTGCATCATCTGGAACTCGGAATGGATCGCCCCCCGCTCTTTGAACAGAGGGAACCGCCCCCGGAACGCATCCACATACTCCGGGGCCAGGAAGTCGCCGAACCAGGAGCCGATGACCTCATGCCGCTCGTAGCCGAGGGTGTCCAGCCAGGCCTGGTTCACCTCGATGAAGCATCCGTCCTCATCGAGTGACTGGTATCCGAGTGGCGCCTGCTGGAACAGAGCGGAGAATCGCTCCTCGCTCAGCCGTAGCTCCTTCTCCTGTTTGATTCTCTCCGTGATGTCACGGGCCATCCCCGTCGCTCCGATGATGGTCCCGCGATCGTCTCTGATCGGATTGAAGTAGCTCTCGTACGCTGCCACTGCCGCATCGCCGTACTCACGGATGTTCGAGTGCGACTCCCCGGCAAGCGCACGGTCGTAGTTCTCCCTGGCGACCGCACGATCATCCTCGTTGGTGATGTGGTCGAGAACGCAGTCGCCGAGCTTGATCGCACGGCCGTACGCCTGGCGCATCGCCTCGGCATGTGCCTCGTTGAAGTAGAGGTACCGGTACTGCGGGTCGATGGAGAAGAGGATGGTGCCCTTCTGGCTCTCGAGACTCGCCTCAAGGAGCAACCTTGCTCGCTCCTGGGACTCGGCTTGCTCCACGCGCTCCGTGATGTCGGAGAACAGAGTCACGAACTGCCCCGGCCGAGGTGAGTACGCCACCACCTCGAAGTGCCTCCCAAGCGGGGAGGAGTACTGCTCGAAGCGCGCCGGCACACCCGTGGAGGCGACCGCGGCGTACCGCTCGATCCAGGATGGGTCCAAGCCTGGTATGGCTTCGCGCGCGGTCTTGCCGATGACATCGCCGGCAGCCAAACCGGTCAGCGCCTCGAAGGCCGGGTTGATCTCCAGGAAACGGTAATCGCACGGCTCGCCATGTTCATCGAGCACGATCTCGTGCAGGGCGAGGCCCTCTACCATGCTGTCGACCAACAGTCTGCTTCCCTCGGCGGTCGCGACGACCGAGTCGGCCCTCGCGATGCGCGCGGGGGTCGGATGGCAGTTGCGAGCAAGCGCTTCGGCAAGTGGCTCGCTCGCCTGCTGGTCCCCGCAGACTGGATCGCGTTGCGCGGAATCGGACCTGCTGTTCTTTGCGTCACCGCTCATAGCCGCTCCGGTGCGTGGGTCCGACGATGCGCGAGTTACCACAGATACTAGTCCAAGACCGCGCATACGTCTTCAGGGGGTCGATACGTCGCCTCCGAGGTGGACTCGCCGCCCGGTCTCGAGACGCACGACGACCGGCCCACAGGGACCGGTCGCGAGAAGTGACTATGGTGGCCAGAGACGGACTTGAACCGCCGACACGCGGATTTTCAATCCGCTGCTCTACCAACTGAGCTACCTGGCCATGTGTGCTGCAAGAGAGTACCCAACGGCGCGCCTGAGCGCAACTCCCGGAGCGTCAGCGTCATGTCCATGCCAGGAATATCCCGGGGGGATTGCGGCCGTGTCAGGACGTGCGGGTACACTGGACTCAGGGTCGCTCGCGCAGCACGCCGGCACGTATGGCGCACGGACAACGGGAGGTCATTGTGCTTGCATCCGCACGAACACGCATCTCGATCGCGGCCGCACTCGCTGTCGGCCTACTGCTCACCGTCGCGCTCGGCGGGTGTGGCATGGTCGGCGAGAAGCCCGCGCCTGTGCCAGCCGCGCCCGCGGGCGAGCACGACCCGGCGGTCTGGGGCGAGCGGTATCCCGCGGTCTATCAGACCTGGCTCGCCACAGCCGAGCCGCGACCGGCGGGCAAGAGCAGGTACAAACGAGGCTTCGACGACGGGCAGATGTACGACAAGCTCTCCGAGTATCCGTTCATGCCGCTGCTGTTCAAAGGCTGGGGCTTCGGCATCGACTACCAGGAGCCGCGCGGACACCACTACATGGTGATCGACCAGGGCGAGGCCGACCCATCACGCGTGAAGTCTGGCGGTGCGTGCCTCACCTGCAAGAGTCCGTATGCCGAGGACCTCAACTCCGAGGACAAGGACGCGCTGTTCGGCGCCACGTACGACGAAGCCATCGGCATGCTGCCCGAGGAGCACCGGGAGCTGGGTGCCTCATGCATCGACTGCCACGACAACGAGACGATGGAGCTGCGAACGCGCCGCTGGACGGTCGAGTCCGCGCTCACCGAGATCGGGCTGGAGCCCGACGGCCTCTCCACGCAACAGCAGCGGCTGATGGTGTGCGGGCAGTGCCACTGCACCTACTCGGTCATGAAGGAGGACGGGGCATCGGTGGATGTGGACTTCCCGTGGGAGGGCAGCGAGTGGGGGTCGATCACCGTTGAGAACGTGATCGACAGGCTCATGGAGGACCCCGCGCGCCTCGAGTGGACACAGGAGGTCACCGGCCTGAAGCTCGGGTTCATCCGGCATCCCGACGTCGAGTTCTACAGCGCTGGCTCGCCCCACATGAACGTGGGTCTGGCATGCAACGACTGCCACATGCCCGACATCCGTGTGAACAACCAGCCCGTAGCCGATCACAACCTGATGAGCCCCCTCAAGACGGACATGGTGACGTGCAAGCGCTGCCACTACGACTCGGCCGAGGAACTCCGCGAGAAGGTGTTCGCCATCCAGGACGCCAACGCCGCGCTGCTCATCAACGCCGGCTACAAGGCCGCCACCGCGGCGAAGCTGATCGAGCTGGCCAACGCCTCGCTTGAGACGAGCGCCGCCGACATCAAGCCCGCGTACGACGAGGCGATCGGCCACTACACGCAGGCCTTCTACCGCACCGTATGGATGGGCGCCGAGAACTCCCTCGGCTTCCACAACCCCGCCGAAGGCGTGCGGATCCTGAAAGACGCCCAGACCGAGGCCGATGCGGCCACCGCGATCCTCAGGCAGCTGCTCGCGAACGAGGGTGTCGAAGTACCCGCTGAGGTGCCGCTGGATCTCTCGAAGTATCTCGATGACCGCGGCGTGCATAAGAAGGGCTTCGTGAAGGCGCACTACCTGCCCGATCCGTCCGGGCAAGCGCAGAAGACCTGGCCGCGGAGCCTGGGCGCGATCCTCGACTAGCGCACGCTACGCGTCCACCCGGTGGAACACGACGCCGAGCCACACGCGCTCGGCCTCGCCTGGCATGCCCACAGGTCCGGCGGCGCGATCACCTTCGCACACCTTGTTGACCTCGGCCTTGGTGCCGAAGACGAGTTCGGCCCAGCAGGGCCGGGGATCGCCGTCCTTCGGCTTGCCCACAGAGCCGTCGCTCACGTAGTGCACGGCACGGCCGTCCGGCGCCGTCAGCACCCGGTGGTACGGGATATGCACGTGCCCGACGCACACCACGTCGGCCCCGCCGATGTCGGCGAGCTTCGCGAGGTTGTCGTCGGGGCGATCGGGCATGAGGTACTCGTTGATGCGCCGAGGGCTGCCGTGGCACAGGAGCACGCGAGCGTTCTCGACATCGAACCGGATGTCGTCCGGCAACTGCGCCAGGTAATCGTGCTCGGCATCGTCGAGCGCAGCGTCGGTGCGCGTGTAGCTCTCGGCGCCGATCGCCTTGTCTTCCGCTGTGGGGTAGTAACAGCCGCAGCTGCCCGACCGCTTCCCCACCCCGTCGTCATAGTTTCCCCGGATGGTGGGATCGCCGGTGGCACGGACGCGGGCGATCACGCCCGACGGGTCGGCGCCGTACCCCACGAGATCGCCGAGGCAGTACCGCTCGGCGATGCCCGCGCACACGATGTCGGTCAGAACGGACTCGAGCGCCGGAGCGTTGGCGTGGATGTCCGAGTAGAGCGCGATGCGACGCATCTCAGTCTCCCTCCTGTCCGGACACGACCGGCTCGACGGCTGCGCCGACCCGCGGCAGGGCGCATTCGTGCCGCGCGCACACACGCGCTCTGGTCCGCTTGGCAATCCACACGAGCGACAACATCAGCGGCACCTCCACGAGCACGCCCACCACGGTGGCGAGCGCGGCGCCCGATGTGAGCCCGTAGAGTGCGATCGCCACCGCCACAGCGAGTTCGAAGAAGTTTGACGCCCCGATGAACCCTGCCGGCGCCGCCACCGGGTGCTCCAGCCGCCACCAGTACGACCAGCCATAGGCGATGCCGAAGATCAGGAACGTCTGGATGGTCAGAGGTATCGCGATCAGCACGATGTGCAGCGGATTCGCCACGATGGTCTCGCCCTGGAAGATGAAGATGAGCACGAGCGTCGCGAGCAACGCCACGATGGTGACGGGGCCGAACCTCGGGACGAATGTCTCGCGGAACCACTGCTCACCGTGGCTCTTGATCAATGTGCGCCGGGTGAACCAGCCTGCCGCGAGAGGAACGACCACGAAGAGGACGACCGAGAGCGCAAGCGTGTCCCACGGTACCGGCACACCGCTCACGCCGAGGAGCACCGAGACGATCGGCACGAACGCAACCAGCATGATGAGATCGTTCACGGCCACCTGCACGAGCGTGTACGCGGGGTCGCCGTCGGCAAGGTACGACCACACGAACACCATCGCGGTACACGGAGCCGCTCCAAGAAGCACCGCTCCGGCAAGGTACTGCTGCGCGAGGTCGGGAGTGATCAGATCCTTGAAGATGACGTTGAAGAACAGCCAGGCGATCCCGAACATCGTGAACGGCTTGATGAGCCAGTTGACGACCGTGGTGACGACGAGACCCTGCTTCCGCTCGCCCACCCGCTTGACCGAGGCGAAGTCGACCTTGAGCATCATCGGGTAGATCATCAGCCAGATCAGGATCGCCACGGGAAGGGATATCTGCGCCACGGTGAACCGGTCGAAGAACTCGGCGAGACCCGGCCAGCGGCTGCCGATCAGCGTGCCGGCAGCGATGCACAACGCGACCCAGAGCGTGAGGTACCGCTCGAACACGCTCATACGCTTGGCGGATGTCGCACTCATACCTACTCCTCCTTCGCGGCGCACATGGGCCGCTCGGCGATGAGGCCCCCAAGGGCCCGGGCCAGATCCGATAGCGGACCCTCGGCAATGCAGTAGACCATGCTTGTGCCGTGCGGGGTGGCGCGCACGATCCCCGCCTCCTTCAACACGCGCAGGTGCTGGGAGATGGTCGACTGTGCGAGCGGCATCTGCCCGAAGATCTCTCCACCCATGCAGGCATCCTGGCCGGCGAGAAGACGCAGGATCCGCACCCTGGCAGGATGGCCGACGGCTCTAGCCACCAGCGCGATACGATCGTCGTCCACACGTGCCTCCCTGGAGAGCGCATAATCGTCTATCGCCGATGAACGATAAGGATAGCGCGAAGCCCCGTCAACAACCTGAGGGCGAATCGCTTGGATGCCAGGGATCCGGGCTCCGCAGCACGCGGCGTTGTGCCGTCGCTCCGTCGGGTCTACGATCGTCACAACCGAGCGGGGGGAGGACCCATGAGGCGTGGACTGGCGATGCTCACACTGCTGCTGCTCGTGGTAGTGGCGGCGCAGGGATGCTCGAGCGGCGGAGCGGACGGATCACCGGCCACGGAGGGCGCGTCGGGGAACAAGGGAGCGCCCACGCTCAAGCAGTTCCTCGATGCCGACACCAAGACCGGCACCTACGAGACGCATACCGAGTACCGCACAGGGGACACGCTCGATCATCACGGGACCTTCTGGATCGATGGCCGTGTGTTCCGGTACGACATCTACGAGGGTGAGACCCTGATGCGATCGGTCATGTCGCCGGACGGCAAGACCGCGTACTTCGTCAGACACGACGAGGAGATCTGTGAACCGTCGGTCGCGAGTGTGGACTACTACCTCATGCGCTACTCGATGCCTGATGCTGGCGGCGTCGAAGACGGTGTGGACGAGGAGACCGGTGCCGCGCGCATCGTGTACTCGGTGAAGCGGACGGAAGACATGCCCGGCGCCGCGAACCCATGGTACTCGGAAGATGTCACGTACCTCGTGCTGAACGACGAAGTCATCGGCGTCATCACCCGTGGCGGCGTGCCTGAGGATGATGGGTCGATGGATGGCCTCGACGTGAACCGGGAGCTATGGAGCGACATCGAGATCGGTATGGCGATACCTGCCGATACCTTCGAACTGCCGTATCCGATCCAGGACGCCGAGTAGTTGCGCGCATCTCCACAGGACCGATCATGCCGGGACAGGTCCCGGTGAGAAACGCAGAAGAGCGGCCCGTGTGGGCCGCTCTTCCGTGCGAACTTAAGCCGCGCTGCTGTTTAGGCAGGGCGGACGTTGGTCGCCTGCTTCTTGCCGTTGTTGCCGGTGGCCTCGTCGAACGTGACCTTCTGGCCCTCGTCGAGGGTCTTGAAGCCCTCGGTCTGGATCTCGGAGAAGTGAACGAACAGATCGTCGCCACCCTCACGCGAGATGAAGCCATAGCCCTTGTCCGGGTTGAACCACTTAACGGTACCTTCAGCCATTCCAAACCTCATTCCTCGCCCCATTCCGGGGCAAAACTAACGGCGCGACTCCGCTTTTCCGAAAGCGGTGTGTCACGCCGCGATCCTGTGGGCCCTAGCGGCCCGCACGCGAACTATAACAGGTTCTGTGGCAGAACGCACGCGCCATCGCTGTCACGGCGCACTCAGCCCCTCCAGAGTTCGCACACCCACTCCCGGCAGATGTCCGCCCGGTACTCGCGTGGCAGCAGACACCCCGTGTCCGGATGGCAGAACTGGCACTTGCGAACGTCCACCCACGCCGGCAGCGCGGCGCGATACGCCTCGCCTTCCGCGGTGGGCAGATGGCTGCGGCGCGGATCGTGCAGCGGCGCGACTCCGGCCTCCCCCGCCGTGTAGTCAGTGGGTGTGACCACGAGCGCCCCGCTCGTCACGAGCCGCCGCTCCCACAGTGCTATGTACTCCGGCAGCCAGCCCTCGCCGATGTAGACCCCGTTCTCATCGTGCGCGATGTAGAGACAGCAACACAGCCCGCCACACTCGTGGCATAGGTCATAGTCCTCGTCCTGTGTCAGCGGGTCATCGCCCACGGATGCGGACGCCGGGACCAACGCGGCCGGGCCTGCTGGCCTGGAGGCAGCGGAACGGGTATCGGGTACCGACGGCACAGCGGGTCCTCATCTCAGCGGTCCTGCCATCGGATGCATGCTACCGCGTCGGTGTGGCGAGCGCGACACGACAGGTTCGCCCTGTCGCACACACGTGCGATACTCGGCGGGGCACACGGGCGACGCGGAGTACGAAGGGAGCGGACGGGGTGCTGGAGTGGCTCATGCAAGCGGTGACATGGCAGTCGGTGGCGGCGTTCGCCCTCGGCGTGTACTGGGTCGCGGTGGCCGTCACCGTGATCACCGATGACCGCGAACCCACGAGCACGCTGGCCTGGCTCCTGGTGCTGATCGCCTTTCCACTCATAGGGCTCGCGTTCTACTACTTCTTCGGCCGCAACTGGCGCAAGCGCCTCGCCAAAGACCCGTGGGTCGCCGAGGTGGCACGGCTGGCGGCGCCTGTCATGCAGCGTGTGCGGATGGGGAACGCCGGCGCCCACACCGAGGCTGTCGCCTGGGCGCTCGAGCGTGGATACGAGGACGTGCCGCGCATCATAGAGGCCACGCAGGGCTCGAGCGTGCTACCCGCCTACGACGTCGAGATACTTGTGAACGGAGCGGCGAAGTTCCCGCGCCTGCTCCACGACCTTGCAGCAGCGCGGGACACGATCGACATGCAGTACTTCATATGGAAGCGTGACGCGTTGAGCGCACAGGTCGCCGCCATCCTGCACGATAGGCTCGCGGCGGGCGTGGAGGTCCGCATCCTGAACGACTGGATCGGCAACATCCTCTACCCGAAGGACGAGCTGAAGGCGCTGGCCACGGCCGGGGCGCGGGTGGAGCAGGACCTCACCAAGCTGCGGCAGATCAACTACCGCAACCACCGCAAGATCGTCGTGGTGGATGGCGTCATCGGCTACACCGGTGGGATCAACATCGCACAGGAGTACATCGATGGTGGCGCCCGGTTCCCCTCCTGGCGAGACACACATGTGCGATTCACCGGGCCGGCCGTCGCCGACTTGCAGGCGCTGTTCGCCGCTCGCTGGCATCGCAAGACCGGTGAGGACCTGTTCACCGACCGGTTCTTCCCGGTGAGGTACCCGACCGCAGGCAGGCGCACGCTCACCCAGACCGTCTCGGACGGCATCGACGTGCCATGGCAGCCCGCGCAGCGAGCGCACATCGTGAGTTTCGCGGCGGCCCGCGAGCGGCTGTGGATACAGTCGCCCTATCTCGTGCCCACCCCGGAGATCTACTCGGCGCTCATCGATGCAGCGCTGGCAGGCGTGGACGTCCGGTTCATGATGACCGGCATGGCCGACAAGAAGATCGCGTTCTGGGCGGCCGAGACGTTCTTTGGCCAGATGATCGATGCTGGCGTGCGCATCTACCGCTACACCGAGGGGTTCATGCACGCCAAGACGATGACGATCGACGGCCAGATCGCCGTGATCGGCACGATGAACCTGGACATCCGCAGCCTCGCGCTCCATCAGGAGCTGATGTGCTGGTTCTACGACCCCGCGCTGGCCGAGGAGCACGAACGCATCTTCGCGGCGGACATGATGCGCTGCGAACTCGTCACCCGCGAGATGATCGACGGGTGGTCCGCCTTGCGGCACCTCCGCAACGCCACGGCCCGGCTTGCGTCGAACCTGCTGTAGACCGCGCCCTCTGTCAGTCGGACAGCTCTGTGTGGTACTTGAAGGAGACCTTCATCCGCACGCGGAACTCGACGATCCCGTTGTCCTCGAGACGGATGTCCTGCTTGACGACCTCGGCGATACGCAGGTCCTTGAGCGAGTCGGCGGCCGCCTTCAGCGCCGAACGCGCC
This sequence comes from Actinomycetota bacterium, assembly GCA_036679125.1. Lineage (GTDB taxonomy): Bacteria > Actinomycetota > Coriobacteriia > Anaerosomatales > Anaerosomataceae > Anaerosoma. The sequence goes on along the minus strand of JAZIGI010000011.1, from coordinate 39,192 downwards.
GCGTCCTCCCAGCTCTCCGTGCTCGTTCCCACCAGCTCGATGACCTTGTAGACGCTTCCTGGCACCAGAGTCCCCTCCTCCGACCGACGCCCACGCAGCGGGCTGACACGCTGCCCGCTATGGTCATTCCCGAGAATCCCCGCTCGTACCGCGGTCTTGCGAAAGACGAGCGCCCGACCGCGGAGGCCGGGCGCTCGTGTGTCATGAGTGATGTCGGGTCGGTGCTCCCTACTGGCGCACCTGACACTCGTTGTCGGTGGCCTCAGGGTCGGCGCCTTCGGCGTCACTCGCGAAGACCTTCACGTCGGCCACACCGATGGCCTCGGCGGCGATCTCGCGCAGCTTGTACTTCTGGATCTTGCCGGAGGCCGTGAGCGGGAACTGCTCCACGAAGAACACGTACCGGGGAGCCTTGTAGCGCGCCATGCGGGCGCGGGCGAACTCCTGCACATCGCTTTCGGTGATGTCGGCTCCGGGCGCCTTGCGCACGAACGCGCCCACGACCTCACCGTATTTTGCGTCCGGAACGCCGATGACCTGCGCGTCTTCCACGCCTGGCATGGTGTAGAGGAACTCCTCGATCTCACGCGGGTAGATGTTCTCGCCGCCGCGGATGATCATGTCCTTGATGCGGCCCGTGATGCGATAGTAGCCGTGCTCGTCGACGGTGCCGAGGTCGCCCGAGTGCAGGTAGCCTTCACTGTCGATCACGGCGGCCGTGGCCTCGGGCATCTTGTAGTAGCCCTTCATCACGTTGTAGCCGCGGCAGCACAGCTCGCCCGGCACGCCCGGCGGACAGTCCTCGCCGGTCTCCGGATCGATCACGCGCACATCGACCGCGTCGTGCGCCCGGCCGACGGTCTCGCACTTGCGCTCGAGGGTGTCGTCCACAGTGGTCTGCGTGAACACCGGCGAGGTCTCGGTGAGTCCATAGCAGATGGTGAGCTCCGAGGCGTGCATCTTGTCGATCACCTGGCGCATCGTCTCGATCGGGCACGGCGAGCCGGCCATGATGCCGGTGCGGAGCGATGTGAGATCGAACATGTCGAACATCGGGTGTGCCAACTCGGCGATGAACATCGTGGGCACGCCGTAGAGCGCGGTCGCACGCTCCTTCTCGACAGCAGCAAGAACGAGCAGCGGGTCGAAGGACTCCACGCCCACCACCGTGGCGCCGTGCGTGAGCACCGCAAGCACGCCGAGCACGATGCCGAAGCAGTGGAAGTAGGGCGGCGGGATGCAGACACGGTCCCGCTCGGTGAACGTCTGCCGCTCCCCGATGTAGAAGCCGTTGTTCACGATGTTCCGGCTCGTGAGCATGACGCCCTTGGGGAAGCCGGTCGTGCCCGAGGTGTACTGCATGTTGATGACATCGTCGGTGTGCAGCGACGCGGTGATCGCGCGCAGCGGCTCATCGGGCATGTTGTCCCCGAGCACCAGGAGCTCGGGCATGGAGTAGAAGCCACGGTGCTTCTCGGGGCCCATGTAGATGAGGTTCTTGAGGAACGGGAACTCCTCGCTCACAAGGTGTCCGCGCTCCTGGGTCGATGCCTCGGGCACCAGTTGCCGCACGATCTCCACGTAGTCGACATCACGGAACTGGTCGATGATCGCGAGCGCCTTCATGTCCGACTGCTTGATGACGTACGCGAGCTCGTGCGCCTTGTAGACGGGGTTCACGGTCACGAGCACCGCACCGATCTTCGCTGTCGCGAAGCACAGCGTCAGCCAGTCGGGGATGTTGCGCGCCCACACACCCACGTGATCGCCCTTGGTGATCCCGATGGCGAGCAGACCCTTGGCCAGCTGCGTCACGCGTTCGTCGAACTGCGCGTACGTCCACCGCAGATCGCGGTCGGGGTAGACGATGAAGTCGTTGTCGGCGTGCTGTGCGACCTGCATCTCGAAATACTGGCCGAGGGGCAGGTCGGTGTGCAGCTGCTCGTTGGTCCAGGCCATAGCCGCCCCCTACGCCGGTGCGTACACGACTGCCAGGATGCGCGCCGGGCCCTGGCCAGCGGAGCGCACCTGGTGCGGCACGATCGAGTCGTAGTAGATACTGTCGCCAGCCTCCAGCGTGTGGGTGGCCTTGCCGTACTCGATCTCAAGCGCGCCATCGAGCACGAACAGGAACTCCTCGCCCTCGTGGCTGGAGAGCTTGTGCTCACCGGGCGCGGCGGGCTGCACGTCGATGAGGAACGGCTCCATGTGGCGCGAGGCCTTGCCGCTCGCCAGCGAGAAGAAGTCGAGCACACCGGCGTCGCTCGAGGTCTCGAGGCTCTTGATGCGGGTAACGGCCTCCGCCTGGTCGCGCCGCGTGACGATCGGGCCGAGTTCGGTCTCATCGTCGAGCAGTGTGCCGAGACGGACACCGAGCGCCCGGGTGAGCTTGATCAGTGGCGTGAGCGAGGGGGCGACCTCGCCGCTCTCCAATGCGATGACGGTGGCTGCGTCACAGCTGCTGCGCTCGGCGAGCTCCTCGACCGACAGGCCGAGTGATGTGCGGAGCGTGGTGATCTTGCCGCCGATGCGGTTCTCGGAAGTCATGGGCGCGTCCCTTCCCCGTGTGCACCCACAGCCGTCCGGCTGCGGTACGTGCATGATAGCGGAAGGAACGCGCGGCGGAAGGCTCTCAGCGCTGCCGCACGGCGGCCGCGACGAGCACCTGACGTCCGTGTACGTTGAACACGGCCGCGTTGTGCGCCTCGGACATGACGTCCCACTCGTGTGAGGAGGACGCGATCACCGCAGGCGGGGTGAGCCAGGTGCTCTCGATCGGCTCGAGGCTCGTGGCCACACTCCCCGCGGCGATGGAGGCTATCTCTCCGAGCAGTGACTCGGCAAGCACCGCGCCGCGCACGGCCGCCTCGGCCTCGCCGAATCGCTCGGCGGCGAGCTCCGCGCACAGGTCCGCTGGCGCCGCCACGCACATCACGCCGGCAACGCCACCCCTCATCCCGACACTGGCGAGCAAACAGGGGGCGGCGCAGTGGAGCGCACGCTGCTCGCCGCGCGCGTGACCGTGAGAACGGGTGAACCCGTCGAGGATCCGATCGACCGCCATCTCCAACACAGGGACGACGGCGGAACCAGACACCACCGGCATAGCGCTCCCCTCGCTGCCGTGATACCCCCCGATTGATAAAGGTATCTGAATTCGTTGCCACTGACAACGCGCCACGGCGGCGCCGGGTTACGGCCTGATACGGCCCCGCCGAGGATCGGGCGACCGGCCTCGGCATACGCGTCCCGGCCGGAGGACGACGGGGCACGATGATGGACGAGAGTGCGCTCAGTACACCTCGGGCACGTACGTCTGCGAATCGATGGGCGGGCGCACGTACCCGATCTCCGACTTCTTCCGGGGCGGGAGTTCGAATGGTGCGGGCAGCACGTCCTCATACGGGATCTGCGTGAGGAGGTGGTTGATGCAGTTGAGGCGCGCGCGCTTCTTCACGTCGCCCTCCACGACCCACCACGGCGACTCCTTGGTGTCCGTGTACTTGAACATCTCGTCCTTGGCGCGAGAGAACTCCTCCCACCGGTCGCGACCATCGAGATCGATCCTGGAGAACTTCCAGCTCTTCATCGGGTCGTTGATGCGATCCTGGAAGCGGCGGTCCTGCTCCTCGTCGGAGATCGAGAGCCAGTACTTCACAAGGATGATCCCGCTGCGCTTGAGCATGCGCTCGAAGTCGGGGCAGTCGCGGAAGAACTCCCGCACCTGCTCCTCGGTGGCCCAACCCATGACCCGCTCTATCACGGCGCGGTTGTACCAGGAGCGATCGAACAGCACGATCTCACCGGCCGCCGGCAGCTGCGCCACGTACCGCTGGAAGTACCACTGCGTGGACTCACGATCGGTCGGCACCGGTAGCGCCACCACCCGGCAGATGCGGGGATTGAGCGCTTCGGTGATGCGCTTGATCACGCCGCCCTTGCCCGCCGCGTCCCGGCCCTCGAACACCACGACCACGCGCAGGCCTTCGCGCTTCACCCACTCCTGCAGCTTCACCAGCTCCAACTGCAGCTTGGCGAGCTCGCGCTCGTAGGTCTCCTTGTCGATCTTCCTGGGCCCGGGACCGTCGGGATCATCGGCGTGCCCTCGGGGCACCTCGGTCTCGCTCCGACTCTTCTTGCCCTCGTGCTTGCCCATCGTCGCCCCCTACTTCTTGCCGGCCTTGCGCTTCTGCGGAGTGCCCTTGCGCTTGCGCTTCGGCACGATGCTCTTGCGCATGCCGAGGAGGGTCTCCTGCGCGCGCACGGGCGTCGCGCCCTCTGCGGGAGACATGCGCACATAGCTGCCATCGGGCTGCATGACGCGCTGCGTGATGTTGTCGGCGAGATACGTGCCGAGGACCTCCTCGCGCAGCCGTTTCACGAGCTTCGGGTCGCGCACCGGCGCCAGCACCTCCACGCGGCGGTCGAGGTTGCGCGGCATGAGGTCGGCGCTGCCGATGTACACCTCGGCGTCGCCCGCGTTGCCGAACCAGTAGATGCGGCTGTGCTCGAGGAACCGCCCGACGATGCTGGTGACCCGGATGTTCTCGCTCACACCGGGGACTCCGGGGCGCAGACAACACACGCCTCGCACGAGCAGGTCGACTGACACACCCGCCTGGGACGCCTCGTACAGGAGGGCGATCATCTTCTGGTCCACGAGCGAGTTCATCTTGAAGATGATCTCGCCGCACCCCCCGGCCCTGGCATGCTCGATCTCGCGGCGGATGCGCGCGGCGATGCCTTCGCGGAGGTCCACGGGCGCCACCAGGAAGCGCCGGTAATCGTTCTTGCGGACATACCCGGTGACGAGATTGAAGAGCGCCGAGGCGTCCTCGCCCATCCGGTCGTCGCAGGTCAGGAGGCCGAGGTCGGTGTAGAGCTTGGCGGTGACCGGGTTGTAGTTGCCGGTGCCGATGTGCACGTACCGGCGGATCCGCCCCGCCTCCCGCCGCACCACGAGGGCGACCTTGCTGTGCGTCTTGAGCCCCACCAGGCCGTACACCACATGCACGCCCGCCGCCTCGAGCGCGCGCGCCCACTCGATGTTGCTCTCCTCATCGAAGCGCGCCTTGAGCTCCACGAGGCAGGCGACCTCCTTGCCCGCAAGGGCGGCGTCCATGAGCGCCTCGACGATCGGCGAGTTCTTGCCCACCCGGTAGAGCGTGGTCTTGATCGCCAGGACATCCGGGTCGTGCGCCGCCTGCCTGATGAGCGCCACCACCGGCTCGAACGATTCGTACGGATGATGCAGCAGGATGTCGTGCTCGCGGATGGTGGTGAAGATGTCCACCTCGGCACCGAGGTCGACGGGCACGGTGAGCGCGGGCACGAACGGCGGGTACTTGAGGTCGGGCCGGTCGATCGCCGAGAGACCGAAGAGCTCGCTCATGCCGAGCGGCGGGGTGATCGTGATCACGTCGGCGGGGTCCATATCGAGGTTCTCCACGAGGATGTCGCGGATGTTCTCGGGCATGGTCGGCTCCACGGTCATTCGTACGACCGAGCCGAACCGGCGCTGCCTGACGCCCTGCTCGATCGTTGAGAGCAGGTCGTCGGCCTCCAGCTCCTGGATGACCATCTCCGCATCGCGGGTGATTCTGAAGGGATGCGCCGCGACCACGTCGTAGCCCGGGAACAGAGCGCCAGCGTGAGCGATCAGCAGCTGTTCGAGCCATACGAAGGCGTGTTCACGCGACTCGCCGCCCTCGGGCGTGACCGGGATGAAGCGTGGCAACGCCTTGGGCACCTTCACGCGCGCGAACCGCTCCTCGCCGTCGGGTCCCTTCACCACGATGGCGATGTTCATGCTGAGGTTGGATATGTGTGGGAACGGTCGCCCGGGATCGAACGCGAGCGGCGTAAGGACGGGGAAGACGTCGGAGGCGAAGTACGCGTCCGCGATGGGGCGCTGGGCGTCGTCCAGCTCCGCGTAGTCGAGCAGCCTGACCCCCGCGGCCGCAAGCCCCGCCCTGAGGTCCACGAAGCACTCGCGTGCCGCTGCCAGCATCTCGGGCACGCGCTCGCGTACCGCCGCGAGCTGCTCTGCCGCCGTGAGGCCGTCGTCGGACAGTCCGCCCACCTCCGCGGCGATCTGCTGCTTGAGGCCGGCGACGCGCACCATGTAGAACTCGGACAGGTTGGAGCTGAAGATCGCGAGGTACTTGGCCCGCTCGAGCAGCGGATTGGCGGGGTCCTGCGCCTCTTCCAGCACCCGTTCCTGGAAGCGCAGGAGCGCGAGCTCGCGGTTGAGATACAGCGTCGCGTCGGTCAGTGAGAGCGTGGTGTGCTCCGTCATTCGCGCCTCCTCTCCCGCCATGGCAGCACCTCTGTCCAGTGTACCCGTTGTACCCCGTCCGCCCGGAGCGGGATTCGCGGCAGACACACGCTCAGCCCAGTTCCGCGGCGACCTCCACGTGGACGGTGACGCCCCAGAGCGCCTCCGCGAGATCGGCCTTCCGAAGCGCGCCGTCGCGCTCGATGTCGAGCGGCGGGCGCCCGGTGATGGCGAGCGTCAGCCGGTCGCCCTCGCGAGACGCACGCACCGATCCCACCCGCTGCCCCTGCGTCCTGTCCAACCCGTCGGCTATCCGGAGCACCGCGGCCAGGCGCGTCACCCGGGCGAGAGCGGCGTCGTCGAGTCCCTCGACCGCTTCGTGCCTTGCCTTCGGCAGCGAGCCCTTGTGGTACCGGGCGATGGCCGCGATCAGGCGCGTCTCGGCCGACGTGAACCCGGGGATCTCGGCGTGCGAGATGAGGTGGTAGCTGTGCTTGTGGTGCGCCTCGTACGCCACATGGTGCCCCACGTCGTGGAGCAATGCGGCAGCCTCCAGCAGCGGTCGGTCGTCCGCCACCAGACCGGACCCCGGCGCGAGATCGTCGAACAGCCGCATGGCCAGCCACCGCACATGCTCTGCATGGGCGGCGTCATACCGGTACCGGCCGCCGAGTTCGCGAACTGAGCGCATGCGGTCGGCTGCGGGCAGCGGGCCCCGCTCCCGCTCGATCACCTCGAGCACGATCCCCTCGCGCATCCCGCGCGCGTTCACGAGCACGCTGTCGGCTCCGAGCACGCACAGGACCTCGGCAAGCACGACCACCCCCGGGACGATCAGGTCGATCCGGGCCGCTGCCAGCCCCTTCATCCGCTCACGATCACGAGCCGAACTACGCACGAGGATCTCCCTGAGCTCCGCCAGATCGCCGGCCGGGATACGGGATCCGTGCACGCTCTGCACGACGGCCCCCCGTCGAGCGGCCAGCATGGATGCCAGCGTGGTGACGGTGCCGCCGGACCCGGCGAGCACCCCGGGGGTCCGCGTGTCAGGCAGCGACGCCGAGAGCGTCTGGCGGACATGAGCCGTCAATCGGCGCACCGCGTCGGTCGACATCGGGTCCTCTCCGCCGAACCTGTCGGCGAGCACCACCGCCCCCAGTGGCATGGAGACCACGCCGATCACCGACGAGCCCGTGCCTCGCGCGATCTCGACCGAGCCTCCACCGATGTCCACCACGGCGATATCGCCGTCGAGCGCCAGTCCGTCGGCGGCGGAGAGCAGTGCCAGACGCCCTTCGTGCGCTCCGTCGATGACGTCTATCTCGAGCCCCACCTCCCGGCGGACCCGCTCGACGAAGGCCGCGCCGTTCGCCGCCTGGCGGACGGCCGCGGTGGCCACCGCACGCACATGCGTGACCTCGCGCTCGCGTGCGAGCCGCATCATCCTGTCGAGCGCCTCCACCGCCGTGTCCATGGCGTCGCACGCGAGACGTCCGCTCTCCAGCACGCCATGCCCGAGGCGCGCGTACGCCTTCTCTTCATCACGGACGATGCGCCTGCCGGCCACGGGCACGTCCACGATCGTGAGCCGGATCGAGTTCGAGCCGATATCGATGGCGGCTACACGCACTGCGCCCCGCTCCCATCAGCCAGCGGCGCAAGCAACGCGCGCCGCAGGTCCTCGGCCGGATGCTCGGCGGCCAACCGCGCGAAACGCGCACGTGCACCGTCGGCACGTGGCGCGAGCGCCGCGCGGACAGTATCGAGATCGGACCCGCGCACGCCGGCCCGTGCGGCCGAGCCATCGGCACGCCGCTCCTCGATGGTCAGGGCGAAGACCTGCATGTCATGCAGCTCGCCGAGTGCGTCCTGGTATGCGCTCAGTACGCCGTACAGCTCATCGAAGTCCGCGCCGTAGCACGGTCTGAAGACCTCCACCGCGTATCGGAGCCGTTTGTACGCGATGCGCAGCGCGTGATGCTGCTCGTCATCGCCGCCGGCCGTGGCCCGCTCCTGGTCTGCGACCACCTCGCTCGCCCGCGCTTCGATCGCGCCTGCCGCGACGCAGCGCAGCGGCCTCAGCGCGACCTCGCTCTCACGCGTACGCGTGACGGCGCGCTCGAACGCGCCCCGGTCCCGGCAGATCGCGACTCCGGACAGGTCGTCGGTGAGCCGCCCGAGGTCCCGTTCTCGTCTCCCCAGGCTGTAGCCGATGAGGAAGGCAGCCGCCCGGCGCCCTCCCCCGGGGAGATCGGGCCCGAGGCCGGCGATCGCCTCGATGAAGACATCAGCATCCCGCACAGGACCGAGGGAGCGCGTGACCGCCCGCACCCGGTCCCTCCACGGCCCGAGCGTGCGGCGACGGTACGCGGGCTCGAGGAGACGCATGGCCTCCCGGGTGCGCCGTGAGGCGACGCGCATGTCGTGCACGGACTCCTCGTCGGCCTGTGTGAGGACCGCCCGTTCGAGTTCGAACAGCGGTGCCGCCTTGGCGCGCATGATCAGCGGCGCGGCCTCACCCAGCGGTGTTTCGGCGCCCACGCCCTGTACCTCGAAACGTCCCCCCATGTGCGCTCCCCGAACAGCGGCGGCCCGTGTGCTCCAGTGTACTCGACGGGCATGCTGCGCACCTCGGCGGAAGGAGGGCGCGACCGCGGGATCGCCGGGCGGCCTCACGCCTGAGACCCCGCATGCCGATAGCATCACCACGTCTCGACGACCGCGAGGAGCGAGCAGTGACACGTTTCGAGTGGACACCCGACCTTGTGACCGGCAATGAAGCGATCGACTCCCAGCATCGCATGCTGTTCACATGCGCGAACCAGTTGCTCGACAAAGTCGAGGCACAGGACCCCGACGTGGAAGACGCCAGCGACTGCGTGTGGCGGCTGACCGACTACGTGATGCAACACTTCGCCGACGAGCAGGAGCTGATGGAGTCGGTCCACTACCCCGAACGCAGCATCCATGCCGGGCTGCACGACCAGCTGACCGGCGAGACGATGCTGCTCACGGCCCGCGTCATGCGCGGGGAGATCGTCCTGGCCGCCGAGATCGCGCTTCTCGTCACGCGTTGGATGCGCGACCACATCCTCGGGGCGGACATGGGGTTCGTGGCGTATCTGGCGAAGCACCCCGCTCAGGCCTGAGTCGCCGAGTGGCGTGCGCGACACGACGCGCAAGGGGTACGAACTGTGTGTCGGACCCACGTGTGACCTGAAGGGCGCGTCATGACCTGTTACCTCAAACATCTCGGATGGCTGTTCCGGGTGCTCGAGCTCGACAACGACGCTGGGAACCGCCATCGCCTCGACCGTGCCATCAAAGACGCGCTCGAGCTGCCACACGATGCCCCATGCGAGGACGTGGAAGCATACCTTGCCGCGCTGTCGGGCGAGGAGCGGTTCGAACTCATCGACACGCTCGAGCGCACACTCCCCGGGTAGCGGACTGGAGCGCTCGCGTCATCCCGCTACGCACGACGGGTCGCCCCTTCGGGCGACCCGTCGTTCCGCGTATCCGACACGCCTGCTAGGCGGCGCCCCAGCCGCCGTCGACGGCGATGTTCGCACCGCTGACCATCGATGACTCATCGGAGGCGAGGAACAGCGCCAGGTTCGCGACGTCCATCGGCTGCAGGAAGTTCGGGATGATGCCGCCGTAGATGCCGGCCTGCTGCGCGCCCTCGGCGTTGATCTTCGCGGGGTCGACGCTCGCCATGATGTTGGTGTTCACGCCGCCCACGATCATCGCGTTGCAGCGGATGCCCTTCTTGGCGTAGTACCAGGCGGTGTTGCGGGTGAGCCCTACGCAGGCGTGCTTGGACATGGTGTACACGACGCCCGCGGCGCCACCGTGCTCGCCTGCCGCTGATGCGGTGTTCACGATCGAGCCCGCACCCTTGGGCAGCATGACCTTGAGCGCCTCACGGGTGAGATAGAGCGGCCCATACGCGTTCACGCCCATGACGCGCGGAAGCAGGTCGTCCGCGAAGTCCTCAGCACCGGCGAAGTTGTCCATGATGCCGGCGTTGTTGCAGAGCACATCGAGCGTGCCGTACGCGTCCACAGCTGCCTGGACGATGCGAGCGCAGTCCTCGGGCTTGGAGACATCGCCCTGGACGCCGGTGATCTGACCGCCGGCTTCGGTCACCTCGGCGACGACTTCGTCGAGCGTCGCCTGGTTCCACTCGGCGGCAACGACCTTCGCGCCTTCGGCGGCGAACAGGTTCGCCATCGACCGTCCCATACCGGAACCCGCACCGGTGATGACCGCGACCTTACCTTCGAGCCTCATGCCGTACCCCTTCCCTAGGCGGATGTGCCAGGTGCGGCATCCACGCCCCACCCATAATAGTAACAATCGTTACAATAATGGATGTGCGTACCGTGTCAACACGCGGACGGGTCGGTGTCGTGAGACGTGACCGCATCCGTCGCTCGTGCCGCACCCCTGCACGAGTACCTACCCGGATACCCCCCTGCTCACCGGGAGCTCAGGCCCGGAGAAGGCGCTCCAGTTGCTCGACGAAGTGCTCACGGTCTTCGTCGGTGAACTTGGGCGGCCCACCATGACGTCCGCCCTGACGGCGTAGCTTCGCCTCGGCATGACGGACCGCGAGCTCCGCATCGATCGTGGCGAGATGGAAGATGCGTCCGCGTGGACTGAGCGCTCCCGCGCCCCTGCCGAGCGCCATCGCCGCAAGCCCGATGTCCTGCGTGACCACCGCGTCGCCGGGAGCGAGGCGCTCGACCACCGCGAAGTCGGCGGCGTCACGACCGCCGCTCACCTGGACCGCCTCGACTCCGCGACGTGAGGCGTACCGCTCCAGATTCTGCGTGGAGTTGGCCACCACCACGACCTGCCAGCCGCGCTCCCGCGCGACCGTGATGGCCTCACGCGTGACCGGGCAGGCGTCGGCGTCGATGAAGAGCGTGGGCATCGCCCGTCCTAGCGTTCTTCGAGCGGCAGGTAGTCCCGGCGACCAGCAACGCTCTTGTACGCCGGACGGATGATCTTGCCGTTGTTGGCGATCTCCTCGATGCGGTGCGCGCACCAGCCCACCGCGCGCGAACACGCGAACAGCGGCGTGTACAGCTCCTCGGGGATATCGAGCATCCGGTAGATGTAGCCCGAGTAGAAGTCGACGTTGGCGCTTACGCCCTTGTACACCGTGCGACGCTTCGCGATCGCGCGCGGCGCGACCTCCTCCACCCGCGTGAGCAGGTCGTACTCCTCGGCAAGTCCCTTGGCCCCCGCCAGGTCGCGCGCGTACTCGCGCAGGATGATCGTGCGCGGGTCCGACACCGAGTAGACCGGGTGCCCCATCCCGTAGATGAGTCCCGAGCGATCGAACGCCTCCCTGTCGAGCACCCGCAGGAGGTACGACTCGATCTCGTCCTCATCGCCCCAGTCGGTCACCGTGGTGCGCAGGTCGTCGAACATGCGGACCATCTTGATGTTCGCGCCGCCGTGGCGCGGGCCCTTGAGCGAGCCGAGCGAGGCCGCGATCGTGGCGTAGGTGTCGGTACCCGTCGATGACACCACGTGCGCGGTGAACGACGAGTTGTTTCCGCCGCCGTGCTCGGCGTGCAGCACGAGCGCGAGGTCGAGCACGCGGGCCTCGAGCGCGGTGTAGCGGCTGTTGGTCCGCAGCATGTGGAGGATGTTCTCCGCCGTGCCGAGGTCCGGGTCAGGGCGATGGATGACGAGGCTGTCCTTGAGGTACTGGTCGACATACGACTGGTACGCGTAGACGGCGATGAGCGGGATGGCCGCGATGATGTCCAGACTCTGGCGGAGGATCCCCGGCACCGAAGTATCATCCGGGTCCGGGTCGCGCGTATAGAGCGCCAACACGCCTCGCGCCATCGCGTTCATCACATCGCGGCTCGGCATACGCAGGATCGCGTCGTGGACCCAGTGCCTCGGCAGCTCGCGACGCGACGCGAGCTCGGCCTCGAACCGCCGGAGTTCTGTTGCGCCGGGCAGCTCGCCGAACAGCACGAGATACGCGGTCTCCTCGAATCCGAGGCGGCCTTCCTTGAGGAAGCCGGCGACGAGATCGTTGATCTCGATGCCGCGGTAGATCAGCTGACCGGGGATCGGCACGTATTCGTCGCCATCGGGCGCGGATCCCACGACATCGCCGATCTGCGTGAGACCAGCGAGCACGCCTTTGCCGGACACATGGCGCAAGCCTCGCTTCACGTCATAGCGTGCGTACAGGTCCGCATCGACGATGCTGCTCTCGCACGCCATGGCACTCCAGCGCTCGAGCAACTCCGCTGTGGTCTCGCGACCGGTCGTGTGCAACGCGTCCGGGCCGTTCTCCGTCATGATCGCCCCCTTCGTCCGTCCGGGTCATCGGGCGGCGGGTACTCCCGCGTGGTCACTGTGATGAGACTGTGCGCGTGGCCTCCGGTGACGCCGGCCCGCGCGAACGCGACCCGCGGGCCGCGATGAAGACTCGATGCTGATTCTACCCGAAGGCGCCCCGGACTCCCCGATTCCCGCGATGACGCGGCGGTCCGGGACCTCCCGCGAGTCCGTGCCGGCCAGAAGAGAAGCCGCCCGGGAGGACGGCTCTGAGGGTCGTTATGGCGGGAGTGACGGGGCTCGAACCCGCGACCTCCGGCTTGACAGGCCGGCGCTCTAACCAACTGAGCTACACCCCCGCATGGGGCGTCCGCCCGAGGCGGACAGCATACGGATTCTAACGAGCGACGCGGGCGTTGTCTATAGAGTCGCAGCTACTCATCTGCGGTCATGTCAGGCAGTGTGACCGTAAGGCGCGTCTCGGTGCCCTCCTCCGAGCTCACCTCGATAGCGCCGCGCAGCGTGGCGGCAAGCGCCGCGGCCATCGCGAGCGACAGCCCTGACGCATCGGGGCGCATCCCTCTGGTGGTACGCATCCTGCCGAACGGCTCGAACAGCATCCCGATCTCGGCCTCCGGGATCGCGGGTCCCGTGTCGGTGATCTCGACCCGGATGCCTTCGCCAGTGCGCGCTATGTCCACCGCGACCTCGCCTATCGACGTGACGAGCACGGCGCGGTTGATGAGCGCACCAAGCACGCGACGCACGATCGACTCATCACTGACGAACTCGATCGGATCGGCCGCACCGCGTACCGTCAGATCGAGGTCCTTCGCGTCGGTACGGGTCTTCACAGCAGCGGCGACGTCCCTGATCGTAGCGGCAACATCGAACCGTGATGGCTCAGGCACGACCTCGCCGCTCAGGACATGCGCCGCTTCGAACGCCTCGTTCACGAAACCGAGAAGGCGCTGACCGGCATCGTGGATCAGGCGCGTATGATGCGACTGCGCCTGGTTGAGCTCACCGTCGATGCCCTGCAGCATGACGTCGCTGAACCCGATGACGGTGTTGAGCGGCGTACGCATCTCATGACTCATGCCCGTGAGGAACGCGTCCTTCGCCTGGTTGGCCAACGCCAGATCCTCGTTGACCCGCGCGAGATCGGCTAGGGCATCCTCGAGTTCCTTCGTGCGCCCCTCGATCAGGTGCTCGAGCTCCTGGCGACCGCGATCAAGCTCATCCTGCTGGGCGATCCGCTGGGTGATGTCATGAAGAACGATCACGCAGCCCGCCGTCTCCACGCGACGCTCGTCAACCGTCGAGACGGTCGCCTCAAGCCAGCGTCCGCCGCAGCGGACGACAGCGATGCCAAGCGGGCGAACGGCTCTCGCGAGATCGGGGCACTCGTGCATGACCTCGGCGATCGGCCTTCCGATGGGCGGCCTGCCCTCGAGTCCCAGCAGCCCCATCGCCGCAACGTTCATGTCGATCATCCGCTGCTCCGGGTCGAGTACGATGAAGCCGTCGGCCATCCGGTCGATGGCGAGATCGCGCGCGATCGGCACGAGGTCGGCGAGCTGCCAGCGGAACACGCCCGCCGCCATCACGGTACCGGTGACCGCGAGCGCCACTCGCGTGAGGTCGAGGCCGGGTATCGGGCTGAGATCCGCGATGTAGATGATGCTGGCGACCCACGGGAACGCGATCGCCACAAGGAGCACTATCGCCTGTGCGCGATAGAGCGCCGGCCGCATGATCACCTGGCGCACCGTCAGGACCGTGGCCACCGCGAGAAGGGCGTAGGAGTACCCCACCCAGCCGATCCAGAACCAGAGCCCGTGCTCATAGGTGATGAGGTTGGTGGTCGGGGAGACCCCGGAGAAGCCTGTCCAGATCAGCGAGTGGTACTCACTGGTGAAGACCAGCGCCAGCGTCACGAGCGGGATGACCAGGAGAGCCGCGATCGTTCCCGCGCGGTGCGGGCGGCGGTGCAGCTCGTGCGACGTCACGAAGAGGAAGAGGAGCACGACGGCGCGTGTGCCGGGCATCGCCGTCGCGCCTACGATACGACATGCACGTGGTGTGTGCGCAACCCCGAATATCCGGTTTCGCCGCTCATCCATTCACGTTCAGCCGCTCGTCAGCCTGGGGCCACCTTCGAGCGCCGAACCGATACACTGAGCGCAGACGAGAGGAGCGCCGATGTCTCACGCTGCCGATGCTCTGCGCGCGGAACTCATCAGCCGGATAGGGCATCGCGATCGCGAGGGCGCCGTGGCCGTAGCGCTCGAGGCGGTGCGCGCCGATACGCTGGACATCCCGGCCCTGTACGGAGTCCTCGCCGACCTGCTGGCCGAGGTCGGTGCGTCGTGGTCACGCGGTGAGACCGAGGTGTGGCAGGAGCACTACGCCACAGCCGTGGTGCGCACCATCGTGGAGGCGTGTCAGCCGCTGGTGACCGAGCGGGCCGCCGAGCCCAACGGCCTCACCGTCGTCCTCGCAACGCCCGCCGAGGAGTACCACGACCTGGGCGTGCGCATGCTGTCCGACCGTTTCGCGCTCGTGGGATGGTCGGCGCATCTGCTCGGCGCGAACGTGCCGCTCGAGGAGCTCGTACGAGCGGTGGACGCGCTGGAGGCGGACGCCGTCGTCCTCTCGGCGTACACGCACTTCCATCGTGCGACACTGCGGCACTATGTCGACACGCTCCGTGAGACCCACCCTCGCGTGCGCGTGTGGGCGGGTGGGGCCGCGTTCGCCTTCGAGCATGACGGCTGGCCGGACGACATGATCATCACACCCGCCGACGTGCCTTTCCTCCGCGAGCGGATGGTGTAGGCGATGTTGAGCTTCAGGATCGCCGCACGTTTCCTCAAGAGCTCACCGGGTCAGTCGGCGCTCATCATCGCTGGCATCGCCGTCGGCATCGCCACACAGATCTTCGTGGGCTCGCTCATCACGAGCCTGCAGGACGATCTCATCGACTCGGCCGTGGGATCCAGCCCGCACATCACGCTCACCGCGCTCGACGACGAGGCGACCGTTCCCGGCGACCTCGCGACGACAGTGGCCAAGGACGAACCGCTCATTGCCACCGCGGTGCCGGTGCGCACGCTCTCGGCCATCTTCTCAAGCGGCGAGGACAGCGTGCCGCTCTCGATCACCGGCGCCGACGCGGCGGGGCTCGACACCATCTACAAGCTCTCCGATCGGCTCGTCTCCGGTTCGTACCGCCTCGATGAGGGCGAGGCGCTGGTCGGCGCGATCTTCGCCGACGAGTACGGTGTGGCCGAGGGCGACACGCTCGAGTTGCTGCTGCCCACCGGCACGGTCGCGGAGCTCACGGTGAGTGGCGTGTTCGACCTCGGGCAGGCTGCCGCCAACGAGCGGTTCGCCTTCATCGACGCGGGCTCGGCCGCCGAAGCGCTCGGCCTCGCGGACGACGAGTACACGGCTGTCCAGATCCAGCTGACCGACGTGTTCGCCTCGGCCGAGGTGGCCGAGCGGCTCGCCGGCGACAACGGCGTGGAGGCCACCGAGTGGCAAGCGGAGAACGAGCAGCTGCTCTCCGGCCTGTCGGCCCAGTCGGGTTCCTCGGCGATGATCCAGGCGTTCGTGCTCATAGCGGTGGCGCTGGGCATCGCATCCACGCTGGCGATCAGCGCCGTGCAGAAGACGCGCCAGATCGGCATCCTGAAGGCCATCGGCATGGGCGACGCGGCCGCGGGCCGCATCTTCCTCTGGCAGGCGGCGCTCCTCGGCGCGGGCGGCACCCTGGGCGGCATCGCGCTCGGCTACGGCCTGATCGCGCTGTTCGGGTTGGTGCCGGTACCGTTCTCGATCCGGCCCGAGCCCGCGTTCATCGCACTCTCCGCCGCGATCGGCATGACCGTGGCGCTGCTCTCATCCGTGATCCCGGCGCGTTCGACCTCGCGCCTCGACCCGATCGAGGTGATCCAGAATGGCTGACCTGCTGGTGGCCGACGGACTCGAGAAGGTCTACGGCGAGGGCGACGCCGCCACGTATGCGCTCAAGGGCGTGAGCTTCACGCTCGAGCAGGGTGAGTTCGCGAGCATCATCGGCCAGTCGGGCTCGGGCAAGTCCACCTTGCTCAACATGATCGGCCTGCTCGACACGCCCACGTCGGGCCAGGTGCTCTTCGACGGCGAGAACACGACCGCCCTCGGCAGGAAGGGACGTGCCCGGGTGCGGAACGAGGGGCTCGGGTTCGTGTTCCAGTTCCACTACCTGCTGCCCGAGTTCAGCGTGTGGGAGAACCTCACCATGCCCGCGCTGATCGCCGGTCGCGCGGTCACGGCCGACGAGAAGCGGCGCGCGCTGGAGACGCTCTCGCTCCTCGGCCTCGAAGGACTGCAGGATAAGAACGCCAACCAGCTCTCCGGCGGCCAGAAACAGCGGGTGGCGATCGGTCGCGCGCTGATGAACCGCCCCAAGCTCATACTCGCCGATGAACCCACCGGCAACCTGGATACCGCGAACACCGCCGTGGTCTACGAGCTCTTCCGCACGATCAACAAGGAGCTCGGCACCACGTTCCTCATCGTCACGCACGACCGGAAGGTCGCGCAGCAGACCGACCGCATCCTCGAGGTGCTCGACGGTGAGCTCGTGCAGGACGTCCGGAACGACTACGCGCGTTAGGACGGCGCCAGGCGTGACGCCGCGATCACTTCCGGTTCGACTCCACAACGGCTCCGGCCACCGTGCCCAGCGCGGCGCCCGCGACCATGCCGAGCACCAGCTCGCCCAGGATGACGCCGAGCGTCATGCCGAGCCCGGCGCCGATCCCGATGAGCGCACCCATGCCGGGGGCCGAAGGCGTGCGTGCGATGCCGTGCTCGATGTCCGGCGTGGGATCCTCGGACCCGGTCTGTGGCGTGTGAACGTCTGTCATCTCCATCTCCTCCTATCCCGCGGTCAGCAGTTGGCCGTCGACCACGCCGTCGCGCATCTGGACGGTACGGTCGCACGCCGCCGCGACCTCGGGGTTGTGGGTCACGATCACGAACGTGGTCCCGCGGTCCCGGTTGATGTCGCGCATGATGCCGACGATCTCATTGGAGGTCGCGGTATCGAGGTCACCAGTAGGTTCATCCCCCATCACGATGGCGGGCTCGTTCACGAGCGCTCTCGCGATGGCCACCCGCTGCTGCTGGCCGCCGGAGAGTTCGCTCGGCACGTGCCGCAGCCGATCGGCGAGGCCGACGTTCTCGAGGAGCGCCTGCGCGCGCATCGCCGCGGTCTTGCGTGACGCGCCAGCGTACTCGGCGGCGAGCGCCACGTTCTCGAGCGCCGTCATGGTGGGCACGAGGTTGAAGCCCTGGAAGATGAAGCCCACCTCACGCCCGCGCAGCCGCGCGAGTTCGCGGCCCTTGAGCGTGTCGACACGCCGGCCCACGAGCCACACCTCGCCGGCGTCGGGGCGATCGAGGCACCCCGCGATATGCATGAGCGTGGACTTGCCCGAGCCCGAAGGCCCCATGATGGCCACCATCTCACCCGGTGCGACGCTGAGGGACGCCCCCCTGAGCGCATCCACGTAGTTCTGCTTGCCGAGCCGGTAGCGCCTGGTCACATCCGTGACGCGGATGATCGGTTCCATGTGCGTTCTCCTTCCTTGCAAGACACCCGCTACTCGTAGCGGAGCGCCTGGACGGGGTTCAGACGGGCAGCATGCCAGGCGGGGTAGAGCCCCGAGAGCACGCCGAGGACGAGCGCGAACGCCACCGACCCTATCGCCAGCCGAGGTGTGACGAGGAAGAGCTCGGTGGCGCTGGCTGCGCCAGCCTGGTTGCCGCCCGCGGCGATGAGCGCCCCGAGCCCGAGCCCCACGAGTCCGCCGATCAGGCCCATCACGGCCGACTCGGCGATGAACTGCCGCATGATGGCGCCGTCGGTAGCGCCGATCGCCTTGCGCACACCCACCTCACGGGTGCGTTCCGCGACCGACATGGTCATCGTGTTCACGACCGAGAGGCCACCCACGAGCAACGACACCACGGCGATCGCGTAGATGATCTGGTTGAAGATCTTCAGCGGCTCCTTGACCGACGCCTCGAAGCCGGCCGGTCCCATCGCGGTGATGTCCGGCACCTGGTGCGCGATCACCTCGGCCATCTCGTCAGGGTCGGCGTCTGCATCGAGGTAGACCGCGATGGAGGTGATGAGCGTAGCCGGCTCCACACTCTCGGCGATCGCCGAGGGAAGGTCCGCCACGAGCAGCCGCTGCGCGTCGGCGAGCGGTATCTGCACGGCCATGTCGGGAGCGGTCAGCGTCTTGCCGAGGATGCCGATCACCTCGAACTCCTCGCCCCGTACGTCGATGGTGCCACCGACCTCGGCATCGAGGCGCGACACCAGGTCCGCCCCTACCACCGCGACCCCGCGATCGTCACGCTCGAGCGCCCGGCCCTCCACGATCTCGGACTCGAAGGTCTCGAAGCCCTCTTCGCGGAAGTCGGTCGCCTGGATGTTGGCGGCCACTCCCATGCTCACCGCGGACGGGTCCGTCTCGAGCAGCATCATGACCGAGCCGGCCGCGCGGGCGACCCCGTCGACATCCTCGATGTCGGCGATCAGGTCGGTCGAGATCGGCTCGGTGGAGAATCCACCCATGCCCGTCGATCCGCTCACGATGACCTTGTCGGCGTAGTACTCGGTGCCGCCGTCCACGAGCAGGCTCAACTTCTCGGCGATGGAGCCCATGACCACGAGCGCGAGCACGCCGATGGTGATGCCGAAGATGGTGAGCGTTGCCCGCAACTTGCGTCTGAAGATCGAGCGCAGGGTCCTCATCGGTGCCTCCGTACGGTGGACGTGACTTAACAACGTTTACTGATGGTCGTTAAGTTAATACGTGCAACGCCAGAAGTCAACCCCTGCCTGCACGTTCTTGATTGACTAGCGCGCTGAACACTGTTAACTTAGTAACAAACGATGAGAGGAGTGTCGTGGCTGCCCGACCCGCCAACCTGCGCCTTGCGAACGATATCGTCGAGGCTGCCGCCTCGCTTATCGAAGAGCGCGGTCCCGAAGGCCTCACCATGCGGCTTGTCGCCGACCGCATCGGCTACAGCCCCACCACGATCTACCTCTACTTCAAGAACAAGGAGAGCCTGCTCGACGAGACCGTGAACCGCGCGTACGACTGGTTCGCCGATCATCTGGAGCGCGTGCAAACGGGCGGATCGGCGATCGAGCGGCTGCGGCAGGGTGCCCATGCGTATCTCGACTGGGGCCTCGAGAATCCCGGGATGTACCGCCTGATGTTCGAGTGGGGCTACCTGGGCGACATCTCCGAGGACGCCATCTTCGCTCGCCGCGCCAGCTGGCGCCGGACGCGCAACGTGATCGAGCGCGGCGTCGAGGACGGCACCTTGCGCGAGGGGCTGGACAGCGCGACCGCCGCCGACACCATCTGGGTGGGCGCACACGGACTGACGTCGCTCGCACTCTCGGGACGCATGTTCGGCAACCCCGGCGTGGCCAATCCCGCGGTGGTGCACGCGCGCTCCCACGCGCTCATCGACGCCCTTGCCGACAGCTGGGAAGCGGCCTGGCGCGCGTAGCGCCCCGGCGGAGCGCTACAGGCCGAGGCCGAGCTGCTCGCCGTCGGCGGGCTCGACCGGATCCACAAGATCGGGGCCGAGGATGCCGGCCATCTCGCGCGCGTTTCGCGGCGCGTAGTCGTACTTGCAGTTGTTGAACATCACGTACGTGTGGTCGGTCTCCGCGGCAAGCTCGCGCACCCGCGGCGCCCACTCCTCGAGCTCTTCGGCGGTGTAGAGGTAGTCGAACCGGTCGGCGGCCGACACGTTGCGCGCGAAGTACGTCTCGCGGTTGCGGCCGTGCAGCCGGATGTACCCGGTACGGGAGGTCGCGGCCACGAGCGGCGGCATCGTGGTGTGGGTGGGGAACTGCGGCGCGTCCACGCCCACGTAGGTGATATCGCGGTCCGCGAGGAACCGCAGCGTCTCGCGCACGCGCTCCTCAGCGACCCACGACGGGTGCCGGAACTCCACGAGCATATGGCGCCTGCCGAGGCGGCCACGCGCGTAGTCGATGTACGCGAGGTTGTCCTCGAACAGCGCGTCGTCGAGTGCGGTGAAGAACGGCGGGAACTGCATCAGCACGCCGCCGAGCTTGCCCGCCTCGACAAGCGGGTCGATCGATTCGCAGAACAGATCGAACGCGACGTCGACCATCTCTTGAGACGGACGCTTCACGCGACCCCGCTCCACTTCGTGCGGGTACTCGCGGAGCTCCGGATGCAGCGTGCGCTCGTCCACCGCGTGCTGCGTCATCATCCCGAACGCCTTCACATGGAAGGTGAACCCCTCGGGCGTACGCTTCGCCCAGTTCTCCACGACCCGGCGGTCCGGGATGGCGTAGAAGGGGGCGTCGGCCTCCACCGTGTCGAACCGCGCGGCGTAGTACCGGAGCCGGTCGGCGGGCGTGCTGACCTGCGGCGGGTACCACGCCTCGATCATCGTCCTATCGGCCCACGAGCAGGTGCCCAGATGCACCCGTCCCACGGCTCCCGCCTTTCGATCAGCGCAGGGACAGGTACTCGGCCAGGGCGGTCGCCTCATCGTCGGTGAGCTGCGCGCCCTTCGCGATCATGTCGTCGATCACCGCGGCCCAGCCGACGGCGTCGTAGTCCTCGGCAAGCACCCTCTCAAGCGAGTGACAACTCACGCACTTCGCGTTCAGGATCTCCTCGCCGTCAAGGCCGGTGGCCTCGCCGGGCGTGGGCTCGGGCTCCGGCACCGCCTCGGGCTCGGTACCGCCGCACCCGCCGGCGAACGCCACGAGTGCGAACACGAGTGTCACAACAGCGATCTTCTTCAGCATCGATCGTCCCTCCGGTCCCATCGTCAGCACTCGGCTACGACACGGTGTAGATACCCCGCCCCGCACCCGCGGACACGCGCGCACGGTCGGCGTCCAGAAGTGGCGCGTAATCGCGCACGTAGTCCTCGAATGTGAGCGGCTCTGGTGGCGCGTGGTACTCCCAATCGAAGGTCTCCACGACCAGGTCGCCGAAGTTCTCGCGAGCGAACCGCTCCGTGCGGTCGTAGTCGAGCAGCGGGTCGAATCGCGACATGCCGAAGAAGCACGGCTGCGGGTACGGCCCGGCCAGGTCCTCCTCGGTCACGGTGAGGATCTCGCGCACCTGCGCGACCAGGACATCGAGGGTGGAAGCCGAGAAGCCCGCCAGCCGCTCGCGGATGTCGGTGGGCGACTCGAAGCCCCCGACCTCCTGCATGAACCAGGCGAGCACGCGGACGGCGGACTCGTTGCCGAGGAGCCGCGCCACCGCGTTGCGCGGGATGCTGAACCCCAGCGTGGAAACGAGCGCGGACACGAGCGCGCGATCGAGCGGCGGACGCGTGAGCGCCCGGTTGCTCACGCACGGTGAGAGCAGCCCCACCTTGTTCACACGCTCCCCCAGCCCCTGCAGCGCGCGCAGTGTGAGGATGCCGCCGAAGGAGAAGCCGAGCAGTGCGAAGTCGTCGATGCCGAGGTGGTCCGCCAGGTCCCCGATCACACCCGACAGTCGCACGCTGGAGAACCCCTCCTCCAGCGGAGAGCTGCCGCCATGGCCGGGCATCTCGAAGAAGTACGTGCGGTAGTGCTGGCCGACGAACTGGATCATGGGCGTCCAGTCCTCGATCAGGCTGATGGTGGCCGGAACGATGATGAGCGGCGGCCCGTCTCCACACGCCGCGTACCGCAGCGAGGTCGCGGACAGCTCGGCCTGGTGGATCGATACGGGTGGCGGTACAGACACAGGCGCAGGACTCCTCGCACATGATGACAGGGCGGTTGAGGGTATCATGTCCCCAACGCAGACGCCGAACAAGGAGCCGACATCACTTCGTATCCGGAATCCATGAGCGAAGCGGTCGTGAACGAGGCGAAGTCGGCGTTGGCGGCGGTACGCGCCCCGCTCGACGCGGGGCTCGAGATCGAGAGCACGCCACACGCGCTCCTCGCTTCGATCTTCCTCGTGCGCTCGGTCAGGAACCTCGCCGCTGTGCTCGTGCTGTGTGAGGCCGGATGGGCGCCGGAAGCCCAGACCCTGCTGCGCGCGATGGTGGAGGACATGGTGACGCTGGCGTACATCTCCACCGACCCGGAGAAGCTCGCGCCGCAGTGGCTTGCGTTCGAGAACCGCCGGTTGCCCGACGCCGAGGAGTTGCTCGCCGCCTTCACCGGAGGCGAAGCGCCGGACCGTGAAGACCGTCCGCGCTACGAGCGCTGGACGCGGTTGAGCTTCAACGCCATGGCCGAGCGTGCCGACACGGCGGTGCCGGGTCTCACCGAGTACCTCGGCTACGTGTACCCGATCCTCTCCGACCGCGCCCACGGCAACACCTCGGCAAGCGGCATGTACCTGCGCATGCACCCCGACGGCGGACTCGAGCCGCTGTACCTCCCCTCGGGCAGCCAGGTCGCCATCACGCTCTGCAACGCCGTGACCGCCGCGTATACCACCGCCGAGCGCGCGCGCTTCCTCGGCGTCACGATCGACGTTGAGCGCGTGGAGGACGCCGAGCGACGCATCTATGAGGCGTGCGGCCTGCCGGTCGGATGACGCTCGACCCCACTCTGTAGTATGCTCCGTGTCGATGGGGCACACTATGATGCGATATGCCCGTCCGACCCGCCGGCTGTGCGGTTCCGCCACCGGTCAGGTCCCTTTCACTCCCCTCTGGCAGCCCGCGCGCCTTATGCCCCGCATCCGGCGCCATGCCGCGTTCACGCTCCAGCAGCCGGCCACCTGCCGCTCGTCGGTGCAACTGCGCCGCGTGAAGCGGATATTCACCGCGCACTGAGACGGCTCTCGCGCGCTATCATGGCTGGGTCCGTTCTCGCGCCGCTGCCCGGCGCACCTGACAAAGGGAGACTCCACCGATGGCTGGACACGGCGGCTCTAAGACGGCGGTCATCGCCGCGGTAGTGGGCAACCTGATCATCGCGATCATCAAGTTCGTCGCGGCGGCGATCACCGGTTCGTCGGCGATGATCTCCGAGGGCATCCACTCGCTCGTGGACACCGGTAACGGCGGCCTGCTGCTGCTCGGCATGAACCGGGCCAAGCGGCCGGCCGACGAGGGCCACCCCTTCGGACACGGGAAGGCGCTCTACTTCTGGACGCTCGTGGTGTCGGTGTCCATCTTCGGCATCGGTGGCGGCATGTCGCTGTACGAGGGCATCTCGCACATCCGCCACGTGGCACCCGGCGCCGTGCTCGGTGACCCCACGGTCAACTACATCGTGCTCGGCATCGCCGTGCTCGTGGAGGGCTGGTCGTTCAGCGTGGCCATGCGCGAGTTCATCCGGGCGAAGGGGTCACAGAAGAGCTGGGAGTACATCCGCTCCGCGAAGGACCCCAGCACGTACACCGTGGTGCTCGAGGACAGCGCAGCCATGGCGGGTCTGGTCTTCGCGTTCCTCGGCGTGTTCTTCGGCCACCTGCTCAACAACCCTTACCTGGACGGCGCGGCTTCGATCCTGATCGGCGTGCTGCTGATGGCGGTGGCGTTCGTGCTGGCGTTCGAGACCAAGGGGCTGCTCCTCGGCGAAGGCGTGGACAAGGCCACGCTCGCCGACATGCGCCGTCGCATCGAGGCCGACCCGGCCGTGAGCGGCGTGGGCGACATCCTCACGATGTACATGGGACCGCACGAGCTCCTGGTGAACCTTGGCGTGCAGTTCGAACCCGGCACGAGCGTGGAGGAGAGCCGCGAGGCGATCGGCCGCATAGAGGCCGACATCGCCGGCGCGTACCCCGAGTGCACGCGCATCTACATCGAGGCGGAGTCGCTGCGCGCGCCCGCGTAGCGCTTCTCGCTAGAGCGCCTCGGTGATGATGCGGGCGACGGCCGCCTCCGCCTCACGCCTGAGCGCGATGACCTCCGGGTCGAGGTCGAGCGCGTGGTGCAGGCGGTCGGTGAGCGCGTGACCGCGCTTGAAGCTGACCCACCGCAGACGCCGCGCAAGGCGCTCCCAGGGGTTTCCGCGATTGCGGGCCCAGAACCAGACGAGCACCACGGCGGGGATGAGCAGCGCGAGCGCCCCTACCCACGTGTGGCGCGGGATGAGGACCACACCGGCGGCAGCGAACGCGATTCCGCTGATGAGCCAGGCGACGGGCGTGGGCTGGTTCATCACGAGGAACATGAGCTTTGGCACCTCGATGACATCGCCGCGCGCACTCGCACCGATCTCGTCGCGCCGCATGCGGATGTATATCGCCAGCGTGCCCCGGCGGTGTCGCATGTCCCAGATCGTGAGCAGCAGGAACGAAGCGAGGATGACACCGGCCGCCCAGCCCACCAGGGGCGGACGGTCCACAAGCGTGGCCACGGCCCCCGCGCCCGCGGCGACGGCTGCCGCCACGTACAGTGGCGGGATGGAGTAGAGCGGCTCGCTGAGCCGCGCGTCGGCCACGCGGTCGACATCGCTCGACAGCAGGTACCCCACGCCGATCGGGTCCCGGGCCGATGCGGCCAGGACGAACAGCGCGAACACGGCAACGCCGAGCAGGAACGACATGCGGGCGACTCCTTGCGAGTGAGCCGGAGCGTGAGCATCCGGGGTGGTATGGATTGTCTACGGTACCACTGCCTGATTCCCTGCATAGAGGCGGTGTCCGTTCGGTTACACTGGACGTGAGGGCGTCCCGGACGGAGGAGTGTCGCGATGTGGCGGTCACTGAAGGCGCGGTTCAAGTCGGCCACCAAGCCCGAGCTCATGATGTGGCTTGGCATACTGCTGGTGGCGGGACTCTTCTTCGTGCTCGCGAGCACCACCGGCACGTCGTCGAACTGGTTCTGCACCGAGCCGTGCCACAACGTGCACTTCGACAACACGCTCACCTTCAACGCCGGCTCGCACATCATGGTCTCGTGTGCGGCGTGTCACGAGCCGTTCGAGGGCGGCCTGATCGCACTCACGCTCGCGAAGATCGAGGTGGCCCCCGACCTCATCCCCACCGTCATGGGCACCTACCCCATGCCGCTCAACGAGAACCACTCGGTAGCCCTCGAGATGGGCGATCACTTCTGCACGCAGTGCCACGATCTGGACACGCGTGAGGTGAACCCATCCTTCGGCATCATCATCGACCACGCCGCGCACACCGATCGCGGCATCACCTGCGCCTCATGCCACAACCGCGTGGCGCATCCCGAGGAGGGCATCGAATACACGCAGGAGGGCAACCGGTACCACGAGGACTGGATGGCCATGGACGCGTGCTATCGCTGCCACGGCCTGGAGGCGGACGCCCAGGCGCCCGGCACATGTGCGACGTGCCACACTCCCGCTTTCGACCTGGTTCCCGCCAGCCACGACGCGGGCGGTTGGTACCAGGAGTTCGGCGAGAGCGGTGGCCATGCCGCCGCATATGCCGAGGAGGCGTCGCGCGTGGCACAGGCCGAGCAGTGGGTCGCCGGGCTGGAGGAGGTACACGACAGCGAGGCGCCTGCGGACCTCGGCTACGAACAGACGGTCAACACCTGCTACACGTGCCACACGAAGCAGTACTGCACCGACTGCCACGGCGGTCTGGAGATGCCGCACCCGGCGAGCTTCGCCACCGGGCACGGTGCGCTCGGCCTCGAGGACCCGGCGGGATGTGCCACGTGCCACGCGCGCAACGAGGCGGAGGCTGCGGGCACCGGTTTCTGCAACGCCTGCCACCACCCCGCCAGCACCGCCGGGACGCCCTGGGTGAAGCAACACTTCACCGCGGTGGCCGAGCAGGGCGCGAAGGGCTGCTTCGAGTGCCACGACCCGCTGTACTGCGAGACGTGCCACGTGAGTGGAGCCGAGGCGGCCGAGGCGTTCATGCGAGCGAACGCGCAGTAGCGTCCTCAGGCGCCGGTGGCCTGCTCGCGCACGAAGTCGATCAGCGCTTGGTCGTACTCGCCCACGTGGCTGGTGAGCCAGTCGCGAAGCAGGTCGACCAGCGGCTGCATTGTCACCAGCGTGCCTGCCCGGAAATCGAGTACCGCCGAGCGCGCGGTTTCCGCAAGCCGGCGATGATCGGCGATATGGGGCTCCGCGAGCGCGACGTCGTAGCCCGAGCGCCGCATGAGGTCTTCCTCGGTGAGCAGATGGCAGTCCACGTGGTCCATCAGCCGCTCGAGCGCGTGCATCAGCTCATCGGGCCGGTCATCGGCCACCTCGATGTCATCCAGCAGCTGGTGGATGGCCCGGTGCTGCTCGTCGACGAGCGGGTCACCGGTCACCAGTGACGGGTCCAAGTGGTGTTCGGCCACGCAACGCCCCCCTCGCGTGTGTCGGCTGGTCGCCGCCCGATTATGACCGAGAGCGCGCGTGGCCGTCCACCGGAACTGAGGCGGAGCAGGCCCCGGCCACCTCACCGGGTGACCGGGGCCATTGTTCACGCGCGGACACCTCTTACTGCAGCGCCTGTATCACGGCGTTGCGGATCGCCTGCGGTACAGCACCCGTGCCGCCCAGGAAGCGGACCTCAGTGATGTCGGCCTTGTTGGCAACGAGAGCGGCCTGCACACCCGGATGCAGGTAACCGGGGTACGCGAGCAGCATGACCGACCCGCTCGCACCCTGGAGCGCACCGCCCGCGAGCGCATCCGGGAAGTCCTCACCGGTAGCGAACGCCATATGGTTCCAGCCGAGACCCGCCTGCTCCACACCGTAGGTGGCCACGGCCACCGCCGTGTCGTAGCGGTTCGCGCCCGAGAGGCGGTCGACCTCGGCCGCACCGAAGGCGGTGTCGAGCTTGGCCTCGAGCGTGGCCGGCACCACGCCAGTACCGCCGAGGATCAACGCGGAGAAAACGCCATCCGCGTCCATGGCGGCGACAAGTGCGTCCTGGTTCGCCGGGTTCGGGTGCACCAGGTAGATCGGCCAGCCCTTGGCTGCCGCTAGCGGAGAGGCGCCGAGCGCGTCAGGGAAGCTCTCCCCCGTCGCCACGAAGGCGGTGCCGTCCCATGCCTCGTTTTCGGCGATGGTACGCTCCGCGATCTTCTCGGCGGTCTGGTAGCGCGTCGAGCCTTCGATACGCTCGATCTCGGTAACGCCAGGGAGCGCGTCGAGCGCGGCGTAGACGGGAGCGCTCACGGCGCCCGTCCCGCCAAGCACGATGACGTGGCTCGCCCCCAGACGTGCGATCTCCGCCTTCACGGCGTCGGCAAGCACCGCTGGCTCGGTGAGCAGGATGGGGGCGTGCAGCGCGCCCGCGAGTGCTGAGCCGCCAAGCGCATCCGGGAAGCTGCGGGCTGTGGCGATGACCACGAACTCCGAGCTGCCATCGGCGAAGCCGAGCTTGGAGGCCTCGATCGCGGTCTCCACGCGACCAGCGCCAGCAACCGGGGTGAGCTCCGTCTCGACGGGCGGCGTGCCCGAGTCGGTCACGGTGACCGTGATGGTCTCGCTGTCGGTGAGTTCACCGTCAGAGACCCTGATCGTGATGGGGTAGGAGCCGGGACCCTGCGCCTCGGTGGGCGTCCAGGTGAAGGCTCCTACCGCGGTGATCGCGGCGCCTGCAGGCGCGCCGGCCCCGAGCGAGAAGGTGAGGGCGTTCGCGGGGATATCGGCGTCTGTGGCCGAGGCGGTGAACGCGAGCTGCGCTCCTTCGGCCACCGACTTGGCGCCGATCGGAGTAAGGACCGGGGCTGTGTTGACCTCGGTCACGGTGACCGTGATGGTCTCGCTGTCGGTGAGTTCACCGTCAGAGACCCTGATCGTGATGGGGTAGGAGCCGGGACCCTGCGCCTCGGTGGGCGTCCAGGTGAAGGCTCCTGCCGCGGTGATCGCGGCGCCTGCAGGCGCGCCGGCCCCGAGCGAGAAGGTGAGGGTGTTCGCGGAGATATCGGCGTCTGTGGCCGAGGCGGTGAACGCGAGCTGCGTTCCTTCGGCCACCGACTTGGCGCCGATCGGGGTAAGGACCGGGGCTGTGTTCTCATCTGCAGCAGCCGAGACGGTGACGGTGATGCTCTGCGCGTCATAGCCGACCGGCGGGAAGGAGTACAGGTCGAAGTACGGGTCGACTACCCATACTCCAAACGTATGCTCTCCGATCTGGTCCACCGTGGGCGTCCAGGTGAACACGCCACTCGTGGGGTCGATCGCCGCGCCTGCGGGCACGGTCCCGCGAAGACTGAACTCGAGCTCCTGGGCAGGCAGGTCGACGTCAGTGGCCGTGGCGGTGAATCGGAGCTCGCTTCCCACTGCGACTGTCTTGTCGCCGATCGCCGAAAGCACGGGGTCCTCGTTGACTTCGGTCACCTGGACCTTGACGGTGCGCCTTTCGTACGCGGCTCCCACACTCGCCTTCACGGTGAACCAGTGACGAACACTCTGGGCCTCAGTGGGCGTCCAGGTGAAGACACCGGATGCCGGATCGATCGTTGCACCCGTGGGTGCGTTCTCGAGCGAGTACACGATCGTCCCACCGCCCGCGTGGGTCGCCTGTGCGGTGAAGGTGATCGGGCTCTGCTCTGGGGCGCTGATGGTCGCAATCGGACTGAGCACGGGTGCCCCATTGTCCGGCAGCGTGGCCGTCGACACGATCGTGGAGTCCTCACCCCAGTAGTAGGTGTAGCCGGCCCACTGCCGGTACGAGGAGTACGCGCCCTCCACCCAGTACTCGTACGACGTGTCCGGCGCCAGGCCCTCGTGATACCACTCCCAAATCGGGTCGTACTCACTTCCCGTCAGGGGTGCCGTATAGTCCCACGTACCGGACCCCACAGGGCGGTACCACACGCGGTACCAGTACGCGCCGGGTATCCTGTCCCAGGCCACCCGGATCCGCGTGGAGCTCTCTGCCGTCGCGCCGATGTTCTGCGGCGCGCTCGGAACCGGCGTCGCCACAGCCAGCGGCGAGAACCCACCGTAGAGCTTGGTGTCGCCGACTGTGCGGAACTCGCGGATCGCGTAGTAGTAATACTGTCCGCCCCACACATCGGTGTCTTCGAAGCCGTCGGCAGCGCCGTCGAGCGTTGCGACGACGACCGAATCGAGCCAGGGCGAGATATTCGGGTTCACCCAGTAGTCTTCCTGGAGCGCCGACTCGGTCCTGTGGATCTCATAGCCCTCAGCGCCGGAGTTCGCTGTCCACTCAAGTGTGATCGAGTTCGCGCCTGTCGACCGTGCAACCAAGCCGGCCACCGATCCGGGAAGCGCGGGGCCGTCGGCCTTCGACGCCTCGGCGGTGCCACCGTACATGCCCATGTTCACGCGGGAGCCGTTGGGTGCAGGCTCGCTCGCGCACGCCAGCCCGGGATCGCCCCCGTTGACGCAGGGGCTGGTGGTGGAATCGGTGACCCAGGTCGAGCCGTTCCAGCGCCCTGTCTGCGACTTCAGGTGGAAGTCGCCATTGGCCGGATCCGCGAACTGCGGGTCGGCCACGATCGACTCCCAGCCGAGCAGTGGCTCGTCCTCGGCGGAGGACACCACCGAGTAGACGATGCCGCCGACTGTGCTCGCCTCGGCGCCGACATCGCCCGCCGCGTTTCCGCTCAGGATGCTGCTCGAGATGTACCATGCGCTGAATGCGTTGCTCTCGCCGCTCTCGATGCCGTGCCCGACGTTGCCCGCGATGGTGCAGTTGATGAACCGATGCACGTACTTCTCGGGGTCGGCTGCGCCGACGCTCTGGTAGATTCGCCAGCTATCCACGTACACACCGCTGGCGCCGTTGGCGTGCATCAGGCAGTTCCGGAACGTGAGCCCGTACGTGCTGTCAGCGGTCACGCCCGTGCCGATGTTGTTGCGGAAGGTGCACCCCTCGAACACGAGACGCTGCTCATCGGCCGCGTTTGCGGAGCTCGTGAAGCCGTTGGCCCCGTTGTCCTCGAAGACGCTGTTGCTGATGGTACCTGCGCCAGGGCCGTAGAAGATCATGCCGCTCTGCACGTTGTCCCGGAACAGGCAGTCCTCGATGGTGAGGGTGTCCGCAGACGGCGTTTCGCCCATACCGTAGAAGACGAGACCCTCGAGCATGTGCTCGAAGATGGCGTGTCTGAAGACCGACTCTCCACTGTAGTCAAGGAATCCGACGGTCCCGCCGTCGAAACCGGTGAACGTGACGGGGTCCTCCGCAGTGCCGAGCGCCCTGAGCGCCGAGTTGACCGCCACCGAGCCACCCTCGGCGAGACGGACTGTCACACCGGCGCCAACCGTGAGTGAACCAGCGTTCGGGTTCTCCTCCGTGGGCTTGCGCCCGACAGTCACTTGCGCAGAGAGCCGGTAGTCGAGGCCCACAGGCCCCCAGTACGCGTCACTGTCGTCCGTGCCCGCGTTCGGCACCACGAAGGTCGCGTAGAGCGCATCGGCGGCGTACCCGGCGTAGGTGTTCGGCGCGCCTTCGACCGCATCATCGTTGATGCGCATCCCCTGGCGATACAGCACCGGGGGTGTCGCTCCGGAGCCGCCGCCGCTGAACGTGTTACCCCAGAGGTTCGCGCTCCGGGGGTAGTTCGAGCCGTTGTAGTCGTAACCGAAGAAGACCGCCGCCTGACTCGCCGAGGGGTAGGTGGTGAACGTGCTATCAGTGATGCGGATGGCATCGCCGCCCTGGAGGACCACAGGGGCACGGTACACGTCGCCGGTCACACCTGGCACCGGCCCAACGAAGCCGTTGTCGTCGAACGTGCACCCATCGATGGTGATGTCGATGTCATCCTCACGCTCGATCGTCTGGTTGTGATACCAGATCGCGGTGCCGAATCCGGCGAAGCTGCTGTTGGTGACGACGAGTGTGCCGCGCGAGGTCGTCCTGTCGCCAAGATCGCTGTAGATGGCGATGCCCTTGCGGTAGTTGTCGAGCGCCGCGGGACTCTGGAAGGTACAACCACTTACGCTCACGTCGACATCGCTGCCGCCTTCGGCGAAGCCCTCCCGTATGTCGAGCATGGTGAGCCCGTACTCGAAAACGCAGTTCTGGAAGACCGCGTCGACAGGATTCGCGGCCGAGGTCTGCTTGATCTCGATGCGGTCCCAGCTCGTCGCGCTGGTGAACGCGATCGGCGCATCGGCCGTGCCGAGTGCCCTGATGGCACCGTTCACCTGAAGGCCATCAGCGCGCTCGTACTGGTCGTCGCCGAGGGTGACCTGTCCGGTGCCGAAGACCACCTGCGCACCGGGCTCTATGGTGAGCGTGACACCCGGCTTGACCACCGGGTTGTACGCTGTTGAGCCCTCGGGTCGCTTGAGGATGACGTACAGGGATCCCGCCGACCACGTGGTGTCCTCGGTGATGTCGTAGGTGACGTAGACCGTAGCGGGGGCCGCATACGCGACCGGCGGGAACGCCAGGAGCACGGAGAGCACCGTGGCGGTCACCACCCGGAAGGTCCTCGGGAGCACGGTACGGACGAATGCGCGATACCCCTGCCGCATGGCACACCACCTGGCCCTCAAGACGAGTGTGTACGCAGCCTCACGTAAAGCTGCCTCCAGTGTGGTATTCGGCACTCACGCGTGCTGGCTTGAGCGGGCCGGGGACCCCCATCGGATGAAGGGTTCTCAGGCGGCGATGAACGCTATCCCCCGGCGCCGCGCATCATGCCCGCAACCATACCTCCCACGTACGGAACGAGCCAGATCGCCCACACGGCGACGCTATAGCGGTGGAAGCCCGCGCGAGCCTCGGCACTGCCCCTGGCGAGCACCCACGTGGCCCACAGCGCGTGGAGCAGCATCAGCACGAACGCGCCGAGGCCGGTGATGCCGTGGATGAGGCCCGGGTCTTCGCCCGCGATGACGAGCTGCCGCATGAGGTACGTGGCGGTGCCGTCGCATGCGATGCCGAGCCAGAAGAGGGCCACGTGGCGGCCGGTGAGGCGGCGCTGGACGCGCTCCGACCATACGCCGGTCGTGTAGAAGACGAACGCGAGGGACATGATGGTCGCGGGGAGGATCAGCTGCTGTGGCATGCGTCAGATGGTAGCGCATGCGCGGAGCGCGCGGTCTACGGAGCGCGGGTCAGCTGCCGCTCCCCGACCGCTTCCAGTACGCGAACTCCGGCTCGAACTGGACGCCGTCGAGATCCGAGACCGCATTCTGCACGAACGCCTGGGCATCGGCGATCGCCCGGTTGTAGACGCTCGGCCCGATCTCGCGGATGCAGAACTCCAACACCGCGCGGGCCTTGAGGTCGCCGATGTCTTGCTCGAGTTCCTCAACGAAGAACCGCTTGATGGATTCGAGCAGGTAGCGCTCGGTCTCAGAGTCCAGCTTGATCCCCATGTCTCGCCACCTCCCACGCGTGCATCCGGCATCTCGACGAGCGCGTCACCCGAGTCTACCCCACGAGGTGCGCCGCCTGCCTGGAGGCGCGGGTGACGGACTGCTGTGCCGAAGCCATCTGGCGGGAGGGTTGCGATTCGAGCTCGAAGTCAGGCGCCGCACCACTACGCCGGGTCATCCGGAATCTGCGCATCGTGCCAGATGCCGACGACCCAGATCACATCGCCGTGGAGCCGGTAGAAGAAGCGGTACCTGCCGACGAGGACCTCGCGGAAACCGAGCTCTGGGAACTCAGGGATCGTCCGTCCCGAATCAGGGAAACGGACAAGGTTTCTGAGCGCCTCCAGGGAGCGGCCGCGTAATGCCCGCGCGGCCGAGGGGCGCTCAGCCTGGATGTACTCGACCGCGGCAAGGAACTGGGCG
This sequence comes from Actinomycetota bacterium, assembly GCA_036679125.1. GTDB lineage: Bacteria > Actinomycetota > Coriobacteriia > Anaerosomatales > Anaerosomataceae > Anaerosoma. The sequence goes on along the minus strand of JAZIGI010000011.1, from coordinate 5,896 downwards.
CGCGCCCGCGGAGTGAAGTCGATCCTGCGGGTCACGGTCGCTCCAGCAGCGCGTCCGCCTCAGCCATGACGACGTCGATGTCATATCCGACCCCGGCCTGGATCTCGACCTCGCCCTGCACGAGGATGCGCAGGATCTCGAGCTCACGCTGCGTCCGCTCGTACGTACCGGCACTCATGAGGACCGCCGAAGCGCGGCCGTGCTGGGTGATGAAGACTGGGTCGCCTGAGACCGCCGCCTCGCGCACGATCGACGACGCGTCCTGCCGAAGTTCGCTGATGGGAACGATGTTGGGCATTGCACTCATTGGCGGTACCTCCTTTGGTACCAAAGATACTACCACAGGAGACTCCGCAGCATGTGTGCCTGGCGCGCGTTCTTGCGCCTGACCTGCAGACGGAGCGCCCCTGTTCGAAGCGTGGGTTAGACGGATCGGATGGTAGACTCTGGAAGGTTGTGAGGCCGGTGATGCCTGTTTATGGGGAGGACTCTTGAAGCACATCAGAGCGATCGCAATTGCGCTGGCCCTTGCGCTGGCGCTGTCATTGATCGGCTGCACGGAGGCTGGGGACTCCGAGCCTCCGGCCTCGGAGGAGTTCGCAGAGATCGTGGCACGCGCCGACGAGGCGTTGGAGGCGGGAGATCCGAAGCAGGCGTTCGACCTCTACGCAGAAGCACTGGGGCTCGATGGCGAGAACGACCCCGATGGTTCCGTCACCGAGAAGCAAGAGCAGGCCAAGCATCTCTTCCTAGCACAAGGCCTGCTGGAGAGCACCAACGAGTTCGAGATCAAGCATCTTGTTGCGGTGATCGTTGAGCACCCGACCGCCGAGGCCGAGGTTGCTGAGGCGAAGGGTCGGCTTGCGCAGTTCATTCGCGACCAGCGCGACACCCTGTCTGAGGACGTGGCCTCCGTTCGCGCACAGGTAGTCTCCGGTGAGGCGTACAAGGAGCCGTACGCGGCTGCGATGGCCGATGGGCTGGGTGAGACATGGATGCGGTCCATCGACCGGATCGAGGGGGAATTCGGGGAAGCCGCTCAGACAGCGATGGTTTCGCTTCTCAAGGCAGCAGATCAGGCCAGCATGTGTGTCACGAGGGACTCGCGAAACGAGGCGTTGACCGACCTCGATGCCGCTGCGGAAACGCTCGCCGGAATGGACGCCGAGCTTGCGGCGCTGGTGGAGGCGGCGGAGTAGCGCGTTCGCTTCTGGCGATGCTGCCCAGCGTGTCTGCGCTTCAGCCGCGAGACGAGCGGCTGAGGCCAGCGTACCGCGCGTGAGCCGGCGGGAATCGCCGCTAGACACCTCCATGCGGCTGCAGGTGCGTGATCGACCCGCACACCGAGACCACCTTGAACGGCCATGAACGCTGCAGCCAGTCGAGCACGTGCATCCCGAGCTCAGTGCCGAAGTCAGCCGAGGCATGGTGGTCTTCACGGGACCAGAACCAGATGTCCGCCTCTGTCTCGTCGAGCACGGGTGGATCGATGTAGACGCACCCGAGGAGCAACGTCTCGTCCAGGCTCATCACGGCGTAGTTGAAGGAAGATCGCAGCTGCGCTTCCTTCTGGTGCCACGCGAGGTCGATGATGTCTTGCTCAAGCGTCAGATCCGGTGCCGGCCAACCCCATATCTGGCCGAAGCGCTTCCAAAGCCGCTCACGATTGGACATCACAGCGTCATAGTCCTTGAAGGCATCGTGAATCGTGATCGGCCGAAGTCGAAACGTCTCTGTCTCAAGTGCGGCCGGAGGCTCGAACCCTGCGGGCAAGAATGTCATGGCAGTCCCTGTGTGTCTGGCGTCCTTGGGCGTGAGCTGAAGCGCCTACGCCCGCTCCCAACCCGAGTGTAGCTCACACGGCGTCGTCGGGTTGACGCCCGGGTTAGGTACTGCCCGACGAGCCCGTGAGCAGCCGTCGGGCAACGCGCATCGGACGGTCGTAGCCCAGCGGCTTGCACGGTGAATCCGCAAGCCAGAGAGAGATTCCCGTGTAGTCCAGGTCAGGACGGTCCGACACGCGCCACTTCCCGGCACGCGCCGGCGGTCCGCGGCAAACTGAGAGACCGCCTCGAGGGGATGCCGCCTGAGGTCGCGGCCTACTCGTGGGCGGCACAGGTGCGCCTCAACCGCACATTCCGCACGATCTCGGCACGTAAAGGAGCGCACACCGCTGTCGTGGCCACCGCGCGCGAGCTCTCAGGGTTCGTCTGGGGCCTGATGACCGACAACCTCGGTCCGGCCCGATAGTAGATGTCATGCATGCGGGCGGGCGCCACACTCCGGAGAGATCCTCGATCACGTTATGCGACACGTGTAAGCGCGCGTCTAGTTTGAGGCAGGCTCCGGTCCGACCGAGATGTGGGGTTCGAATCCCCGGATATCCGCATGGTCGAGCGCCGCTTCCATGTGCCCGCCCGCTTGCACCGACCAAGAACCAGAGAGGACCGTGAGCGATCGCGGGTTGACCGGCAATCTCATATCAACTGGTTAGGGCGTGAGCTGAAGCGCGCCCCGCCCGATTCCCCAACCCGAGTCTATCGTACACGGACGCGCTTTCTGCTCGACGCCCGAGTCAGGTCGCCCCGAATTCGCCTTCATCGACCAACTGCCTCGCACGCCACACGGAATGGACGTCAATGTCGACGCCGACCTCGTAGAAGACCCGGAAGTCCCCGATGACAAGCTCCCTGATTCCGGGTGTGGCGACGTCGCGACCGGGCTTTCCCATCTCCGTGAAGTCGCCGAGCCTGTCGACGGCAGCGAACAACTCCTCCACCCAACGCGCCGCTGCCGCAGGGTCATCCTGCTCGATGTAGGCGGCGATCTCCTCGACGCGCTCGAGGGCACGATCCGACCAGATGATCCTCATGACCTGAGCTTGCCGAGCACTCGCGCCTTGGCCTCGTCATGTGGAGTCCCGCCACCGGCGGCGATCTGCGCGCGTGACACCTGTATGTCGTCGAGGATGGCGAGCTTCTCACGCATCGCCTCGAACTCGCGGATGTCGACGACGACAGCAACGCCACGACCGTGCTGGGTGAGGACAAGCGGCCGGCGGGTATCGCTGACATGCTTGATGAACGATGCGACACCAGAACGGAACTCCGAGAGCGGGCGGATGTCCTCATCGAGTCGAAGCGGTTGCATGATGACCTCCGTAGTACGCGGTATCGTACCAGTAAGCGTACGCGCATGAGTGTCACTGCGCAAGTGGTTGAGCGGGTCGATCTAACGTCTCTTGAGATGAGCGGCAACGCGAAGCGTTGTCCGCTCGATCTCAGGGTTAGCAGGCACCCGCCACACTCTTCTAGTGGTTCCCCTTCTTGCTGTTGCACGGCCGACAGAGCAACTCGGCGTTCGACAACTCCGTCCGACCGCCCCTGCTCCAAGGTTCGACATGGTCAACCGTGAGCTCATCCGGCAAGAAGTACTTGTGGCATTTCGCGCAGGGGTACTTCTCGCCCTGCGGCTGGCTCTTCGCGAGCAACTCGGCTTTGTCATCCCCCGTGAAGAGCCGCTTTGGGTCGACGCTGATTCCGCTCACGACCGCTTGAATGATGTCCTCGATCTCCTTCGCCTTATCAGGAAGAAGCTTCGCCGCATCACTCCTAAGGAACCGCTTGATTTGGAGGTTGATCTCAGACTTGTTGTCCTTCCATATGACGGCGTCCGCCACATACTTCAGAGCCAGCGTGAAGTAGATATCGGACTGCCCGAAGTCAGTGAAGACCTCGCCGACGAACTTGACGTAGCGGTTGATGGCACGCTGATCGTCATCGAATGAGTCGCTCTGTCTCGTCGCAACATACTCGTTGATCGAATCTGCGGACGGCTTGCCACCCGACAAGACAATCAGCCACTTGATGACTTTGAGCTGGTTCTTGCCGCGGCTGTTCCCGCCGAGCACTCGACGGGCGTAACGATCGTTGTCTACATAGGACGTCAAGCCACGGAGATACTCTCCGTGGAACAATCCATTGAGAACTTCGTAGGGCGACAGCGGCACCCCGAGAGTGTTGATGCGCTTGAATATCTCGCGCTTGAGCGCATCGTCACCCTCGCAGACGATCACAGACAGCGACGTGCCGTTCAGGGTGTCCTGCACTTCGGCCGGTGTCTGCTTCCAGAGTCGACCCGCATACATGATGTCGTTCTCTTTGAAGCGCTTGATTGCCTCGATGCGCTGCTTGCCGTCGAGCACCTCGAGAACGCCGTCCGCATTCTTCCAGAAATAGAACGCCGGCAGCGGTATGCCCTTGACGATGGAGTCGATGACGAGCGTCTGCTTCTCATCGTTGTAGACGATCTCTCGCTGGAGATCGATGTCGCTGATGATCCGACCGTCTCGCACCTGGTCATAGAGTTCGCCCACCGTCAGCTTGCTAGTCACTCTGGACGACCTCCTTGTTTCGGATGACGATGCGGTCGAAGAGACGCCGGTAGGTTCCGTCCCCCTTAGACAGATAGAACCGCACGCCCCCCTGCGCGTAGGTGCCCTTCTCCGCGATCTCGCTCATGGGGCGTCCAAGGCTCCTGCTGGAACCGACAATCTCGAACTGGTCAGGGTTGTACTTCTGCAGGAAAGTGATTGGCACGCCCATATCCCCTGAGTAGTCGTAGGGGATTGCCACCGTCTTCGGGACCTCGATGGCATCGTAGTTCACGTATGTCGGATTCTTCGCAGCGTCGAACTCCTCCGTCAGGATCATCTTGTCGTGCCGGTAGGACACGTCAAGGTTCGTGTACCAGCAGCAGCAGCGCGGCAAGTTGTCATTCTTGGGGATGACGGTCCCGTCAGGTCGAGTGAAGCCCTTAAGGTGGTAGTGATAGCCGAGCCACATCTCGTTGTTCTTGATGCGGTCGAAGCAATCCTTATAGGTGATAGCGTTCTGGGGACCAATGACGAGAAACTGCATACGATTCTCGAAGAGGGTGGCGATGAACTCTCGAAACTGGCTGAATGGCGGGTTGGTGATCACGAGGTCGTACCTGGAGTAGTCGATATCCTGGAACCGAACCCCTTTGCCCGTGGCAGGGTCATAGCCACTGACTGCAATCGAAGCGATTCCGTAGTCCTCCGCATGAGCAACGAGGAACTTGACGAAGTTGCACCTGATGATGTCGAGACTGCGCTCGATCCCGTGCTTCGATAGGTCTGTATCAACATGCTTGATCGTGCAGCCTTCAGCTAGCAGGTTGGATGCGATCACTTCCTCTTGGTCCGCGTAAACCAAGATCTCATCGAGGCTCTCATCCCAATCACAGGGACATAGAATGCGCTTGCCCCTCAACTGGTCCTTGTAGTTTGGGACTTCGCCGGCAATGTCCTCGAACAGCGTGTAGTACTCGTCGTCCACGCCGGTTCTGGAGTTGGTCATGCTCCTACTGTCGTTCGCCATCGTTGCACCCCTCAGTGCTCGCAGCCCACCCCGATTCTCTCACACCCCAGAGTGCCGGGAAGGCGGTGTCCGTCATACGCCTAGCGTCGAACACAGGTGTGACACGCGGTACCGCGGCTGCTCTGATGCACCCAGACCGCGCCGGGGGGACAATGTCCCGTTTTGTCCTGCTAGTCACTATGAGATGGCCGGCCCGAATCCGCATATAACGTGGATCACGGCGGGAATGACCCCGCGGCGCCGACATACGGAGGGACCGGCCATGAACGAGTGTACTCACATCGGACTCGACGTCCACAAGGACACGATCGCGGTCGCGGTGCTGCGACCCGGCACCACCGAGGTCGACGAGCGGGTGGTGCCCAACACCACTGAGGCGATCAGGCGGCTGTTGTCCCGTCACGACCCGGCCTCGACCCTCCTCGCCTACGAGGCCGGTCCCACCGGGTATGACACACACCGACTCGTGATCTCGCTCGGCTTTGGCTGCGACG
>JAZIGI010000010.1:0-52873 GCA_036679125.1 Actinomycetota bacterium | reverse complement strand
CCGGTACGGGTCGGTCGTCTGACGCCACGGCAGATCGTCGCGTGCATGCTCCTCGAAGTGCGCCCACACACGCTCCCGGAACGCATCGAGTTCCGGACGCACGGCGGATCCGTCCGGGCCGGCTGACCCGTGGGACCCCGCATCCCGCGTATGTGTGGCGCCCTCGCTCATGTGGCTCATGATGCCGCAAACTCCCCTGCCCCGCGAGCGTCCGGAGGATACTGCGGGATGCGCGATGATATACCCCCCAGGGGTATATTGTTGGCGTACATCCTGCTACAGTGGGAACGCCCGCCCTCCCGCGCTCCGGCTTCAGTCGGCACGCGCGGGTGTACCGACCTATCAGACCTCGCACCATGAGAGATGAGGTGACCGATGACCTCCGAGACCACCGCACCACTCCTCGCCATAGAGGACTTGCACGTCTCCGTCGGCGACAGGGAGATCCTGCGCGGCGTCGACCTCGAGATCCAAGAGGGCGAGACGCACGTGCTTCTGGGCCCGAACGGCGGCGGCAAGTCCACGCTGCTCAACACGATCGTCGGCATGCCCGGCTATCGCATCACACAGGGACGCATCCTGTTCAAGGGCACCGACCTCGCCGAGCTCGAGATCGACGAACGCGCCCGCCTGGGTATCGGCATCGCGTTCCAGCGTCCGCCGGCGGTCCGCGGCGTGAAGCTCCGCCAGGTGATCGGCGTGGCCGCCCGCGGCGAGCTCGACGACGAGGCGATCGCCACCCTGGATGAGGAGCTCAACCTCGGCCACATGCTCGAGCGTGACGTGAACATGGGCTTCTCCGGCGGGGAGGCCAAGCGTTCCGAGATGGCCCAGCTGCTCGCCCAGATGCCCGATCTCGCGCTCTTCGACGAACCCGAGAGCGGCGTGGACCTGGACAACATCGCCGTCGTCGGCGGCGCGATGAACGCGCTGCTCAAGGGTGAGGAGCGCATCTCCGAGCGCCGTCGCTCCGGCCTGATCATCACCCACACCGGCCACATCCTCGAGTTCGTGAACGCCGACGTGGCGCACGTGCTCTACAACGGCCGGCTCGCCTGCAAGGGCAACCCGCTCGACCTGATCGACGAGATATCCAGCCACGGTTACGACGCCTGTGTGGAGTGCAAACTATGTCAGACACTCAGCTAAGCCCCAGCGCCATCGCGCGCCTCGAAGAGATCCGCGTCGCCGCGGAGTCCGCCATCGACAAGCAGGCCGCCCTCGGTCCCGACGTCGACATCACGCGCTTCAAGACCGTCTCGGAACAGCAACGGATCGAGACGCTCGAGAGCCTGCAGAAGCAGGTCAAGGAGACGGTCATCCACTCGGGCTTCATGGCCGACGAGTCCGACCGCTCGGCAAGCTACTTCCAGATGGACCGCACGCCGATCTACGAACGCGTGCAGAAGGCGTTCGACGACGCCATCGAGATCATGAGCACCGAAGACGCGCTGCGACTGTGGCCCGAGGAGATGCTCGAGAAGTACTGGTGGCGCGCGGTCATGCCCGACAAGGACAAGTACACCGCCCTCGTCGCACTCCACCAGACCGAGGGCTACTTCATCCGCGTGAAGGCCGGTCGCAAGGTCGAGAAGCCGATCCAGGCCTGCCTGTTCGTGAGCGAAAGCAACGTCAGCCAGAACGTCCACAACATCATCATCGTGGAGGACGGTGCCGAGGCGAACGTCATCACCGGCTGCAACGTGCACGTGGACGTGAAGGAGGGCCTGCACGCCGGCATCTCCGAGTTCTACGTGGGCAAGGGCGCCAAGCTCACGTTCACGATGGTGCACAACTGGGCCGAGGATTTCAGCGTGCGCCCGCGCACGGGCGTCATCGTCGATGACGACGGCGTGTACATCAACAACTACGTTCTGCTCACACCCGTGAAATCGATCCAGGCGTTCCCGGTGGCGAAGCTCGAGGGCAAGAACTCCACCGCGGTCTTCAACTCGATCGTGTACGGCCTCAAGGACAGCCACATCGACCTCGGCAGCGAGGCCCAGCTCATCGGCGAGGGCTCGCGCTCGGAGGCGGTGGCCCGCACCGTGTCGCTCGACGAGTCGGTCGTCTACTCGCGAGGCCGCCTCATCGGACGCACCAACGACTGCAAGGCGCACCTCGACTGCCGCGGCATCGTGCAGTCGCCGGACTCCACACAGTGGGCGATCCCGGATCTCGCAAGCGAGGGCGCACCGGGCGCCGAGCTCAGCCACGAGGCCGCGATCTCGCCGATCGCCGCCGAGGAGATCTACTACCTGATGACGCGCGGTCTGCCCAAGGACGAGGCGGTCTCGATGATCACCCGCGGCTTCGTGAACATCGACATCCCCGGCCTGCCTGATGTCCTGCGCAAGCAGATCGACAAGGCGATCGAGGAGACGAGCAAGGAAGCGATGTAGCCGCGCTTGGATCGAAGCGCGCTAGCGACATGAAGGGCGGACCGGTCGATCCGGTCCGCCCTTCATGTTCACGCGTGGCCATCACGGAGCGCAACTCCGCTCGCTACCCTCTCGGCTGTTGCTGGGTGATGCAGTGCACGTTCCCGCCGCCGAGGATGATCTCGCGAGCGCTCTCGATCGCCACCACCTCGCGGTCGGGGTAGAGTTCCCGGAGCTTGGCGCAGGCCGCCTCGTCATGCCGATCGCCGAACGCCGGGACGAGGACACCGCCGTTCACCACGTAGTAGTTGATGTAGCTCGCCGCCTGACGGTCGCCGGGCAGTCTGGGCAGTGTGCCGTCCACGGCATCCACGCCCTGCGACTCCTCCTCGGTGATCAGGAGCGGGTCGGGGATGTGGATCGTGTGGACCTCGAGCGAGCGCCCTCGCGCATCGGTCGCGGCCTCGAGCGCCTCCTTGGCCGCGGCTGACCGCGCGTACTGCGGGTCGCTCTCGTCATCGGTCCACGCGATCACGACCACGCCGGGACGCACGACCGCGAAGATGTTGTCCACGTGGCCGTTGGTCTCATCGTTGTAGATGCCGTACGGGATCCAGATGACCTTCTCGCAGCCGAGGTAGTCGCGGAGCGCGGCTTCGATCTCCTCCTTGCCGAGGTCGGGGTTCCGCCCCTCGGATAGGAGGCACTCCTCGGTGACGAAACAGGTGCCCTCGCCGTCGACGTGGATCGAGCCGCCTTCGAGGACTATCGGGGCCTTGTAGCGGTCCACGCCCTCGATCTCGCAGATCTTGCCCGCCACGGCGTCGTCCTTGTCCCACGGGAAGTACAGCCCGTCCACCAGGCCGCCCCAGGCGTTGAAGTCCCAGTCCACGCCGCGCACGGCGCCTTCGTCGTTCACCACGAACGTGGGGCCGCAGTCGCGCACCCAGGAGTCGTCGTTGCTGATCTCCACCACGCGCACCTCCGGCGGCAACATCTGCCGCGCGTTGGCGAACTGCGCGTTGCTCACCCCCATCGTCACGGGTTCGAAGCGCGCGATCGCACTCGCCACCTCGACGAACGCCTTCTGCGCGGGCTTCGCGCCCTGGCGCCAGTTGTCGGGGCGCTCGGGCCACAGGATCCAGGTACCGGCATGCGGCTCGAACTCACCCGGCATGCGGAACCCATCCGCTTTCGGCGTGCTGTCTATGACCTTCGGCATAGTGCCTCCTCTCCTGTCGGGGACCGTGTCTATGCCTTCTTGAGAGACTTCGCATGGCGGTACAGCCAGAAGCCCACCGCCACAGAGATGATCGTGCCACCGATGGTGATCGCGTAGAACGCGCCGAGCGGTGTGCCCTCGGGCGGCACGAGGAAGAAGAGCGCCAGCGTGAACAGGATCCCGATCTCGCACAGGATGGCCCACAGCCAGGCGCCGGCGTCACCACCGGGTACCTTGTACGGCCGATGCTGCTCGGGGAACTTCTTCCTCAGCGCCACGAGCGAAGGGAACATCAGCAGGTACGGCAGCAGGAAGACCACGGAGCTGAGCGAGAAGATCGCCCAGAAGATGCCCTCGTTGTTGCCGAACAGCACGTAGGTGAGCACCGTCACGATGGTGGCGATGATGCCCATCAAATAGAACGCGTAGTCCGGCGTGTCGAACTTCGGGTGCATGTGCCCGAAGACTCCCGGCGCGGTCTCATCCATACCGGTGGCGGCGATGGACTCGTTGGCGCCGATCGACCAGGTCACCATGTTGCCGAGGAACGTGAAGAGCACGCCGATGGCCATGACGGCGAAGACCGGCCCCGCCGCCGCGCCGAGGACCGCCTCGAACGCCGGCTTCAGCGCGTCCACGATGCCGGTCTCGATGACGATCTGGTCCACCGGGATCACGGCGAGCACGCCGAACGTCGCGAACATGTAGATGAACAGGATCGCGAAGCCGGCGGCGAAGATCATCTTCGGCACGTCACGCTTGGGATCTTTGACCGAGTCGCCTACCGAACTCATGAGCTCGAAGCCCATGAAGCTGTAGATGACGACCGGCAGGTACGTGAGGTTGTCGAACGACATGTCCGGGACCCAGTTGGCGAGTGCGAAGTCGTTGGCGAGACCGCCGTTCTTGACCGCGGCCGCGATACCGGCGGCGCCGAGCACCAGGAACACGATCATCTTCACCACGGCCGACGCGTTGGGCACCCACTTGGAGTACCGCTTGGGCAGCACGCCGATCGCGACCATCACCCATACGAGCGCGATCACGAGCAGCGCCTCGAGCCACAGCGGCATCGTGATACCGAACGCCGCCGTGAGCGTGTAGATGAACAGGACGAACACGCTCGGCGCCCAGAGTGCCACGTTCACCCAGTACAGCCACGCGGTGACAGTGCCCCACATGGGTCCGAACGCCTCACGCACCCATACATAGAGCCCGCCGTCGTCGGGCCATGCGGCGCCGAGCTCGGCGGTGACGAACCCGTACGGGATGAAGAACAGCACGGCGAGGACGATCCAGAACGTCATGCCCTGCACGCCCATCGCCGCGGACGAAGCGATCGTGTCTCCCACGAGAATCGCGGAGACGGAGAACAGGATCATCGACGCCAGGCCGAAGACCTTGTGCTTGGTTGGTGCGCTCTCTGCAGTCATCGAAGTTCCTCCCCGGGCCCGAAGGCCCCCTCGGATCAGGTCAACAACGCACGGGCAATCGGGTGCAGACGCTCATCGGCGGGCGTTTCGTCGATGCCGATGAGCGCCAACATGAGCGCCTTCTGGAAGTGCATGCGGTTCTCGGCCTGCGGGAAGATGATCGAGGCATCGCTGTCGGCGACCTCGTCGGTGACCTCCTCGCCACGCATCGCAGGCAGGCAGTGCATGAACAGTGCGCCCTCCTTGGCTTTCGCCATGAGCGCACTGTTCACCTGGAACGGGGTGAACGCCTTGATGCGCGCCTCGTACTCGTCCTCCTGACCGGTCCACCACCAGCAGTCGGTGTAGATGAAGTCCGCCCCCTCGATCGCCTCCAGCGGATCGTGCGTGAGCAGGAAGCTCCCGCCGTTCTCCGCGGCGATCTCCGCGGCTTTACTCTGGAGCGCCTCGTCCATCTCATACCCCGGTGCGTTGCCGATCCGCACGTTCAGGCCGAGTTTGGTGAGCGTGGTCGCAAGCGAGTTGCAGGGGTGCGCCGCATCGCCGAGGTAGGCGAAGGTCACACCCTCGAGCCGGCCCGCGTGCTCGAGGATGGTGAGCGCGTCGCTCATCGACTGCGCCGGATGGCGGTCCGCGTCCATTCCGTTGATCACCGGGACCGTGGCGTGTCGTGCCAACTCCTCGATCGTCTCGTTCTTCTTGGAACGGATCTCGATGGCATCGTTCATGCGCGAGAGCACGCGCGCGGTGTCGGCCACGGTCTCGCGTCCGGGCAGGTGTATCTCACCGGGGCGCAGGTAGAGCGCGTTGCCGCCGAGCTCGGCGAACCCGTTCTCGAAGCTCACACGCGTGCGGGTGGATGACGCCTCGAAGATCATCGCGAGGTGGCGGCCCGGCAGGAACGGCGTGAGCCGCATCTTCTGGCGCAGGGCCTTCAGGTGAACCGCCAGCACCAGCAGGTCCTCGAGGTCCTGACGCGAGTAGTCAAGGTCGGTCAGGTAGTGCCGGCCTCTCAGACGTCGTAGAGCGGGCAGTGTGTGCATATCCATATGCGTCCTCCTTCTCGGGTATCGGCGCGTCCATGCCCAGGGGCCGGCATCCGGCCCCTATCTCTCCTCTCCGTCGTCGATCGGGTCGGGCTCGACGATCGTCCCGGCCTCGCCGGCCACGATCGCCGTGATGTCGTCCAGGCTCCCGATCGCGGCGCGATGCCCGGTGCTGCGCACGAAGCGGATCGCCGCCTCGACCTTCGGTCCCATCGAGCCCGCCGCGAACGTGTGCCGCTCGAGCTCGGCCGGAGTCGTGTGGCCGAGGAGCCGCTGGTCGGGAGCGCCCCAATCGAGGTACACGCCCGGGGCGTCGGTGGCCATCAGGAAGAGGTCCGCGCCGAGCTCGCGAGCGAGGAGCTCGCTGGCAAGGTCCTTGTCGATCACGGCCTCCACGCCTACAAGGGTGCGCGTGCCATCGGGCAGGTATGCCGTGGGGATACCGCCCCCGCCCGCGCAGATGACCACGGTGTCCTTCTCGACGAGCCACCGGATCGGGTCGAGCTCGAAGATCTGCTTCGGCTCGGGCGAGGGCACCACCCTGCGCATGTGCGGGCCATCGGAGCGGAACGTCCAACCCTTCTCATCCGCAAGCGCCTCTGCCTCATCCCGCGAATACACAGGGCCGACGAACTTGGTCGGGTCCTTGAACGCCGGGTCGTCGAGATCGACCTCGACCATCGTGAGGATCGTGGCGAGCGGCTTCTCGAACGGCAGCAGGTTCCCGAGCTCCTGCTCCACCATGTACGCGATCATGCCCTGGCTCTGCGCGCCGAGCACATCGAGCGGGTACGGCTCCACATCCTTGTACGCGGCCGCCTGGAGCGCGAGCAGTCCCACCTGCGGCCCGTTGCCGTGCGCGAGAACCAGGTTATGCGCCTCGGCGATCGGTGCGAGCGCCCGGGCCGCGGTGCGCACGTTGTTGCGCTGCACCTCGGCCGTCATGGGCTCCGAACGACGGAGCAGCGCGTTGCCGCCAAGTGCAACCACGATCGTCTGCTTATCCACGTGTCGAACCTCCTGTGCACCCCGTGATCGCTGCCCGTGCTGTCACGCGGACCGGCCTTCATCTTAGTTTATTTGTCCGGTCGGACAAATCTAAACACCTTTTGGCGATATACTTCAAGTGAGACGATTTCCACGGAGGTGAGCGGGCGATGGAAGCCGAGGGACCGAAGCGCCGGCCGGGCAGGCCGCGTACCCGTCAGCAAGCGCTCGAACTGCGCGTGCACGACCCCATCGAGTCCCTGCCGCCTACCGCCCGCAGACTGCTCGATGCCGCGCGCCGCATCCTGGAGCGCGACGGCATCGCGGCGCTCAGCCTGTCAGCCGTCGCGCAGGAAGCGGATGAATCGAAGGCCAGCATCGGCTACCACTTCGGCAACAAGGACGGGCTGATCGTCGCGCTCGTGGATTCGCTCGTGCACGAGGCGAACCGTGGTCTCGTGGCGCAGACCCACCAGTACCCCCTCGGCGACACACGATTGCGCGTGCTGATGGAGGGTGAGCGCGAGATCATCGAGGACACACAGGGCTTCATCGCCCTCCTCGAGATTCTCCCGTACGCCATGCGTGACGAGTCGATACGCGGCCGGATCGCTGAACTGTACGCGGGCTACCGGGGTACCGTGCTCGATGTGCTCGACGCCGCCCAGACCACGCCGAAGAGCGAGCTCGCCTCGTTCGCGTTGCTCACGATCGCGATCGTGGACGGCCTCTCGATCCAGTACGCGCTCGATCCAGACCGTGTGGACCTCGAAGCGGCCACGCAGCTCTGGCAGCGGATGGGGCGGTGTGTGTTGAGCGACCTCGGTATGGTCGACATCGGATAGGCGCGACGCCTTCGGTCAGAGGAACAGCCCCGTCACCATGGCGGCGTGGACACCGATCCAGGCCAGGTTCACGATCCAGATCGTCTTCTGGCGGTGGATGAGGCCGTAGATGGTCCAGGTGATGGCCACCGTCAGACCGATGACCGAAGTGATCGCCGATAGACCCGCCGTGCGGTTGAGCGCCCAGACGTTGTAGAGCTGGGGCGCCATGGCGAGCGGATACAGCAGCCCGAGGAGCAACACCATACGGTTCACGTGAGGTTCGATAGCCCCTGCCACATGCTCCGTGACATGCGCGGCGCGCGGGACGATACCCGCGGCCGACAGCTGGATCCGTAGGGGCTTCCGTACTTGCAGCATTCCGTTCATCTCCGCCAATCATGCTCGCCGTATGCACCTACCCACCCTATCGTCCCTATAGGTGTATGCAGCAAGCCTTCGACAGCGGTCCGTGTCCGGCGCGTTGACGGCGCGTAATCTGCAGCGCCCTGCGCGACCTCGGCTGTCCTCTCGCGCCCTCCGTACGTTCGTGGACGAACGACCTCTGGACAGCATCGCAAGAAAGTTTAATAATCCTTGATGCAGGAACAGGAGGTGCGTGATGGTTCGCAAGGAGACATGTCCCGTGTGCAGGGGCAACCGGGTCATCACCGTGGAACCGCGACCGGGCATCAAGGAGTGGCGCCCGTGTAACGGCTGCAACGGCACCGGGTATCTGGTGCGCATCTCGGCCGGAGGCGGACTTTCCGGCCGCTACTGATCGGGGAACCGTCGGCTTCCACACGCGACCCACACAACGAGAGCCGACTTCCGGAACGGCCCCTTCGGGGGCCGTTCGCCTCTTAGCTGAAGTAGATGTAGTACCGGCAGTGGCGCTTCTCGGGGCAGTCCGCCGGCGTGGTGCTCGTGGTGTAGAACCAGCGAGTCCCCTCGACGAAGCAGCTGCACTCCACATGCCAGTCTTCAGGCTTCACGCGCGTATTGAAGCGATCGCTCTCGTCGACCTGCTCCCGCCAGTAGAAGCACTTGCCTCGTATCGGCTGATAGCCGTCCACGTACCTCCCTGTGCGCTACGCGCGCCCCCGTGGGAGCACGGGCGGAGGCTCAAGCCGATTGTGGTCCTTGAGCTCCACGATGCTGAATACGCCGTTCATGAGGAGGATGCCCTGGATGGTGCCGATCCACCGGTACGCCTTCGCGAACCGTCCGGCACGCAGGAACAGACGCGTCTGCTCACACATCCACATCGCATGGTTGAGCGTGTCGTACTTGGGGGTCTCGAACCGGCAGGAGCCGATGTGGCCTTCGATGTCCTCGTAGCGCGCGGACCGGTAGCCGAGTTCCGTGAGGGTCTTCTCGTAGAACTCGAGCATGCAGTACGCATGCTGGGTGGTGAAGTCGTCATCGAAGCTGCGTGGCTCGTCTATGCGGGTCATCAGCGCCACCTCTCCTTGCGGTCATGATGACCCAGGAGCAGCACTGATGTAAACCCGGACGTATGCCGGACCTACTTGGCCGGACAGAGCCGCTCGGGAGGAGGGCCGCACGGGAACGCGCCGGCGTCGTCGAGCAGGACCTTCTCGTGTGCGGGTAGGAGTTCGCGCTCATGGTCGCGATGGTCGTTCGAGGTCGCGAGCGTCTCGCGCATCATGACCAGCAGCAGGTAGCGGCCCCGTGGCGTGAGTGTGATCCAGCGGTCATCGTTGGTGGCGATACCGCCCGAGAGCTTCATGAACGCCAGCTCGACGGGCAAGGCGCGCTCGATCGGGACGCCGAAATCAGTGTGGAACCTGCGCTTGTCGAGCCGGAGGCCGAAGAGCTCCGTCACGAACCGGTAGCGCATCCGGCCGAGCGTGCTGTACGGCCTGCCGGCTTTGGCCACGGCCGTGCGTCCCGCGGCGATCCGGTTCCGGTAGTCATCAAGTGAGAACGTGTTGTTGTACAGGCGACCACCCAGGTACGACATGGCGCCTGAGCCGACACCCACGTACTCCTCGTAGTCGACGATGTACTCGTCGATCATGCCGCCCTTGTCACGCGAGAACGTCCACGCCGAGGCCGGCTCGAAGTCGGGCGCGAGCCCCTCGACGATGGCGCGGTAGTACTCGGCCTCGCGCCCGTAGTCCACCACGCCGATGGTGCGCGCGAGTTCACGGCGGTTCTTCGGCGACGCCATCAGCGGGTAGAACGTCGTCTGGTTCGCCCCGGTCTGCTTCACGAGATCGATATCGCGCTCCAGCATGGCCCGCGTCTGGCTCGGGAAATTGAAGATCAGGTCGACGTTCAGCGAGTGGAACTTGCCCGCGGCGTAACACACGCGCTCGAAGACGGCCTCCGAGCACCCGTACTTGTCGTAGCGGGCCATCTGCTGGAGCAGTTGGTCGTCGAAGCTCTGGACGCCCACGCTGAACCGCTGCACCCGATCCTTCAGCGCGTCGATCGACTCGTCGGTGATGTGGTTCGGACTTGACTCGGCGGACACCTCACCGATGCCCGGGTAGAGCGACTTCGCGAGGTCGATCGTAGTGCACAGCTCATCGATCAGGATGGTCGGTGTACCGCCACCGATGTACAGCGCGCCGAAGTCGTAGCCGTACTCGGCGGTGCGCTCCAGCTCGGTGCGCAGCGACTGAAAGTAATCGCGCGCGCGGTCTTCGCCGTAGAGAAAGCGGTTGAACGAGCAGTACGGGCACAGGCGCTCGCAGAACGGGATGTGCAGATACAGCGAGTACCGGCGTCCGGGCTCGGCGTCGGGAAGACGGGTGATCTCGACCGGCGACTGGCTCATGTACCCACGGTTGAGCACCCGGAGGACGCCGGTGAGCATGCGTTCGGAGAGCATGAAAGGCACGTCCTTATCTGACGAACGGCGGCCGAGAACCGATTGAAGGCCAACAATCCTGTATACGACGCCTGGCGGTCCATACCTGCAAGACGCGCGCCGGGATGCGTTGACCGATGAGGACGCCCAGCGGCAGGCACTGACGCGTCACCATCGATCGCCGACGTGCGCTGGACCTGCCGGGGCCCTGATGAAACGGCCCCGATGCGAACACCGGGGCCGCTCTAGCATCGAACTGGTGCGGGTGAAAGGAGTTGAACCTTCACGGGGTTGCCCCCACATGGACCTGAACCATGCGCGTCTGCCATTCCGCCACACCCGCGTGTGGTGCGAGAAGTGATTCTAGCAGGGGACACGCCGTCGGGCAACGCTCGGCGCCGTCATCGATGCGGCGCTTTGGGCTACAGTCGAGTCTGCAATCATCCGCACACACCACCGGCTTGACGACGGCATACCACCGGGAGGAATCCATGCATGACCTGTCGCGGTTCATCGAGATGATCAGCGGTACCTTCGACAACCGCGACCAGTGCCAACAGGAGGACACCGCCGGTGAACGCATACACCCGCTCGCGCGCCACGTGATCGCACCCTGCAACCAGCGGATCAGGGGTCTCCCGGCGGACTTCCCGGGCTGTTTCGTGATCGAAGAGAGCCACTTCGATCTCGGTGAGCGGCAGGTCGACAAGAACTACCTCTTCCTGTACGCGCTGAACGAACGCGGCCAGGTCGTGCTTTCTTCGTACGACCCGCCTCCCACCACGCCTACCACAGCCCTCAGAGCGGCGGACGCGGGGCTTCGGCTCCCGTATGACGCCATCACGCTGTCGCCACGGTTCACACCGCTCGAACTCGAAGAGTGTGACGGCGGATACTTCGGCTCGAATGTGAGCGAGTTCTCGCCTGGCACCCTGTTCCACTTTTCACTGAGGGTGTCGGACCAGGCGTTGCACGTGACAGAGCTGCTCACCCGCAATGGCGAGCGCCTTGCCGGCTACGACACGCCGATCGTGTACGTTCGGACGCGCTGATCCGTTCGAGCGGCGTGCGCCGCGTGCAGGCCGTCAGCGCGCCCGGACGAGGTGCTGTAGAGTGTGATACCGAACCACTGCTTCCGATTCGACAGGAGATCTTTCGTGAAACCTCAGAACGGCGATACCGTCCGCGTGCACTACACCGGCACGCTCGCCGACGGCACCGAGTTCGACACCAGCCGTGGCCGCGATCCGATCAGCTTCACCCTCGGTGATGGCGACGTCATCCCCGGCTTCGAGACCGCCGTCGCGGAGCTCGAAGTGGGCCAGAGCGCGACAGTCACCATCCCCGCCGCCGAGGCGTACGGCGACCGCAACGAGGACGCCCTCCAGCAGTTCCCCATCGAGGCGTTCGGCGAGAGCGTCCCGCAGGTCGGCTGGGGCGTAGAGCTGCAGAACCCGCAGGGCCAGCGCGTGAACGCGATGGTCGTGGAGATCGGCGATGAGACCGTGACCCTCGACTTCAACCACCCGCTTGCCGGTCAGGACCTCACCTTCGATCTGGAGCTCGTGCAGATCGTCTCCGAGTAAGACCCGCGCAGGCGGACGACGCAGGGCGGGGCGCCATGCCCCGCCCTGTCGCATTCCCGGCCCCGGCTGCACGCGCTGACGTACAATCGCACCAGCAGCGACACTGGAGCACCGTGGAAGAGCATCTGATCCTCGACCGCTATCGTCCGCTGGCCGACCTCGGATCCGGGGGGTTCGGCTCTGTCGTGCTCGCGTTCGACACCAAGATGACTCGGCGCGTGGCCATCAAGCGACTCCCGCTCGAGGGCGGGCGCACCCTCGAGCGGCGTGCGGGGCTCGCCGAGGCCCGCACCGCCGCGATGCTCAACCACCCCGCGATCGTCACCGTGCACGAGTGGGACACCGACGATTCCGCGGCGTACATCGTGATGGAGGACATCGACGGCGCCTCGCTCGCGGACATCCTTGATGAGCGTGGCGTACCCCTTGATCGCGACGAGTGCGCGGCGGTCCTCGAAGCCGTGGCCGGCGCGGTCGCCTTCGCGCACGCCAACGGCGTCCTGCACCTCGACCTCAAGCCCGCGAACATCCTGGTCACCCGTGACGGCCGCGTGAAGGTCGCGGACTTCGGCATCGCGGCGCTCACGGATGCGACAGGCCGGGCACAGGGCGCAAGCGGCACGCTCGGCTCCATGCCGCCCGAGCAGTTGCGCGGCGAACCCGTGGACGAGCGCACCGATGTGTGGGCGCTCGGCGCGCTGATGTACGAACTCCTGACCCGTGCCAACCCGTTCGATGCGGAAACCGCTGAGGGCTCGCTCTTCAAGATCGAGGTCGCACCGGTTCCGGCGCCCTCGGAGTTCGAGCCGATGCTGTCCGAGCGCGTCGATGAGGTCTTGCTTGATGCGCTGGCCCCGGACCCCGACGATCGGTTCGAGTCGATCGAAGAGCTGGCTGATGCGCTGGAGCCGATGCTCGGTGACGCGCGGAACGGCCGCCGCAGCCTTGCCCGCTATCTCGACGACGCGCTCGGCGATGACATCGAGTACGAGGGCGAGCATGGCCGCCTCGGACTCTGGGACGCGCTCGGCCCGCACTCGGCGTGGTTCCGCCGGGCGGCCGCAGCGGGTGTCTCAGGCTGGCTCGCGTGGGCCGGCGTGAGCGCGCTCCTGCCGAACACCGAGGCCGGTCTCGCGGCAGGCGCACTCGCGGCTCTCGCTGGGGCGCTCGCGCCCGGGCTCGGGCTGGCGCTCGGAGGCGTGTCCTTCTCGGCGGGTCTCGGTGTGGTCGCCGAGTGGTGGATCGGTGCCGCCGCGTTCGTGCTGCTCGCGATCCACTGGGTGGTCGTGGGTCGCCATGGCGAAGGCGACGCCCTGCTCCCCGCCGCAGGCCCCCTGCTGGGCGCCGCGCGCATGGCGCCCGCCGCCCCCCTGCTCGCCGGTTTCGCGTTCCCGCCGCTGCTGGCGGCGGCCGCCGGAGGCGTCTCGGCGCTGCTGACGATGCTCGTGAGCGCGGCCATGGGCGGGTCCGCCCCGCTTCTCACATCGGGCTGGAGCTGGCTCTGGCGTCCGTGGAGCGGCGTGACCACCAGCGACGCCGCACTCAACACGATAAGCGATCCCGGAGTGCTCGTCGTGGTCGCCACCTGGTCGCTCGCCGCTGCCGCAAGCTCCGCGCTGTGCGGGCGCCGCTCGCGCGGCGCGGCGTTCCTCGGCACCGGGGTCGGCGTCGCCATCATCGCCGGCGGCTACATGCTGTGGGGTCTGCTGAGCGACAGCACCGGCCTTCTCCCGGCCGCGGCGATCGACCTCGGCGTCTCCGTGGCGCTGCTGACGGCGGTCATCGTACTCGGGCCGCCCCCGCAGCCGCGCGACGCGTAGGATCGCCGACGAGCGCCGCCACTCCCCACCTGCGTCGCGGCTCCGGCAACAACCCGGCGACATCCTGCAGGGACTCCCCGCCGACGCTGGTATCATGAGGTTTCCGCACAGACCCCGACGACAGCGCAGGCACATGGGCATCCTCTCCGACTTCGAAGACAGGATCGGTGGCGCCATCGAGGGCGTGTTCGCCGGTGCGTTCCGCTCCCCCGTCCAGCCTGTCGAGATCGCGCGAGCGCTCGCCAGGGCAGCCGATGACGGCCGCAGCCTCGGCGTTGCCACCGTGTACGCCCCCACGTCGTATACGGTCGCCCTCTCGCCGGAAGACGCCGAGAACCTCGGCTCGTTCCGCGCCACGCTCGCCGGCGAGCTCGCCACCTACATCGCCGACCACGCCCGTGAGCGCGGCTACCACCTCCACGGCAAGCCCCGGGTCGAGTTCGCCGTGCATGACGATCTCCGCCTCGGCCGGTTCCGGGTGAGCGCCGCGCTGTCCGAAGAGCCCGCCGCGGTCGCCGAGGCTCCCGGACTCCGCTCGCCGATCGTGCCCGGTATGGCCACCGTGACCGTGGGAGACCTCAGCCACGATGTGGCGCTCAGCGGCGACCAGGTGCTCGTGGGACGGCTTGCCGAGTGCCAGATCCACCTCGAAGACGCGAACGTCTCCCGTCGTCATGCCGCGTTCGTGCGCCTGGACTCCGGTTGGGCGATCACCGACCTGGGCTCGACGAACGGTACGCGCGTGAACGGCGAGGCGATCGAACGCGTCCGCCTGCACGACGGAGACGTGATCGAGATCGGTCTTGCCCGGCTCGTCTACCACGAACCGAGAGGATGAGCGATGGTCGACGTCGTTCTGCTCTTCGGACGCATCGTGCTGCTCGGACTGCTCTACCTGTTCCTCATCGCCGCAGTGAAGACCGGCATCGGGATGATCGGCGGTCATGCGCGGCGCGCCGGTGGCGGCCTCGCGCTTCGGGTGACCCGCGGACCGCGTGAGATCACCGGCGTGAGCGTCCCGCTCGGCGGGCCCGTGCTCATCGGCCGTTCGCCCGACGCCGACCTCGTGATCGCCGACGACTTCGTGTCCTCCACGCACGCCCGGGTGAGCACCACCGAATCGGGTCCGATGCTCGAGGACCTCGGCTCGACCAACGGCACCCTGCTGAACGGCCAGCCCGTCACCCGGCCCATGCCCCTCGGCCCTGGCGACGCCATCGAGCTCGGACGCAACAGGATCGAGGTGGTGAAGCTGTGAGCGCCTACCGCGACCCCGGATACGCCGGTGACAGCCATGTCGGACGCGTCCGCTCGGACAACGAGGATGCGTTCCTGCTCGCACCGCCGCTCTTCGCCGTGGCCGACGGCCTCGGCGGTCACCAGGCCGGCGAGATAGCGAGTTCCATCGCCATCGACACCCTGCTCGAGAGCGCACCGCGTACCGGCGACGCGAAGGCGCTCGGCCGTGCCGTGCGCAGGGCCAACGCGGCTGTCATCGAGGCCGCCGCCAGCGGCCGCGGCAAGTCCGGGATGGGCACCACGCTCACAGCGGTGATGGTGGAGGGCACGCGTCTTTCGGTGGCGCACGTGGGCGACAGCCGCGCATACCTGCTGCACCTCGGCTCGCTCCAGCAGCTCACCGACGACCACTCGCTCGTGGCCGACCTCGTGCGCCAGGGTAGGATCACCGCCGAGGAGTCGCGCGTCCACCCCAACCGCAGCGTGATCACCCGGGCGCTCGGCTCAGACCCCGACATGATGGCTGACACCTTCGAGGCCGAGGCCGCGGTCGGTGACCGCCTGCTCCTGGCGACCGACGGTCTCACCTCGATGGTGCCCGACGACGAGATCGAAGCGGTCCTGGCGGCCGCTCCCACCCCCGATGCCGTCGTGGACGAGCTGATCGACCGCGCTCTGAGCGCTGGCGGCCAGGACAACATCACGGTGGTCGTCGCCGACATCGGCACGCCTCCGCGTGCGTCACGGGGCTCCGGTTCGGCCGGGCGATGGGCAGTGCGCGTCCTCTGGGTGCTCGCCGCACTGGCCGTGATCGGTGGCGCCGCGCTCGCGGCGCGCTCCTACGCCCGCTCGCAGGCGTACGTCATCGATGAAGCGGGCTATGTCGCCGTCTACGAGGGCGTGCCCGGCGTGTTCGCGGGATTCACGCTGAACGAGCGGTCCCGCGTGACCACCGTACCGGTGAGCGCGCTCGACCCCATCACACAGGCCCGCCTTGCGCAGGGCATCCAGGTGGACGGACTCGCCGAGGCGCTCACGCTCGTTGAGACGTACCGCGAGCGCGCCGCCGAGACGTCCCCCTCCCCGGGGCCGTAGCCGGCGATGCGGACCAGACGCGACACCGAGCTCGTCCTCCTGTTGGCCGCCGCACCCGCGGTGGTCCTTCTGTTCGTCCTCGTGAAGGGCGCCGCCGGAGGCGACGTCGGCCTCGCGCAGCTCACCGTGCCGCTCGGTCTCTTCGGGTGCTTCATGATCGCGCATCTCGCGGCACGCTTCCTCGCACGCGGCGCCGACCCCGTGCTGCTGCCCGTGGCGTTCCTGCTCACGGGCGTGGGGCTCGCGACCATCACGCGGCTCGACCCCGAGCTCGCGCAGAGCCAGGTGCTCTGGGTCCTCGCCGGTATCGTGGCACTGGTGGCCACGCTCGCGGCGGTGCCCTCGCTGGAGCGGCTCGCCCGCTACAAGTACACGATCGCACTCGCCGGTATCGCGTTGCTGGTCCTGCCCGCCGTGATCGGTGTCGAGGTCAACGGCGCCAAGCTCTGGTTGCGGTTCGCCGGCCTCTCGTTCCAGCCCGCCGAGGTGGCCAAGATCCTCATCGTGCTGTTCCTCGGCGCGTATCTTGCCGAGAAGCGCGAGGTGCTCTCCGTCGCCACCAAGCGCACGCTCGGCGTCTGGCTCCCGCCCGCGCGGCACCTCGGCCCATTGCTGCTCATGTGGGCGGCGAGCCTCGTCGTCCTCGTGGCCGAGAAAGACCTGGGCTCGAGCCTGCTGTTCTTCGGCACCTTCCTCGTGATGCTCTACGCGGCCACCGGGCGACCCGCATACGTTGTCACCGGGTTCGGACTGTTCGCTGTGGGAGCCACGGCGGCCTACCTGATGTTCGGTCACGTCCAGCAGCGTGTCGCGATCTGGCTCGACCCGTTCGCGGATGCGGCCGGGCGTGGGTACCAACTGGTGCAGTCGTTGTTCGCGCTCGCCGACGGCCGCGTCATCGGCCTGGGCGTGGGGCGCGGGCTGCCGGGGCGGATCCCGTTCGTGGAGACCGACTTCATTTTCACGGCCATCGCCGAGGAGCTCGGCCTGCTCGGCGGGGCGGCGATCATCATCGCCTTCCTCGTGTTCTGCCTGCGCGGGCTCTCCACCGCCGCCCGCTCCCGTTCGGACATGGCCGCCATCACCGCCACCGGCCTGGTGGCGATCATCGGACTGCAGTCGTTCGTGATCGTCGGCGGCGTGACCCGGCTGATCCCGCTCACCGGCATCACGCTCCCGTTCGTGAGCTACGGCGGGAGTTCGCTGCTGTCCAACTTCATCCTCCTCGGCCTGCTCATGCGCGCCGGGGATGCGGGTACCGGCAGCGAGACCGATCTGGTCGTGTCCGGCGGCACGGGGCTGCTCGGCCGGCTGGCGCTCACCCGCAGGCTCACCGGCGTGGGGGCGATGATCGCGGTGCTCATGGCTGCGCTCGTGGCCAACCTCACGTACGTGCAAGTCATCTCAGCCGACCGGCTTGCGGCGAACCCCGCGAACACGCGCGGCCTCACCGCCGAGATGCGCCAGGAGCGGGGCGCCATCATCACCGCCGACGGTGTGGTGCTCGCCGACTCGGTGCGCGACGGCGAGACGTACACCCGGCGGTACCCGCAGGGCGATACCGCGGCCCACGTTCTCGGCTACCACAGCTTGAAGTACGGGCGCGCGGGGATCGAGGCGGCAGCTAACGAAGCGCTTGCGGGTAAGCGTGACTTCGCGAACCTCACCGACATGATCGAAGCGGCAGCCGGCGTGCCGGTCCCGGGCAACGACGTGCGGCTCACCATCGACTCGCGGGTCCAGGCAGCCGCCGAGGCGGCCCTCGGCGATCGGCGTGGTGCATGCGTGGCGATCGACCCCACAACCGGCGCCGTGCTCGCCTACGCGTCCAACCCCGGGTACGACCCCGGGAGCATCGACGAGGCATGGGAGGCTCTCTCGGGTGACGGCGGCGGGGCGCCGCTCGTGGACCGCGCGGGCAGGAGCCTCTACCCGCCGGGATCGACGTTCAAGGTGGTCACGCTGGCGGCCGCGCTGCAAAGCGGCGTCGCTTCGCTGGATACCACCTACACCGGTCCCGCACGGATGGACATCGGAGGCGCGCCGGTGACCAACTACGGGGGCAGCGCATACGGCGCGATCGACCTGCGCAAGGCCACCGCCAGCTCGGTGAACACCGTCTTCGGCCAGCTCGCGCGGGATATCGGCGCACAGCGGCTCGTGGCGCAATGCGAGGAGTTCGGCATCGGCTCCCGCGTCCCCTTCGACCTCCCCACGGTGGCGTCGCTCATGCCCGATCCGGACGAGATGACCGTGTGGGAGACCGCCTGGGCCGGTGTAGGCCAACCGGTCGGCGAACATGAGAGCCCGCCGGGGCCCCAGGTCACCCCGCTCCAGATGGCGCTGATCACAGCCGGTATCGCCAACGATGGAACGGTCATGCGTCCGTACCTGATCGATGCCATCACCGACCGCTCGGGCCGCGTCATCACCGGCACCACCCCCCGCACGTGGACGAGCGCGCTCGATCCGGTCACGGCCGCATCGGTCACCGAGGCGATGGTGGGTGTCGTCCGCTCGGGCTCGGGTGGACGGGCCGCGATACAGGGAGTGACCGTCGCCGGTAAGACCGGCACAGCCGAAGCGGGCAAGTCGGTGGAGACCCACGCATGGTTCGTGGGATTCGCCCCCGCCGAGGAGCCGCGCGTGGCCGTGGCGATCGTTCTGGAGAACGCGGGCGTTGGCGGTACCGTCGCCGCACCCGCGGCGCGTGGCGTCCTTCAGGCCGGCCTGGAAGCGGTTCGCTGAGGCCCGCTGCGAGGGTGCTACCCATACGGTAGAATGAGGCGGCGTCCTGGCGCCGTACAGAATGCAGAGAGGGCGGTTCATCCGTGGACGATGTCGTATTCGGACGTAGATACAGAGTCATAGAGAAGATCGGCTCCGGCGGCATGGCCGACGTGTTCAAAGCCGTGGACGATGTCCTCGGCAGGACCGTGGCGGTCAAGGTGCTGCACCCACGCTACGCGTCCGACCCCACGTTCGTGGCCCGCTTCCGCCAGGAGGCGCAGGCTGCGGCGAACCTCTCGCATCCCAACATCGTGAACATGTACGACTGGGGTCGCGACGGTGAGACGTACTACATCGTCATGGAGTACGTGAAGGGCACCGACCTCAAGTCGCTCGTGGCCCAGCAGGGACCGCTCGACCCGCGCAAAGCGGCCGAGTACGCGGCGCAGGTGTGCGGCGCGCTCGCCGTGGCGCACGGCTACGACATCATCCATCGCGACATCAAGCCGCATAACATCGTGCTTGCGCCTGACGGCACAGTGAAGGTGATGGACTTCGGCATCGCCCGTGCCGGGAACACCACCATGACCCAGACGGGCTCGGTGCTGGGAACCGCGCAGTACATCAGCCCCGAGCAGGCGCAGGGGAAGCAGCTCTCCCCCGCCTCCGATCTCTACTCGCTCGGCGTCACGCTGTACGAGATGGTGACCGGCCGGCCGCCGTTCGATGCGGACACCCCCGTCGCCACCGCGCTGCAGCAGGTGAACGACGAGCCAGTCCCGCCGCGGCAGGTGCGCGCGTCGATCCCGCCGGCGCTCGAGGCCGTGATCCTGCGCGCGATGCGCAAGAACCCCGCCGAGCGCTACGCCTCGGCTACCGAGATGCGCGACGACCTGCGCCGCGTCGTGAACGGAGACGCCCCCGCCGGCGGCGTGTACGCTGGCGCCACGTCGCCTGACCACACCAGCGTGCTGCCTCCGGTGGAGCGCGCCGCGAGCGCCAGACCCGCGGGCGCCCCGCGCGTACAGCCGGTGCCCGAGCGCCGGATGAGCCCCTGGGCCTGGGTGGCCATCGTCGCTGCGCTGCTGGCGGTCGGCCTCGGCGTGGCATACGCCCTCGGCGCGTTCGGCGGCGGCGGCGTGGTCGTCCCGCCGCTCACAGGCCTCACCGAAGAACAGGCGCAAACGGAGCTGGAAGCCGCCGGCCTCACCCTCGGGGTGGTCGGCACCGAGAACAGCGACACCGTCGAGCCGGGCATCATCATCAGCCAGGACCCCGAGGCGGGAGACAAGGTCGAAGAGGGCACCGCGATCAACATCGTGGTGAGCCTCGGCATCGCGCAAGTGGTAGTCCCCGACCTCGCTGAGTACAAGGAGGCGGACGCGATCGCCGCGCTGCGCTCCCTCGGCGAGCTCGAGTACGACCACTCCGAGGATGAGAACAGCGCCGAGGTCGAGAAGGGCCTGGTCATCCGTACCGAACCCGCTGCCGGGACCTCGGTTCCGAAGGGGACGCCGATCATCCTGTACGTGTCGGTGGGTGTGGAGCAGGTGAAGGTGCCCGACGTGACCGGGCTATCGCTCGCCAAGGCGCAGGCGCAGCTTGAGGAGGTCGGCCTCAAGGCCAAGACCACGGAAGCGTTCAGCGACAGCGTGCCCAAGGGCAGCGTCATCTCCCAGAAGCCCGACCCCAACGTGCTGCTCGAGGCCGGGAGCACGGTCACGCTCGAGATATCCAAGGGCCCCGAGGTGATCATCGTCCCCGACGTGCGGACGATGAACGAAGCCGACGCCAAGAAGGCGCTCACGGATCTCGGCCTTGAGCCGAAGGTCACCTACGTGACGAGCCCGGACGACGGCATCGTAGTCAACCAGTTCCCGATCCCCGGCGCCTCCGCCAAGCGCGGTGACGTGGTAGAGATCGAGGGCGGCAAGACGCCCGGGGATGGCGGCAACGGCTGACGCCTGAACCACCACGATCGCGTGAGGACATCGGACAGGCCCGCTGATCAGCGGGCCTGTCCGCGTTCGCGCCAGGACGCGCGCAGGGCGGCGATCACCTCGGCGTCGGTGACCTGCCCGAACCGCGTGTAGTACTGCCCCACAGCCCGCAGGCGGGGATCGACCCACAGGACCACCGTCTCATCAGCCTCCCGGTGCAACGCCTGCTCGGCGGACGGTGAGGCCACAGGCGCCGCCACGATGATCCGCACCGCTCCCCGCCGCCCGAGCGAGCGTACCGCCGCGATGAGCGTGAGCCCGGTGGCGACGCCGTCATCAACGAGCACTACCGTGCGTCCCGCGATCACCGGCACCGGGCGGTCCGCGCGGTACACCGCGAGCCTCCGCCTGATCTCCGCTCCCGCGCTCACGGCTTCCCGGTGGAGGTACTCCGCGTCTGCCGCCAGACCCTCGCCCGCTATGAGCTCACCATCGGCGTCGACCGCGGCGATGGCGTACTCGGGATTCCCGGGCGCCCCGATCTTACGCACCACCTCGATGTCCAGATCGAGGCCGAGCGCGCGCGCGACCTCGGCGGCCACGACCACCCCGCCACGCGGGACGCCGAGCACGAGCGTGTCGGCAGGCAGCCGCGCCGGGCCTTCGGCGGTGGGTCGCCCTGCCAGCATCTCGGCAAGACGACGGCCAGCATCGATACGGTCGGTGAACATCGGTTCCACCTCCTTCGGCAACGGGACCCATGGACGTGTATTCCCCGCTTCCGGTGGTGTGATGGTGCGGACTGCGGGCCCGCCGTCGGGCCGGGCGGGTATCATGGACGCGGAGGTGGCGACATGCTCACAGGACTCAGCGATACCGTCAGGCTCGCCAACGGCGTGGAGATGCCGCGGCTCGGCCTAGGCACGTACAAGTCGGCCGAGGGCGGCGACGTGGAGGGCTCGGTGCTGGCGGCACTCGAACTCGGCTACCGGAGCATCGACACGGCGTCGCTGTACGGCAACGAGGCCGGTATCGGCCGTGCGATAGCGGCAAGCGGTGTTGCGCGGGGCGAGATCTTCCTCACGAGCAAGGTCTGGAACGACGAACAGGGCTACGACAACACCCTGGCCGCGTTCTCACGAAGCCTCGACCGGCTCGGCACCAGCTATCTGGACCTCTATCTCGTGCACTGGCCGCGCGAGCAGACGCATGAGACGTGGCGTGCGATCGAGCGCCTCTATGCCGAAGGTGCGGTGCGGGCGATCGGCGTGTGCAACCACCTCGAGCATCATCTGGAGGCGTTGCTCAGCGTAGCCGAGGTCGCCCCGATGGTGGATCAGTACGAGATGCACCCCTGGCTGCAACAGCCGTCACTGCGGCGGTACTGCGAGGCGCATGGCATCGTGGTGGAGGCGTGGGCGCCGCTGATGAAGGGCCGCGTGGCCGAGGAGCCCGCGCTTGTCGAGATCGCCGCGCGACACGGCAAGAGCCCGGCGCAGGTGGCGATCCGCTGGCTACTGCAACACGGCGTGGTCACGATCCCCAAGTCGGTGCACCGTGATCGCATCGCCGAGAACGCGAGCGTGTTCGACTTCGCGCTCACTGATGCGGACATGGCCGCGATCGATGCGGTCGACCGGGGCGAGCGGTTTGGGCCGGAGCCGGACCGGGGTGGCGAGCGGTAGGGCCGGGACGCGGCTCAGACTCCGGCTTCACCGAGAAGGAAACGCTCGAGCGGCACCCCGTCGGCCCCAACGACAAGTAGGCGGGCGTCTGGATGCCGCTCACCGAACACGCTCATCCCGCGATGTGCGTTCGCTGGGCGGTCGCCGCTCTTCACTTCCATCGCCAGCAGTTCGTTACGCGACTCGACCACGAAGTCGACCTCCAGGTCGCCCTCACGCCAGTAGCGGACCTCGAATCCGGCCTCGTACGAGCGCGCCAGCAGGTACGCACCCACGGCCGACTCCACGAGCCGTCCTCGCCATGTCGCATCGGAGTGGGTCTCACCAGGCTCACGGCCCGATATCGCGGTCATGAGCGCGGTGTTCTGCACCTGAAGCTTCGGACTCGACGCTCGCTGCCGCACTGTCCCCCCGGTGTACTTTGGTATACCGGTGACGAGACCCGCGCCGCCGAGAAGCTCCAGGTAGTGCGCGAGCGTGGTGGTATTCCCGGCATCGGTGAGCTGCCCGAGCATCTTGGTGTACGAGAGTACCTGCCCGGAGTACTCGCACGCGAGCGAGAAGAGCTGCCGCAAGAGCGCCGGCTTGTCCACCCGTGTCATCAGCAGGATGTCGCGAGAGACCGAGGTCTCGATCAGTGAGTCGATGATGTAGCTGCGCCACCGCGGCACGTCATCGACGAGCGCCGCCGCTCCCGGATACCCGCCGAAGAACAGGAACGTGTCGAGATCCCAGCCGAAGGCGTCACGGCACTCGGCAAACGTCCAGTGGGTCCAGCGGAGCACCTCGAAACGCCCGGCCAGGCTCTCGCCCATACCGGCCTGCATGAGCAACGGAGACGATCCGAGCAGCACGACGCGAACGTCCCGACCTGCGATCGTGTCCTCGTCCCAGAGAGCTTTGACCGTGTCCGACCAGCCAGGGATCTTCTGGACCTCATCGAGCGCAAGGACGGCGGGACCGGCGGCGGCATCGATCCGTGCGCGTTCCCACTGCTGGCGGATCCACGTCGCTGTGTGTGTGGCCGGTGAATCGGCGCTGACGTAGTGATGGGGGCCCTCCAGCGCGTCCAGTACCCGCGTGACCGAGGTGGTCTTTCCCACCTGGCGAGGCCCCCACACCACCTGGATGAAGCGTCGCGGTCCACGGAGGCGCTCGAGAAGGACGGCATCGATGGGCCTTGCGTACATCTGCGCACCTCCGTCGGGGCATTTGCTCAACTACGTGAGTAATTTTACTCAATACGTTGAGTAATTCAAGGCAGGCTGGATCCGGACCACCCACCGACGCCGTTACGGCTTCGCCTCGCTACTCCGCGGTATAGAACCGCACGCCAGCCGGGTCGCGCGCGTCGGTCGCGCTCCCCCCGAGATGCGAGGTCGTGTCGTCCCACGCCTGCTGGATGCGCGTACGATCGGCGGTGTCCACGCCGGGGTACGCCGAATCGGCCAGCACGTCGCCGATCGGCAGCACACGGTGCTCCTTGCCGGCCTCATCCGTATCGTCCACCCACACCGGCACGTACTCCACGCTCACGAGCGACGTGACGCCACTGCGCACGTCCTTCTCGAAGCCCAACTCCAGCAGCAGTCCCGTGTTGCGATACCGCTCGCGCTGGTTGGAAACGAAGTTGCCGAGCGAGTGGATGATGAACCCGGTGCGCGGGGTGCCGTCCTCGCGCGTAGCCTTCACCGTCTGCATCGGCTGGATCACGTGCGGGTGGCTGCCGAGCACCACGTCGGCCCCCGCCTCGATCATCGCCATCTCAACGGCCTTCTGCGACTCCGAGGGCTGGCGCTGGTACTCCACGCCGTTGTGGATGCTCACGATCACGAGGTCGGGCTCGAGCTCCCGGGCACGCTTCACATCCGCCACCATGCGCGTGGTGTCGATGACGTTGACCATCCACTTCTTGTCCGACGGCGCCGTGAAGCCGTTCATCCCATACGTGTACGCAAGGATCGCGACCTTCGCGCCGTTCACCTCGGCCACCAGGATGCGCTCGGCCTCCTCGGCGGTACGGGCGGTGCCGGTGTGCTGGGCATCCAGCTCATCGAGGATGTCGAGCGTGCGGGTCAGACCGGCGGGTCCGCGGTCGAGCGTGTGATTGTTCGCGGTGGTGAGCACATCGAAGCCCGACTCCACGAGCGCGTCGGCGAATGAGTCGGGCGAGTTGAACATGGGATAGCCGGTGTAGCCGCGGTCCGCCCCCGCGAGTGTGGTCTCCAGGTTGCCGATCGCGAGATCGGCGGCCGTGATCCGTGACGCCACGGGCGCGAAGCACGGCTCGAAGTCATAGCCGTCGGCCACCCTGGCGGACGTGAGTTGCGGCGTGTGGACCATGAGGTCGCCCACCGCGAGGATCGTGAACCGCTCCACCGGTGGCTCGGGCTCGGCCACCTGCCGCTCCGTGGTCGCGTCTGGCCACACCACTCCGGCGGTCGTGGCGCTGGCCGGATCGGGAACCACGATCCCCGGGAGCCACATCAGGCCGGCGAGAGTGAGCGCCGCCGTCACGAGCGCAACGGTCAGCGACACCCCTATGGCTTTCAGCGCCCGCATGCGAGGACCCCTTACCCGGTACGCGGCCACAGGCCGCGGAACGGCCACATTCTACGGGGCGCGGGAGCAAAACGCACGCCGTGCCTGCACGAACCGTCCGGGACGTCCGTGGTGAGCGGTCCTTGCGGGTCCCGCCCTACCCATATGCTCGCACTCGATGTCGTGGCACACTGGTGCGTGCCGACACGCCGTTGCCCACGAGGAGGGTGCATGACCCAGCAAAGCGAGATCATCGCCCTGGCGCTTGCGCTCGCCCTCGCACCGATCGTGGTCTGGACGTACCGGGGGATCTCGCTGCCGGCAAAGCCCCTGCTCGCGTGGGGGCTCGGCGCGATGCTCGGCGCATACGCCGCAACGGTCATGGAGAGCTTCTTCGCCCCCGTCGCGCTCAACCTCCTGGAGCACCTGCTCTTCGCCGTGGCAGGCGTGTGTTTCGCCGTACTTGGCTGCGTGATGCTGTGGCATCGCTTCGGCTCCACCGGGGACGATGCTCCATGATCCGGGTCCTCGATCTCATCGCAACGCTGGGTTTCGGTATCGCGCTCATCGCGTCGGTAGCGTTCGGCCTGGCCACGCGGAAGCCCAGCACTCGCCACCTCACGGTGCTGCTGATCGCGGCAATGGGCATCATGACCGCCGTCAGCTTGTACCACGCGATGAACTGGTTCCCCTCGAGCGGCGCCGAGGACCTGACGGAAGACTACGCGCAGGTACTCTTCCTCCCGCTCATCCTGTACGGGATGGGGGGGCTGTACGCCCGGAGCGAAGCCGACCGGGCCGAACGGGCGCGAGCGTCGGTCGAGGAGCTCAGCGGCCGCCTCGCCGACTCACTCGCCGAGCTCACCGGCTATCGCGTCGACGTACTGCAGTCGCTCAGTGCGGCGGTGGACGCTCGCGACCACTACACCGCGCTGCACTCGCTGCACGTGGCAGACTACGCGGCGGCTCTTGGAGCCGCCCTCGGCCTCGACGACCGTCTTGGCGTGCTCGAGCAGGCCGGCCTGCTGCACGACGTGGGCAAGATCGCGATCGCTGATGCCATCCTGCTGAAACCCGCACGACTCACGGGCGAGGAGTACGCCGAGATACAGCGGCATGCCGTTGTGAGTGCGGAGATCATCGGCGGTATCCCCGTGCTCACCGAACTCGTACCGGGCGTCCGGCACCACCACGAGCACTGGGACGGCAGCGGCTACCCCGACGGGCTCGTCGGCGAGGCGATCCCGCTGGACGCGCGGGTCCTCGCCGTGGCCGACGCATTCGACGCGATGACGAGCGACCGCCCCTATCGCACGGGCATGGCGGCGGAGAGGGCGCGCGCGGAACTGCTCGCGGAGCGAGGCCACCAGTTCGACCCGACGATCGTCGACGTGTTCGTCCGCCTCCTGGACGACGGCGTCGTCACACTGCGCGACTACGCGGATCCGGACTCACTGCGCACCAGTCGAGAGCGGTAGCCCGCGGCTCCTAGCCCTCAACACCGTCCTCGTTGCGGATCTGCTTGCGCTTGATCTTACCGCCGAGGGTCTTGGGAAGCTCGTCCACGAACTCGACGATGCGCGGGTACTTGTACGGCGCGGTCGTCTTCTTCACGTGGTCCTGGAGCTCCTTCACGAGCTCCGGTGAACCGGTCCAGCCCTTGGCGAGCACCACGGTCGCCTTCACCACAAGCCCACGCACCGGGTCGGGCGCGGCCGTGACCGCGCACTCCACGACCGCCGCGTGCTCGATGAGCGCACTTTCGACCTCGAATGGCCCGATTCGGTATCCCGAGCACTTGATGACGTCGTCATTGCGGCCCACGAAGTAGAAGTAGCCATCGGGGTCGCGCCACGCCACGTCCTTGGTGTCGTAGTACTCCCCTCCCACGGCGGCCTCGGTCATCGCGGCATCGTGGTAGTAGCCCACGAAGAGGCCCGGAGGATACGCGTCCTTGAGGCCGGTCACACAGATGGTGCCCTCCTCGCCATCCTCGGCCTCCACGCCCTCCTCGGTCATGAGCTTCATGTTGAGCAGCGGTGATGGCTTGCCCATCGAGCCGGGGCGCGGCTCCACCCATGGGAACGTAGCCACAAGCACGGGGCCTTCGGTCTGGCCGAAGCCCTCACGGATCTTCTTCCCGGTGAACGCCTCCCACTGCTTGGTGACCTCGGGGTTGAGCGGCTCTCCCGCGGTAGCGAACGTCTCCACGCTGCCGAAGTCGTACGCGGAGACGTCCTCCTGCAGCATGAACCGGTACATCGTGGGCGGCACGCAGAACGTGTGGACGCGGTAGTCCTGCACCTTCCGCATGAGCGTTGCCGGCACGAACTTCTTCATGTCGTAGCCAAGGATGGTGGCGCCGCAGATCCACTGGCCGTAGATCTTGCCCCAGCCGAACTTGGCCCAGCCCGAGTCCGATACGGTGAAGTGGAGCTCGTTCTCGCGCACTTGCTGCCAGTACCGGGCGGTGATGATGTGCCCGAGCGGGTGCAGGAAGTTGTGCATGACCATCTTGGCCAGACCGGTCGTGCCCGAGGTGAAGTAGATCAGCATGGTGTCGTGGCCGCCCGGGAATGCATCCCCTGTGGGACGCGCCCACTCATCGGAGTGTGACTCGAGAAGCTCATCGAAGGAGAGCCACCCCTCGCGCGCCGGGCCCGCCACGATGCACGCCTCGATGGTCGGCGCGTTCGGGCGCGCGCCGTCCACCTGCGAGAGCACGTACGCGTCATCCACGCACACCATCATCTTCACGCCCGCGCTCTCGACACGGTAGACGAGGTCCTTGGTGGTGAGCTGCACCGAGCCCGGGATCAGGATGGCGCCGATCTTGTGGAGCGCCACCGCGGTGATCCAGTACTCCCACCGGCGGCGCAGCACGAGCATGACCACATCGCCCTTGACGATGCCGAGGTCCGCGAACGCGTTGGCCATGCGGTTGGAGAGCCGCGAGACATCCGAGAACGTGAATGTGCGCTCGGCGCCGTCGTCGTCACACCACACCAGCGCACGCTTCTCCGGCTCCACGCGCGCCCACTCGTCCACGACGTCATACCCGAAGTTGAAGTCGTCCGTGGGCTCGATGCGGAAGTCCGCGAGGAAGCCCTCGTACGAATCGAACTCGATGCGCGGGCAGTACTTCTTGAGGATGTGGTCCATGAGGCCTCCTGGTGGGCGCTCGTGAGGCGATGGGCGGGACGGATTCGGGACCGGAGCCCTACTCGACGATGACGGTCACGAACTGCGCGGGCTCGCTCCCGCCGCACTTCTGTCCGTGCGGGTGCGTGGGATTGAAGTAGATGCTGTCGCCCTCCTCGAGGACGAGCTCGTGGTCGTCGTAGGTGATGACCACGGTCCCCTTCACCACCAGGTTGAACTCCTGGCCGCGGTGGGTGACCGGATCGGCCGGCTCGTCCGACGGGTCGAGCGTCACAAGCAGCGGCTGCATGATCTTGTGCCCGAAGCCCCAGGCCAGGTCCTGATAGTTGTAGCCGGGGTACCGGTCGACCGTGCGGCCGGTACCCGCCTTCACCACCTGGAACGTGTCGAGCCGTCCAGGGATGCCGGTGAGGATCTCGGTGAGATCCACGCCGAACTTGTTCGCCATGTGGAAGATCGCCGAGATGGGCACGTCGGCCCCCGTGTCCTCGTACGCTATGTAGGTGTCGAGATCCACGCCGAGGTCGGCCGCCATCTCCTCGCGCGGGATGTCACACGACTCACGGAGCCCCTTGATCCTGAGACCGATGTCCTTGAACTGCGTGGTCATGCGCTGCTCCTCGTTCGTAGCGCGGCGGTGCCGCGCGTCCGTGCGGGCGAACACCCGCCCGCGTCTCCTGGTGACGCTACTCCACCGACCAGTCCTCCGGCAGCGAGCACGCCGGCACGGATTCCCCATCCTCGTTCAGCATGCCGATCTCGAACGCTTTGCGGTTCTTCGGCAGCAGATGCGCCTTCTTGGGAGGCACGCTCTTAGCGATCGCCTCATCGAGCGCACGGGGGTCGCAGAAGCCTATCTCCCGCAGGAGCTTGCCCACGAGGATGACGCTCGCGAGGCCCTTGAGTCCGTTCTCCTCGGCAAGCTGCGTTGCGGGCACCGGAAAGACGTCGACATCGTCGCGCACGGGGAGGCGCTGGCACATCGTGGAGTCCACGATGATCTTGCCGCCGGGGACCACGCTGTCAGCGAACTTGTCGAGCGAGGGCTGGTTCATCGCCACGAGCACGTCCGGCTCGAGCACCAGCGGCGAGCCGATCGGTTCATCGGCAAGGCAGACGCTGCAGTTGGCGGTGCCGCCGCGCATCTCCGGGCCGTAGCTCGGCAGCCACGAGAGCTCGCGGCCCTCGATGAGACCAGCGTAGGCGATGAGCTTGCCCGCGAAGAGGATGCCCTGGCCGCCGAAGCCGGCGAGCAGCATGTTCAGAGGAGCCGCCATCACGCCTCGCCTCCCTCGGATGCGGGTGCGTTCCCCGCCGCAAGCGCCGCCGCCCGGGCGGCGGCCGCCTCGGCCACGTTGGCGAACCCGTCGGCCTTGACGTCCTTGTACACGCCGAGGGGGTAGTACGGCAGCATGTTATCGCGCATCCACTGGAGCGCGTCCACCGGCGAGAGGCCCCAGTTCGTGGGGCATGTGGAAACGACCTCGATGATCGTGTAACCGACGCCATCGATCTGGTACTCGAACGCCTTCTTGATCGCGCGCTTGGCCGCACGCACGTTCTTGGGCGTGTCGACCGTGACCCGCTGTGCAAGCGCCACACCGTCGAGCGTGGAGAGCATCTCCACCACGCGTATCGGAAAGCCGTCGTTGTCCACGTTGCGACCGAAGGGGCTCGTCTGCGTCACCTGGTTGGGCAGCGATGTGGGGGCGAGCTGTCCGCCGGTCATGCCGTAGATCGCGTTGTTGATGAAGATGATGGTGATCCTCTCGCCACGGGTGGCGGCATGCACCGTCTCGGCCATGCCGATCGACGCGAGGTCGCCGTCGCCCTGATAGGCGAAGACGATGTTGTCGGGCAGCGCGCGCTTGAGACCGGTGGCGACCGCCGGCGCGCGCCCGTGGGCGGCCTGCACCATGTCGCAGCCGAAGAACTCGTACGCGAGCACCGAGCAACCTACCGGCGCGATACCCACCGTGGTGCCCTCGATGCCGAGCTCGTCGAGCGTCTCGGCCACAAGGCGGTGTACGATCCCGTGCGTGCAGCCCGGGCAGTACGAGAACTGCGCGTCGGTCAGCGCATCGGGGCGCTCGAAGACGACCTTGCTCATCGGGCACCTCCTTCCAGCGACGCGGCTATCCGCTCGATGGCGGCCAGCGTCTCAGCGGGGGTAGGGATGATGCCGCCCGCACGGCCGAAGAACTCGACCGGGATGCGACCCTGCACCACGAGGCGCACGTCGTCGACCATCTGGCCCATGTTCATCTCGACGGTGAGGATCGCCCTGGCACGATCAGCCGCGGCGCTGATCACGTCGGCCGGGAACGGCCACAGCGTGATCGGACGGATGAGGCCGGCTTTGATGCCCTGCTCACGCGCCTTGTTGATGGCGCTGCGGGCGATACGCGAGCTGGCGCCGAAGGCCACCACCACGATGTCGGCGTCGTCGACCAGGTACTCCTCGGCGAGCTGTTCTGTCGCTTTGATCCTCGCGTAGCGCTCGAACCGCTCGATGTTGGTCTCCTCGAGGCGCTCGGGCGCCAGATAGAGCGAGTTCACGATGTTGTGCGGGCGCTCGCCTCTGTGCCCCGTGACGGCCCACGGCTTGGCCGGGAACTCCGTCTTGGGCTCCGGCAGCACCACGGGCTCCATCATCTGGCCGAGCATGCCATCGGCGAGGATCATCACCGGCATGCGGTACTCGTCGGCAAGGTCGAACGCCCGGTACACGTAGTCCGTCATTTCCTGCACGGTGGAGGGCGCGAGCACGATGAGGTGGAAGTCGCCGTGACCGGTGGCTCGCGTCGCCTGGAAGTAGTCCGACTGGCTCGGCTGGATGCCGCCGAGGCCGGGTCCGCCGCGCTGCACGTTGATGATCACGCCCGGCAGGTCGGCACCCGCCATGTAGCTGATGCCCTCGCCCTTGAGCGAGATGCCCGGTGAGCTGGATGACGTCATGGCACGCTTCCCGGCGGCCGAGGCGCCGTACACCATGTTGATCGCGGCGATCTCACTCTCGGCCTGCAGGTACACACCGCCCGCCTTGCCCATGCGCTTGGACATGTAGGCGGCCAGTTCGGTCTGCGGGGTGATGGGATAGCCGAAGAAGAACCGGCAGCCGGCGCGGATGGCGGCCTCGGCGAGCGCCTCGTTGCCCTTCATCAAGACTTTCTCGGTCATGCGGCGCCTACCTTTCCACCGTGATAGCGACGTCGGGGCACATCACGGCGCAGTTGGCGCAGCCGGTGCACAGCGACTCGTCGGTGAGCATCGCGGGATGGTAGCCCTTGTCGGTGATCGTGTCGGGATCGAGCACGATGCACGTGCTCGGACAGACCTCTACGCACAGGCCGCAGCCCTTGCAGTAGCGTCCGTCGACGATGATGCGTGGCATGAGCGGACGACCTCCTCATCGGAAACGGGAGCGAGGCTCCCGGGGCGGTGACATGCCCGACACCCTACGAGGCGTCCTCCCAGGGTGTGCGGACGTGAATCTTGATAGGATACGCGTTTTCCACGAACCCCGCAGCACCCGGTTCGCCGGGAAGCGCTCCGAGAAGTCGTTCGGGTACCGTAGTGAGCCGCAACGGAAGGCCGAGGAGCGCAGCCGTCTGGCGCCCGAACTCGAGCGAATCGAGCACCGTGGCGGCGGTGGTCTCGTCCTTGAGGTGGGAGTTGTTCACCACGCCTGTGGCCTTCAGGTGGCATGCGGCCTCGATCTCGGCAAGCAGGGCAGCGGCCTCTTGCGGCCCGCCGGTGAGGTTCCGGTAGCGATTGATCACGTACAGCATCTCGTGGTCTATCGACGCGATCTCCCTGGCGTACCGGCCGAGGGCGGTGGCGCCCACATCGTCACCGCCCACGTCGAAGACCACGGCGCCGGTGGTGTCGAACGCGCCGTGGACGGCTGCCGAGAGCGATGGGGTGTCGAGCGTGGTGCCGGCGAACGTGGGCGAGATGACGCGCACGCCATGCCCGGCGAACATGGCGGCGTAGTCCGACGAGCGGAAGTACGGGTTCACGATGTCGAGGTCCACAAGCATGACCTCCTCGTGCGTACGCGCCAGATCCAGCGCGAGGTTGATGGAGAGGTTCGTCTTGCCGCATCCGTAATGGCCGGTCACGACGGTGAATCGGGCGATATCGAGTGGGTCGAACATGACGTTCTCCTGACGCCCGTGGGACACATATGCACATGGTACCGCTTCGGATTCCCGGCTCCCTCGCACATGGCCGCGACACGGCCGTAGACCACACGCGTTCGTACACGTACAGTCTTCAGAACAGGCAGAGCATCGCGTTTCGGAGACCAGCGGCACGATGAGCCGATAGGCGGTAGCGGAAGAACCATGGCGCTCGACTTCGTACAGAGTGTGGCACTGATGATCGCTGGCAGCGTGGCTGTCCGCGCGCTGATGCGCCGTCTCCGGCTCTCCCCCCGCCAGACCCAGCTCGTCTTCGGCCTGCTGTTCGGCCTGCTGGCGGTGGTCGCCATGCTCCGTCCCGCGCTTGCCGCCTCCGGCGTGCTCGTCGACAGCCGGTCTGTGGCCGTGGCCATCGCCGGACTCTTCGGAGGACCGATCGCAGCGGCTGTGGCTGCGGGCGTCGCAGCGGCGGCGCGGATCGCGCTCGGCGGCGCTGGTGTCGCTGCGGGAGTGGTCAACGTGATTGGCATAGCGCTGATAACCAGCGCCTACTACCGCTTGCGCGCCCGCTGGCCCGCTCTCTACACGCTCGTCCCCCTCACCCTGTTCAGCGTCGGCATCCATGCCGTGGTCCTCACGAGCACCGTCTTCGCATCCGGGCGACCCGATCTCGGGCTCGCCGCCGACATCGCGCTTCCGATGCTTCTGCTCCTCCCCGCAGGCATGGCCCTCGTCTCCTGGTTCATGCTCGATTATGAGGAGCAGGACGAGGCCCAGCGCCTTCTATCCGGGCGGGAAAGCCGGTTCCGCACGCTGTTCGAGGGCGTGCGAGCGCCTATGCTGCTCATCGACCCCGAGAGTGGCCGGATCATGGACGCGAACCCGGCGGCGGTCGACTACTACGGCTGGACCGCCGATACGCTCCGCGCGATGACCATCGACCAGATCAACACCTTGACCGCCGAGCAGATCCAGGCCGAGATGCGCAAGACGGTGGAGGGCCGCAAGAACCACTTCGAGTTCCAGCACAGACGCGCTGACGGCTCGGTGCGGTTCGTGGACGTGTACTCGGGAACGGTCAACGTCGACGAGAAGGAGCTGCTGTATTCGTTCATCATCGACTCGACGCTCCGCCGCGAGGCCGAGCACGAGCTGCTCGAGCGTGAGTGGCTCATGCGCACGGTGTTCGAGACCACGCGGGACGGCTTCTGTCTGCTCGACACCGAAGGCAACATCAAGATGGTGAACAAGGCCTACGCGGAGATGTCCGGGTTCGACAAAGAGGGCCTTCTCTCGATGCACTACACGAGCCTCTGTGCGCCATCGAGCCGTGGGGTCGCCGACGAGGCCCTACGGTCCATCTCGGGCAACCAGGCGGTGCTGTTCGAGTCGGCCCAGCAGCGTCGTGACGGGCAGGTGTTCGACGTCGAAGTCTCGGCTGCGGCGCTCCCCGACGATGCGGGGATCGTGTGCTTCATCCGCGATATCACAGCGCGCAAGCGCTCGGAGTCCGAGCTCGAGTCGTACCGCGACCACCTCGAGGAGCTGGTGGAACTCCGCACAGCGCGCCTGGGGGAGACCGTCCGAGAGCTCAGGGTGGCCAATGAGACGACCAACCGATTCCTCATGAACGTGAGCCACGAGCTCCGCACCCCGCTCAACTCGATACTGGGATTCTCCGATGTGCTCCTCGCGGGGATACCCGGCCCCATCAACGCCGAGCAGCGGCGGCAGCTCGCGACCGTGCGGGGCGCTGGCGAACACCTGCTTTCGCTGATCAACGACATCCTCGACGTCGAACGCATAGCCTCCGGCGATACCACGGTGACCATCGAGTCGGTCGATGTCGTGCCCCTGATCCGGCAGATAGTAGAGGACTTCTCCTCGGAGACCGATAGCAAGCGCATCACACTCGAGGCGCTGGCGCCCGCCGAAAGCATCGTGATCGACTCCGATCAGCTGCGCCTGAAGCAGATCCTCACGAACCTCGTGGGCAACGCCGTCAAGTTCACCGACGAGGGCGGAGCCACGATCAGCCTGAGCGTCGATGCAACCGACCGGGTGACCATAGCCGTCGCGGACACCGGACCGGGCATCCCCGAAGACGACCTGGGCCGCGTGTTCGAACCGTTCGTCCAGGTACACAGCCCGGACGGCAGCAAGCCCCGTGGCACGGGCCTCGGCCTGACGATCTCGCAGGACCTTGCGAAGCTGCTCGGGGGCGACATCTCGGTCACCAGCCGGGTGGGCGCGGGATCGACCTTCACCGTGCGGCTGCCCCGCTGCAACCCCAGCTGCGACGCGGACCGGTCACGCTCGTAGGCTGCACCGGACAACCGATGACCGCGCGAGCACAAGACGGGTGCCGTGAGACCGGCTGACGTCTCAACCGTTCCTACCGCTACAATGGCCTCACTTCACCGCGACGACCGTGAGCGCGGGACACGCAGCCACGCATGAGGAGGGGACGCATGGAGCCCAAGATCGCCGAGGTCGCAGGCAGGATCCGCGCGCTGCGCGAGGACATGGACCTCACCATGCAGGAGATGGCCGATGCCACTGGCCGCACCGTTGCCGAGTACGCCGCGATGGAGTCCGGTGAGGCCGACCTGTCATTCACCTTCCTCTACCGCGCCGCCGAGAAGTTCGGCGTGGACATGATCGAGCTCCTCACCGGCGAGAACCCGCACCTCACCGGCTACTCGGTCGTGCGTTCGGGCGAGGGTCTGGCGATCAAGCGCCGCGAGGGCTTCGAATACCGGCACGTGGCGCCCACGTTCAAGGGCAAGCGGGCCGAGCCGTTCATGGTGACCGCCCCGTATGTGCCCGGCGCCGAGGATGAGCCGATCCACCTCTCCCACCACGCTGGCCAGGAGCTTGACCACGTGATCAGCGGTCGTCTCCGCTTCGCCTTCGAGGACCACGTCGAGGACCTTGGCCCCGGTGACACCGTGTACTACGACTCCGGTCGCGGTCATGGCATGGTCGCCATCGGCGGCGAGCCCTGCACGTTCCTCGCGATCGTGCTCCACGACGCCGAGCGCTAGTCCCGCCCCCGCCGGTACCGGCACCCACCGAGAAGGGCCCGCCATGCGAGACATCAACCTCCGCTATGTCGAGGAGACGTACGACGAGAACGGCGTCCTCTCCCGCTTCGGCCTGCACTATCCCGAGGACTTCAACTTCGGCTACGACATCGTGGATGACATCGCTGACGCCGAGCCCGACCGCCGCGCAATGGTGTGGTGCAACCCCGAGGGCGAGGAGCACACCTTCACCTTTGGCGAGATGCGGACGTGGAGCGACAAGACCGCGAACTACCTCGCCTCACTCGGCATCGGTCGGGGCGACATGGTGATGGTCATCCTACGACGCCACTACCAGTTCTGGTTCGTGGCCACCGCGCTCCACAAGCTCGGTGCCGTGATGATCCCGGCCACATTCATGCTCAAGGAACACGACCTCACCTATCGCCTCCAGAGCGCGGGCGTGAAAGCGCTCATCTGCACCTCGGCGGGAGACATCGCGGCCACGGCCGATGCCGTTGCCGCTGACTGCCCCACGCTCCAGACACGCATCCTGGTGAACGGTGGGGGCGGCGGCATGCTCGTGGGCGCTGAGACCGATGCCGACGGCAACCGCATCGGTGCGGCGCTCTCGGGCCCGGAGGGGATCTGTGCGCTTGCGGGCGTGCGCGAGGGCTGGCACGACTTCAATACCGGCGTGCGGGCGTCGTCCGTGGAGTGGACGCGTGTCCCTACGCTCGCGGCCGACCCGTTCTTGCTGTACTTCTCCTCGGGAACCTCGGGCAACGCGAAGATGGTGCTCCACGACAGCGGCTACGCGCTCGCCCACACCGCGACCGCCAAGCACTGGCACAATGTGGTGAGCGACGGCGGCATCCACTTCACCATCGCCGACACCGGCTGGGGCAAGGCCGTCTGGGGCAAGTACTACGGCCAGTGGATCATGGAAGCGTGCGTGTTCACCTACGACTTCGACCGCTTCGACCCGGCTGAGATCCTCTCGCTCATCGAGAGGTACCGCATCTCTACGCTCTGCTGCCCTCCTACCATGTACCGCCTGATGATGCAGGTGGGCGTGGACGGCTACGACCTCTCGTGCCTCTCCTACTGCACCACAGCAGGCGAGGCGCTCAACCCCGACCTCTTCGACGGCTGGCGCGAGCACACCGGGCTCATGCTCACGGAGGGCTTCGGACAGACCGAGTCCACGCTCCTGGTGTTCAACTCGATCGGCATGGCGCCCAAGCCCGGCTCGATGGGGAAGCCGTCCCCGCACTTCACCGTGCAGATCCAGGATGAGAACGGCGCCGAGTGCCCGCCGGGCACCACGGGCGAGGTGGTCGTCAAGATCGACCCGCGCCCCGACGGCATCCTGCTCGAGTACTACCGCGACGAGAGGCGCACCGCCGAGGCGATGCATGACGGCTGGTATCACACGGGCGACACCGCGTGGGCGGACGAAGACGGCCACTACTGGTATGTGGGCCGCAATGACGACGTGATCAAGAGCTCCGGCTACCGCATCGGCCCGTTCGAGGTGGAGAGTGTGCTCCTCGAGCACGATGCGGTGCGCGAGTGCGCTGTGACGGGCGTGCCGGACCCGGTACGTGGCCACGCGGTGAAGGCGACGATCGTGCTCCACGACGGCTACTCCGGCAACGAGGCCCTCGTGAAGGAGCTCCAGGCGTGGGTGAAGAAGCGCACCGCGCCCTACAAGTACCCGCGTATCGTGGACTTCGTGGACGCGCTCCCTAAGACCGTGAACGGCAAGATCCGCCGCGCGGCGATCCGCGACAACGACGCGGGCAACCGCGAGGAGTAGCGCAAGGCGGGAGGACCGCACCATGGGCTCAGGACAGGTTCGTCACCGGCCGCGATGGCGAGTGACAGCGCTCGGGCTCACGCTTGCCCTCCTGTGCGGTGCCCCGACGACCGCGACAGCAGCGACGGTCAGCCACTTCTCGGCCTATGCGGCCGCCGAGGCGCTCGTGCCCACCTACGTGCATCCACCCGGCGTGTGGTACGCGGATCGCGTCTGCATCGCCTTCCAGGGTCGCGGCTACGATCCGATGCTCGCAACGTACGATCCGGCCACAGACGCATGGACCGGTCCCGCGCGCCTCGGCGGGAACGACCTCACGCTCGACTCCCATGGCGCTCCCGCGCTCTTCGAGGACACCGCCGGCAACCTGCACGCCATCTTCGGCTCGCATCACAGCGAGATGCTGCACGTGCGCACAACCTCCCCCGGTGCGCTCGACTCGTGGGTGACCGCTCCGTCGATCGACGCGGTGGGCACCTACCCGCAGGTGGCTGCGCTTCCTGGCGGCGACGTCGCCATCCTGTACCGGGGCGGTCAAGGCAGGTGGTATCTGCGCACGTCACCGGGAGGCAGCGGCACGTTCGGGCCGCCGCAGCGCGTGTTCGAGCCAAGCGCCGAGGAGTGGGTCTACGCGAGCATGTGGGCCGGCCACGACGGGCGGCTCCATGTCGCGTTCCTCCTGCAAGACGCCGCGGAGCGTGATGTGGAGCAGATGGCGCTCGGCAGACACGACGCGTACTACCTGGTGCGTGACTCTGGCGGCATGTGGCGGAACGCGGGCGGTGCGCCGCAGGCGCTCCCCATAACGCCGGATGCGGCGCGCGCGGGATGCCTGGTCTACGCCTCCGCATCGGTCCCCGATGGGGCTGGCGGCGCGACACGGGAGATCGTGAGCGAGGTCATCGCACGCGCA
Source organism: Actinomycetota bacterium (assembly GCA_036679125.1). Taxonomy (GTDB): domain Bacteria; phylum Actinomycetota; class Coriobacteriia; order Anaerosomatales; family Anaerosomataceae; genus Anaerosoma. The sequence continues at coordinate 14,434 of JAZIGI010000010.1, read as the reverse complement.
GACGCCACAGGCGCGCCGATGCTGCTGTTCTTGCGGGGCAGCGGGCTGGGCGACGGCCGGTACTCCTGGTGCTTCGCCCGCTTCACCGACGGCCCGTCCGGTGGCTGGCAGATCGCCGAGGTCACGAAGACCGACCACGGGTATGACGGCGGGGACTTCTCGGTCAGCCCGGACGGAACGCTGGAGGCGTTCCTCACCGCCGATGTGAGCGATCCTCCCCTCGCCTATCGGTACCGCGGTGGCGGGATCGGCCGATGGATGAGCGAGGACGGCGGGACCACCTGGACGCTCGCGGAACGCACCATCAACCCGCCCGAGCCGATGTCGAGGTTCTGCGCCCCCTACGTGATCGAGGGAGCTCCGGCCGAGGCTCGCGTGACGTTCATCGAGTGGAGTGACGACTGGTCGAACTTCTTCCAGCGCGCGTTCCTCTGGGGCGACGCGGGGCTGGTCGAGCGCGACATCCCGCCCACGTCGTCGCGGTTGGCCGGCCCGGACCGGGTGCGCACCGCCATCGAGATCGCACGCGCCTCGTTCCCCGAGGGCGCCGACGCGGTGCTGCTCGCCACAGCGGCCGACTTCCCGGACGCACTCGCCGGGATCCCGCTGGCCAACGCCCTTAACGGACCCGTGTTGCTCTCGCCGGGCTCATCGCTGACCGCCGAGGTGCGTGCGGAGATCGCACGACTCTCGCCGCGGCGGGTCGTGCTCCTCGGCGGATCCGGCGTGGTCTCCGAGGAGATCCGCCGTCAGGTGTCATCGCTGCTTCCCTCGGCGGCGGTTGAGCGTCTCGCGGGGCCCACGCGCTACGACACGATGCTCGCTGTCGCGCGTCGGCTCGCACAGATCAGCCCCGTGCGCGGTGAAGCGTGCCTGGTGAGCGGCGCGGACTGGCCGGACGCGGTCTCGGCCGCCTCGCTTGCGGCCGTGCGCGGCTGGCCCGTGGTACTCACCCGGCCGGAGGCCCTTTCCCCGCAGGCCGCAGCCGCGCTCTCCGAATGGGACGTCACGGCTACCACGATCGTCGGCGGCACGGGTGCTGTCAGCGACGCGGTCGAAGCTCACGTGCCTGGGCCTCTGCGCATCGGCGGTACGGACAGATATGAGACAGCCGCTCTGCTCGCCGAGCGCGGGCTCTCCCTCGGACTGCTGCCGCACAGGATGGTGCTTGCGACCGGCTCCGGCTTCCCCGATGCGCTCGTGGCGTCCGGCCTGGCCGCACGCCTGCAGGCTCCCGTGCTGCTGACACCGGCGCCCTCGTTGGCGCCCGCGACCGCAGGGTATCTGGCCTCCACCGAGGGCGTCACGGTCGTCTACATCGCGGGCGGGACATCGGTGGTCTCAGCCGGTGCGGAAGCGCAGGCGCTTGAACTGGCTTCCACAGCAGGAGACCGGTGATCCCGTGCCAGCATCGGAGACCATGCATACCGTCGGCCTCGGGTGGTAGAATCCGCTACGCGCCCTCTTAGCTCAGGGGATAGAGCACAGGTTTCCTAAACCTGGTGTCGGAGGTTCGAATCCTCCAGGGGGCACCACAACGAGCACCGAAGGAGCGGGTCGCCCCCGCTCCTTCTGCATTTCCGCGCGGCGGAACGCGTCACACGGCACCCTCCTCGGACATCCCTGCAGGAATCGCTGTTGCACAGTGCGAATAACGTGGTGGTGAGGTGTGTCCGCATCGAGGGGACGGCTATGCCCACAGACAAGGATCGGCGCTGTTTCTCGCACATCCGGGCGTTCATGGCGGGGACCCGGGAGGGGATGATCGCAATCTCCCCCGATCGCACCGTGCGCATGCTGAACGAACCCGCCGCCGAGATGCTCGAGGTGACGCGCAGCGAATGCGTCGGCCTGTCGACCGAGACCCTCGGCGTGCTCGAGCTCACGCAGGGGATGGAGACCGCACTCTCCGAGAAGCAGATCGTGAAGAGCAGCTTCGAGCGCAAGAACCGCTGCTACTCGTTCACCATCACACCGTACGACGACGGCGAGGCCACCGGGGCGGTCCTGAGCCTTCGCGATGACACCGAGATCCTGGCGTCGCGCAAGCGCTCGGAGGCCATCCTTCTTTCCACAAGCGATGGCATCCTCGTCTTCGACGCCGAGGACCGCGTCACCTTCGTGAACCCCGCGGCCGAGATACTGCTGGGCAAGGGTGCCGAGGAGCTCGTTGGCCTGGTCACGGATACGTGGACGATCTTCGGTCTGGCGGGCGACCCCGAGGGACCGGTACAGGACACCGGCACGCAGACCCGCGAGGTCCGCATGGAAGAACCGGAGCATCGCATCGTCGATGTCCGCGTCGACCCGGTGTTCGACGATCGGCATACCTACCTTGGGTCGGTCAGCACCATACGTGACGTCACCGTCGAGCGCGAAGCGATGCAGATGAAGAACGAGTTCGTCTCCACCGTCTCGCACGAACTCCGCACGCCGCTGACCTCGATCAAGGGCTACATCGACCTCATCCTCGATGGTGAAGCGGGCGAGATCAACGAGATCCAGGCGGAGTTCCTCTCCATCGTGAAGGAGAACTCCGATCGGCTCGTTGAGCTCATCAACGACATGCTCGACATCTCCCGCATCGAAAGCGGTCGGATCGTCCTCAAGGTGCAACCGCTCGACGTGGCCGAGCGGATCGCAGGCGCGGTCAACACCTTCCGGGCCGTCACCGACCAGCAGGGTCGCACGATCCATGTGGACGTCCCCTGCGAGCTGCCCAAGGCCGCCGGCGACCCCGACCGTGTGGGACAGGTACTCATCAACTTCATCAGCAACGCCATCAAGTACTCCCCCGAAGGCGGGGACGTCCACGTGCATGCGAGCGCCGAAGGCGATCGCGTCAAGGTGGGCATCAGCGATGAGGGCATCGGCATCGCACCTGAAGACCAGGCGCGGCTCTTCACCAAGTTCTATCGAGTAGACTCCTCGCTCACCCGCGAGATCGGTGGCACCGGGCTCGGCCTTTCCATCTGCAAGAGCATCATCGAGCTCCTCGGTGGTGAGGTGGGAGTGGAGAGCGAGCCGGGATCCGGATCGACCTTCTGGTTCACCCTCCCATTCGCATCTGAGCGGCATGTGCGGACTCCGTCGCTCGAGGGCCCACTCGGCTCACCCGGAGGGCGCGTCCTGGTCGTTGATGACAACGAGGACGTGGCTAACCTGATCGCCACCTATCTCTCGAGGCGCGGCTATGAAGTGATCAAGGCCTACAACGCCAGCGAGGCACGGGAGCTCGCCCTAGAGCTCGAGCCCCGCGTCATCACCCTGGACGTGATGGTTGACCAGGGAGCCGGCTTCGGGCTGCTCGAGGAGTTGAAGTCCGACCCGCGGACGCGAGACATCCCCGTGGTGGTGCTCTCGATCATCTGTGACCAGGGCCGAAGTGAGCGCAGCGGATGCACCGACTACCTCGAGAAGCCGATCGACAAGAACCGCCTGATCAGCGTGATCGACGATCTTGTCGGCTCGCTCGACTCTCCGGTGGTGCTCGTGACCGACGATGACCGCAGCATCGTTGACCTGCTGAGCCGAACGCTCAAGCAGCGCGGCTACGCCGTTATGGCGGCGTACGACGGCAAGGAGGCGATGGCCGCCGTGGCGCGCAAGCGCCCCGACGCGATCCTCCTCGACATTCGCATGCCGGTGATGGACGGCTACGAGGTGCTTGAGGCGCTCAAGACGAACCCCGAGACCCGCGACATCCCCGTGGTCATCATGTCCGCCTATCAGATCGACCGGGAACGTGCGAGTGTCCTCGACCTGGCGACACAGCTCATCGGCAAGCCGTTCGATGTGGAGGAGTTCGTTGCGCATATCGAAGCGGTCATCACCGAGAACGAGCCTCTCTCAGCCGCCGCCGGGGAGGGTGACTCGTGAGCCGCATCCTCATAGCCGATGACGAACCGCACATCCGCAAGCTTGTCTCCTTCACACTCGGGAATCGCGGATATGAGGTGCTCCAGGCGGAGGACGGTGGCCAGGCGTTCGAGATGGCGAAGGCAGAACTCCCCGACCTGATCTTGCTTGATGTGATGATGCCGGTGATGACCGGGTATGACGTACTGGACAGGCTCAAGTCCGACGAGCAGACGGCGATGATCCCCGTGATCATGCTCTCGGCCAAGAGCCAGAGGACAGAAGTGGAAGAGGGGCTCACACGCGGCGCCGAGCAGTACATCTGCAAGCCGTTCACGCCCAGGGACCTGGTTCAGCAGGTCAGCGAACTGCTCGACACCGAGGGGAAGGAACCATCGTGAACAAGAAGGTCCTGGTCGTCGACGACGAGTCGTCGATCCGTAAGCTCCTGTCAGTGGCCCTGGGCAACCGTGGCTTCACGGTCCTTGAAGCCGAGGACGGTCTGGCGGCGCTCGGCGCCATCAAGGCGCAGAACCCCGACCTGGTGGTGCTCGACGTCATGATGCCGGGTATGACAGGCCACGAGGTGCATGACCGGCTGCGCAGCCGGCCGGAGACGAAGGAGCTCCCCATCCTGTTCCTTTCGGCGGCAGGCACCTTCGAGGAGCAGCACCGCAGCATCGCCGCCGACCCGTTTGCGGACTACCTGCCCAAGCCGTTCAAGCCGTCCGAGGTCGCCGACCACATCACCGCGATGCTCGATCCCGCCAAGCGAGCGGAGTTCGAGCGTGAGCGCGGTCGCCGCGAGGCGAAGCTGTCCAAGATCGTGGAGATCATGCACCGCGACCGCGACTGACAGGTATCGCAACCGACACGCAACCGCCGTCACGATAAAGGGGCATCGGGACGATGGCACAACAGCTCATACTCACCGCCGACGACAACATGCAGATCCGCATGCTCGTGAAGGCCGCCCTCCGCTCACTCGGCCACGATCTCATCGAGGCGGTCGATGGCGAGCAGGCGCTCGAGATGGCGATTGAGCGCAGGCCGGACCTGGTGCTGCTCGACGTGACCATGCCGAAGCTCGATGGCTGGGAGGTCCTGCACTTCATGCGCCTGCGACCGGAGACGGCCGAGGTGCCCGTGATGATGCTCACGACGGCCGCACAGAAGAGCGACCTGGCTCACGCCGAGGAGCTGGGTTGCAGCGGCTATCTCACGAAGCCATTCACGCCGTCCGAGCTACGGAAACGCGTGGAACAGATGCTCAGCAGCTGATCCCGTCAGCGACCGATATCGAGCACGAGGTCGCCGGCCGTGACTGCCGCGGAGAGCTCCATGAGCTGGCGCTCGACCTCAGCGGTGCCCGGGTTTGCCGCTGCACGATACGCGCCGCCGGCCACGACGACGTCCTCACTCCCAGCCGCGTCGGCAAGCACCCCCTGGTAGGCGGCGGGATCACCCTGGATGCGCACGACCGCCGCATCGGCGGCCTTGAGGACGGCCCGTGTCGCCAGCAACCCTGACGGGAGCGCAAGGTAGTGGTCGGAGACCACGAGATAGGCGCTCGCGTTGCCGAGGCCGAAGGCTGCCGGGTCGAAGCCGGGCTCGGGCGTTGCTGTCGATTCCCGGATAAGCGCCGCATCGGCCATCAATGCCACCACCGCCACCGGTGTTCCGGCGACCTCGAGGGTAGCCGCGGAATCGAGATCGCCCACGAACGCGTCGATCTCCCCGGCGGCCAGCGCGGCATCGCGCTCCCCGGCTGTGTCGAAGCGAACGATCCGTGCGTCAACGCCGGCCGCCTCGAACAGGTCGCTCTGCTCGGCCACGAGCAGCGGCAGGGCCTCACCGCCTGTGACGACACCGATCGTGATCGCGTCGGGCTCCACGTTCTGGAACGCGGGCCCTCCGGCCCCGGCAGCGCCCTCGGACACTGCGACGCCATCGGCGCCCGAACATCCGGTGAACGCGACGGCAGCCACGAGGGCGCACAACAGCAGTGTCCTGCGTGGGAGGATCATTCTGGTCCTTTCGGGCTGTGGATCAGAGCGGGCAGACCGAGCGGCGGAGTCTGATCTCATCCCGCACAGGTATGCCGGAGAAGCCGGGTTCGGCCGACCCGTAGCGGTCGGCGAGAAGCCCGCGAGCCACCGAGTCGATGACGAACGCGTGGCGTTGGTAGAACGAGAACGACGGGACATCATCGTTGCTGATCGCTGCTTTCACAGCAGGGAGCCCGCGATCCGCCGCAAGCTCCACAGCCGCCTTCACGAGCGCCCGGCCTACGCCGTGCCCCTGGAACTCCGGATACACGCTGAGAAGCACGATCGCCAGATCGCCTCCGTCGACGGCAAGCGACACCAGGCCTGCGAACCGGCCGTCGGACACGGCGATCAGGTTCTCTTGGGCCAGCACGTCGAACGAACGTCCGAACGCGTCGACATCGGTCTCGCCCAGGGCCTGGTCGCAGATGTCCTCGATATCGTGCCGGTCATCGCGGGTAGCGGGGCGCACGCTCACCTCGACATCATCGCCCTCACGACGGTGGGCGTCGCACATCACGGCAAGACGCGCGCCGGTGAGCGGGAGCTCCTTCCCGCACTGTGCGCAGCGGTACTGCGGATACGGGGTCTGCGGTGAGTCGATCACGGTGGAGCTCCTTTGGTGATACACGGCGCATTGAACGGTTGTCAGTATAGCCCGACCCCGGGCCATTGAAGCACCCCGGGGTCGGCGAGTGGTGCGGTGCATCGGCAAGCGGGGCAGGGCTCTGGTGGCCCCACGCGCACAGGCATCCCCTACAATGGGGTCGCCGACCGAAAGGATACCGATGGCCGCCGACGTGCCCCCTCTCGCCACCGACACCCGCGCCGCCGAGGCGCTCTCACGCGTGCGTGTCCTGTACACCGACCTGGATGGCACGCTCGTGGCCAAGGGCGGCAGCATACTCGCCGACGCCGATGCGGCACCGAGCCTCGTGGTGGCCGAGCAGATCGTCGAGCTCAACCGCGCGGACCTCAAGGTGGTTCCGATCTCAGGCAGGGGCCGCATCCAACTACGTGAGCTCACCCAGCTGCTCGGGTGGGACGGCTATATCGCCGAGGCCGGCGGCATCATCGTGCACGGGACCGGCCTGGACTACTCGGACCGGGTGGACCTCGGCCAATGGCCCGACGACGCCCTACCCAGGGGCGTCACGCCGTTCGAGGCCATCAACGACGTGCGCGCGGCCGAGACGCTCATGGAGGCGTTCCCCGGCCGGATCGAGCACTACGCGCCATGGCAGCTCGACCGCGAGGTCTCGCTGCTGCTGCGGGGATGCCTCGACACCGCCGAGGGGCAGGCGGTCCTCGATACGCTCCCGCTTCCGCTCGACCTCGTGGACAACGGCATGCTGCGCAGCTACGGGACCCTCACCTGCCGCGACATGCCCCCGCACGCGTACCACGTGGTGCCGCGCGGCGTCTGCAAGGCGCGGGCGATCGAGCTCGACCTCGCCTGGCGTGGCCTCACGCGAGACCAGGCGGCGGCGATCGGCGACTCGGCCACCGACCTGCAGATGGCCGACGCGGTGGGCGTGATGGCGCTCGTAGCCAACGCCTTCGGCAGCAACGGGGTCATCGACGGGCTCGCGACCACGCCACGCGACAACGTGTGGCGCACGGAGGGTGAGCGCACCGAGGGCTGGGCTGAGTTCGCACGCGCCTGGTTGGCGAGCGCCCGGTAGGAGCGCGCGGCGCAGGACACCCTCAAGCGACCCGCATGAGGGCTCCGGCTATTGCCGTTTGCCCAGGTCATGCCTACAATGCAGGTGCGCCACACTGTGGCGCGTTGACAACGACTGAGAGCGCTCCATCTGTTACGGTGCGGCTCCTGTTCGAACACAGGCCACTGCCCGGAAATGTCGAGAGACGCCAATGGGTAGAACAGCCCTCCCCGGCTTAAGGGGACGGCTAACGTGGCTGGGACTGCAAAGGCGGGCGTGCCCGCCGCACGGTCGGACCGTGCGCCCTACGTCGGACAGTGCCAAAACCGCAGACGAGGGACGGAGCCACGGAGCGGCCAGCGGATGCTGCCGTTTCGTTCGCGGCGCATGCCGCGCACCGGGCCCCCGTCGAAGTCGATGTGGGGCTCGTATTCGTTGTCGGACCTGCTGTCCAGAGAAACGGACCTCGGTGACACCATCAAGTCCCTAGGTCCCGGCTCCCGCTGATCGTACGTGGGGTCCGGGACCCCCGTCACGATCGACCTGCCGGCGCCTGCGCCGGGAGGAGGGAGCCATATGTTCTACCTGACCCGGATGCTGGGCAAGCCGGTCGTGGATGCGGCCGGCGAGATCATCGGCGAGATCAGCGACATCGCGATCGCCACAGGCGAGGTGTTCCCGCGCGTCACCTCGCTCGCCTTCCTCGGCCCCGAGAAGACCCCTTTCATGCTCTCGTGGCGCAAGTTCGTGGCCACCCTCGGCGAGGACCGCATCGAGCTCAACGCGGAGCGCTCCGCGCTGCGCTTCAGCTACCTGCAGCCCGACGAGGTCCTGCTCGCGCGAGACCTGCTCAACAAGCAGATAGTCGACACCCAGGGCATGAAAGTCGTGCGCGTGAACGACCTCAAGCTGTCGGAGAGCCGCAACCAGCTCCGGCTCCTTGGCGCGGAAGTAGGCCTGCGCGGCATCCTGCGCGGCATACACCCGGTGGTGGAGCGCGGTGTCGCCTCGGTGCTGAAGCTCTTCGGCCGCGATCTCACCGAGAACCTCATCGCGTGGAACTACATGGACCTGCTCGACCGCGACCTCTCGCACGTACGGCTCTCGATCACCCACAAGCGTCTGCACGAGCTGCACCCGGCTGATGTTGCCGACGTCCTCGAGCAGCTCGGTCCCTCGCAGAGGGCACGCGTGTTCGAGCACCTCGACAACGCCCAGGCGGCGCTCACCGTGGCCGAGCTCGAAGACGAGTTCCAGGCCGACCTCATCGATGATCTCGGCGATCAGCGCGCGTCGGACATCCTCGAGGAGATGGATCCCGACGACGCCGCCGACATCATCGGTGACCTGTCGTACGACAAGGCCGAAGCGCTCCTGCGATTGATGGGTGTGAACGAGGCCCGCACGATCCGCTCCCTGCTCGGCTACCGGGAGAAGACCGCCGGTGGCATCATGACGCCCGAGGTCACCACCGTGACCGAGGACATGAGCGTGCAGGAGGTCATCAGCCACCTGCGGGAGGACGCCTCCGAGCGCGAGGGCATCTACTACATCTATGTGCTCGATACCGATGGCAGCCTCGAGGGCGTCATCTCGCTGCGCGACCTGGTGATCGCGGAACCGCATGTCCTCGTCGAGGAGCTGGTGAGCCGCGAGGTCACCACCGTCGGTCCCGACGACGACCAGGAGCTCGTGGCCGAGACCATGAGCAAGTACGACCTGCTGGCGCTGCCGGTCGTGGACGAGGCCGGCAAGCTCCTCGGCATCGTCACCGTCGATGACGCGCTCGAGGTCCTGGAGGAGGAGTCCGCCGAGGACCTCGCGATCGCCACCGGCGCCACACGCGAACACGGCCCGCTTGCGGGACTGTGGTGGTGGCTCGTGCGTCGGAACGCGTGGCTGCTCGTGTGGGGCATCGCCTTCCTCGCCGTCATGGGCATTCGAACGCCCCTGCTGGGGTCGGCCACCCCTGCCGCTGACGCCCCCCGCGTGGTGGGCATGATGCTGGCCGTGTGGGCCCTCATGCTGCTGCCGCTCCTGCTCCGCACCGCCGAGGACCTGTCGTCGCGCACGCTCGCGGAGCTCATCGAGGACGAGGACGAAGAGGAGCGGCTCCGGCTCGGCGGACGCCTGCTGCGCGAGGGTGGCATCGGTCTGGCCTCGGCGGTCCTGAGCGCGCTTGTGGCCCTCGGCTTCAGCTTCCTCATCATCGGCGAGCTGCACCCCTACACGATGCCGTTCGTGATCGCGACGGCCCTGGCCACGCTACTCACCGTGGTGCTCGGAGGCGTGCTCGGACACATCGCCCTCAAGCGCAGCGCACAGGAGAAGCCGGTCTCAGGCACCGGGCTGGCGCTTACCGCGATGGTCGTCGGCACGGTGATGTACCTGGTGATCGCGTACGTGGCGGGTCAGGTGTGGGCCGTCGGTTCGATCGCAGCGCAGGGCTAGCCGTTGACGCCGACGGCCGACATGAAGAAGCGTCTCCCGCTCTTCGCCATACTCGCCGTCATCGGGCCGGGCATCATCTCCGCATCGGCCGGAAACGACGCCGGCGGTATCTCCACCTACTCGGAGGCCGGCGCGCGATACGGCTACGCGATGCTGTGGATGATGCTCGCCATGACGCCCGCGTTCGCGATCGTCCAGGAGATGGCGGGGCGCATGGGCGCCGTGACGGGCAAGGGCTTCTCGGCGCTCATCCGTGAGCGGTTCGGGGTGCGTCTCACCTTCGGCGCGATGCTGATGCTCCTCGGCAGCACCGCGGCCACCACCGTGGCCGAGTTCGCCGGCATCGCGGCGGCGATGGAGCTCTTCGGGGTGTCGCGATTCATCTCGGTACCCGTCGCCGCACTCGTGGTGTGGATCCTCGTGGTACGCGGGAGCTTCCAGCGGGTGGAGAAGGTCTTCCTCGCCCTTTCCTCCGTGTTCATCGCCTATGTGGTCGCCGTCTTCCTCGCCCGACCCGACTGGGGTGAGGTGGGGCGGGCGTTCGTCGTGCCGCAGATCGTGCCTGACCGTGGGTTCGTAGCGCTCGCGATCGGCCTCACCGGGACGACGATCGCGCCATGGATGCAGTTCCTGCTCCAGAGCAACATCGTCGACAAGGGGACCACGGTGCGCGAGTGGGCGCTCGCCCGCTGGGATGTGATCATCGGCGCGATCGCGGCCAACCTCATCGCCTGCGCGATCATCATCACCACCGGCACCATCCTCCACCCCGCCGGCATCGAGATCGCCGGCGCCGAGGACGCGGCACGGGCGCTCGCCCCGCTCGCGGGGCCGTACGCGGAGATGCTCTTCTCGATCGGCCTGCTCTCCGCGTCGCTCCTCGCTGCGGCCGTGCTCCCGCTCACATCCGCGTACGCCATCTGCGAGGCCTTCGGCTGGGAGTCGGGCCTGGACCGCAGCTGGTCTGAGGCACCGGTCTTCAACGGTCTCTACACGTTCGTGATCGTGGCCTCGGCGGCGATCATCCTGCTGCCGGGCCTGAACCTCATCGCGATCATGCTCGTGTCGCAGGTGGTCAACGGCGTCCTGCTCCCGTTCCTCCTGATCTTCATGATGATCATCGTGAACGACAGGGGCATCATGGGCCGACACACCAACAGCCGCCTCAACAACGCGTTGGCCTGGGGCACGATCGTCGTCGTGATCGCGCTCACCGCAGTCCTCATGGTCATGACGGTGCTTGGCATCGGCTGAGGGCGCGGGGCGCAGACGGTGCTATCCTTATGGCATGAGCATGATCCAGGGGGGCCTGTCCGATGCGGATCTCAGCCGCGCGAAGTCGATTCTTCGGCTGAAGGCGCGTGCTGCACGTCGCTCGGTGCTACCAGAGTCGCGCACCGCGTGCGCGTACGCGATCGCCGAGCGGGTGCTCGGCATCCCCGCCATCGCCGAAGCGTCAGCCGTCATGGTCTACGGCGCCTCGCCGGAGGAGGTCGATGTCGGCGTGCTCGAGTTCGCTCTGCGGGAGCGGGGTGTGCGCATCGCCTACCCGCGTGTGGCGGGGTCCCGGTCCCTTACGCTCCACTGGGTCGAGTCGCCGTCGGTACTGGTCGCGGGCGCGTTCGGTCTTCGCGAACCCGCGTTCACCGCGCCCGAGGCGAGCCTGGACGACCTCGATGCACTCATCGTCCCGGGTATCGCGTTCGACCCGCACGGCAACCGGCTCGGCTTTGGCGGCGGCTACTACGACACCCTGCTCTCGTCAGATGAGACGATCCCACTCACCGTTGGCGTCGCGTACGACGAGCAGATCGTGTCCGAGGTGCCACACCACGATCACGACCAGCCGATGGATATCGTGGTGACGCCGTCTCGCACCTACCGTCGCCTCACCAGTTCGCCCTGACCGACGGCATCTCGTCGAGCGTCACGAACTCGTAGCCGGCCGCCCGCAAGCGATCGATGATGGATGGCAACGCAGCGATCGTGGCGCTCCGATCCCCGCCTCCATCGTGAAGCACGACGACCGCGCCCGGCCGCGCGGCGTTCACCACGGCATCGGCCAGCCCGGCCGAGGTGACGTCTGTGCGCCAGTCCTGCGGGTCGACGGTCCAGAGAGCCGACGACATACCCGCTGACGTGATGTACCGCACCGCGGGACCTCCGAGACGGCCACCGGGTGCACGCAACCAGCGTGGCCGTACGCCGGTGGCCTGTGTGATCGCCCAGTTCGTGGCACGGATCTCCCATTCGGCCGTCACCGGCGTGGTGGTGTCGAGCCGGGTGTGCCGGTAGGTGTGGTTCCCCACCGCATGCCCTGCCTCGGCGACAGCACGGGCCACGGCCGGGCGCCGGTCAACGCACGAGCCGAGCATGAAGAACGTGGCAGGCACGTTCCGATCCGCGAGCACCTTCAGAATCGCCTCGGTCTGCCCCGGCCAGGGACCGTCGTCGAACGTGAGCGCGATCACCGGCGCGCCTGCGGCTGGCGCGAGCCGGTACAGCCCGGGTTGCGGCTGCACTACCATCGTGGTCTCCAACACGTCGCCCGAGACCGCACCCACGGTGCGCTGCTCCACGCCCACCACACCCGGCTCGATGGTGGTGGTGGCCACTCCCCGCCCCAACACTCGTGGTGCGACCTCCACCGCTCGGGTCTCGATCCGGGTGGGCTCGACGACGTTCCCGGCGACGCGCACCTGGATGTGGTCGCCCCACCCGACCCGTGAGCTCCCGGGGATCGGCGTACCGTCCCTCAGGATCACGGCCTCGACGTCTTCCCTGACACCCACGACACGCCGATCGGTGGCGGCGAGGATGTTGGGCGGCCGGTACCCGCCGACGGACTCGATCACGGCGCCCACGGTCTCGCCGGGCCGTGCGCTCACCGTCACCTCGTTCACGGTCACCGGGATGCGGGCGTACGACCCGTGGATGAGTCCGAGCAGACAGATGGCGGCCGCACAGACGACCGCTGCCCTGAGCAGCGTGTGCACTCCCCGCTTCATACCCGTCACCGCCGCGCCTTGGACAAGGTGACCGGCTCGCGTCGCGGGGCCCGCACGGGCAGCCGGAGCGAATCAAGCACGGCCTCGAGGTTCTCGGTCCACGAGACGAGGGTCTTAAGGTCGACCTGGAGCAGCGGCACCTGTGGGTGTGGTCGGGCGACCGTGAATCCGTGCCGCAGCAGGAACTCCACGCCCACCACGGGAACGTGCGTCATGTCACCGTGCGCCGTGGTCGCGTACGCCTGCACGGTCCGCTCGCCACGCTGGGCGAGGTCGCGCATGGCCGCACGCAGCAGCAGCCCGCCCACGCCCTTCTGGCGGGCGTCTGGATCGATGTGCATACACGTGATCAGCGGAACGCCCGCCTCGGGCGGCCCGGCGGGCAGATGGGTCGCTTGCGGCGTGTACAACGGTGGCGCGTACTTGATGAAGCCGAGGACCTCGCCGTCCTCCAGGGCGACGCGCCCACACTCGCCCCACTCGGCGGCGATGATCCTGATGTTCTCGGTCGCCCGGGCGTCGTCGCAACGCGCGCCGCATTCGAAGGGCAGCGCGTTCGGGCTCTCCCAGTACACGCAGCCGGCACACGGCACGGGCAGCCTGTCACGGTCGACGACACTGAGGCCGATGATCTTCCGCACGATGGCGCCTACTCCTCGTCATCCATGAGGGACTTCATCTTGTCGATGGCCTTCCGGCCGATGCCGCTCCTGAATGATCGGCCAAGTGCTCCAGCGGCCGCGACTCCCACCTCGAGCATACCGTCGGCCACCTGGCCCGTGCGCTCCTTGATCGCGGTGACCCCGCTCGCCGCAGCCTTCGCCGCACCGCCGCTGGCCGCAAGATCGGCGTACCCAGCCTCGACCACCACGGCCTCACCGTTGAATCCCCGGACCATCGCGGGCGGCACCTGGAGCCTGCCGACCGCCATATCGCCCACAGCGCCCGTCGAGAGCAGGAGCGAGGTAAGCTCACCGGTAGTGGCGTCGAACCCGGCATCGTGCACGTACCCCACATCGTCGCCCGCGACAGAGCGCACCGGCATGCCGCGCCACACGACCGTGGCCTCCCAGCTGTATCCGAGCGCCCGCTCACCGGCCGAGTCCTTGGGGAGCGAGTCGCTCTCGATCATCAGGTCGCCGCCGGCGCCCACACTCACATCGCCCAGCCGGACAAAGCGGGGTCGCTGGTCGATCACGCCCAGGACCGCACCGCGATCGATCTGGAGCCCTACCACGCGCGGCTCGTCGGGGTGGAACAGCACTGCCGACACGCGCCCGAGCTGTCGCCCGTCGGTGCCTGCAACGATGCGGCGCTCATACTCAATGATGGCCGGCATACGCCCACCTCCCTTGCCGTGCTGCGGACTGCGAAAGGGGCGGGGGCGCCGCGCCCCGCCCCGGAA
>JAZIGI010000009.1:0-60799 GCA_036679125.1 Actinomycetota bacterium | reverse complement strand
TGGTGGTATTGGCGCCGATGACCGCCTTAGGAGAGATCTCGGCGGTAGAGTCGATGCTCGCTCCCGAGCCGACCCACACGTCGTCCTTGGTCCGGGACCCCGGGATGAAGATCATGGCCTTGCCGTCAAGGATGTCGCGATGCACATCGACATACCCTTCCAGGCTGCCGACATCGGCCCAGTACCCGTCAACGACACAGCCGTAGAGCGGGTAGCCCTTCTCCATCAGGATCGGGAACAGGTCCGATGAGAAGTCGAACGGCGTGTTCTCGGGCATGAAGTCGAAGACAAGCGGGTCCACTACGTAGATGCCTGTGTTGATGGTGTCGCTGAACACCTGTCCCCACGAGGGCTTCTCGAGGAACCGCTCGATCCGCCCGTCCTCATCGGTGATCACCACACCGAACTCGAGCGGGTCGGGCACACGCTTGAGCGCGATGGTCACGGCCGCGCCCTTCGCGCGGTGGAACTCGATGACCTCGGTGAGGTTGATGTCCGTGAGCGCATCGCCGGAGATCACAAGGAACGTCTCGGTGAGCGCCTCGGCCGCGTTCTTGACGGAACCCGCCGTGCCCAGCGGCGTCTCCTCGACCGCGTAGGTGATGTTCATCCCCCACTCGTCGCCATCGCCGAAGTAGTCCTCGATGACCTGAGGCATGAACGCGAGCGTGGCGACCACGTCGGTGATGCCGTGGTGCTTCACCAGGCCGAGTATGTGCTCCATGACCGGCTGGTTCACGATCGGCACCATCGGCTTGGGGCGCATGCTGGTGAGCGGCCTGAGGCGCGTGCCCTCGCCCCCGGCCATCACCACGGCCTTCATTCGGCACCGCCCTTCTTCGACTCGATCGCGGCACGACGTGCGCGAAGTGCGCGCACGGTGTACTGCGCCGCCGCCGAGACCGACAACACCAGCCCGATGTACACCAGGTACATGCCGAACGGCACCCGGTCATCACCCAGGCCGGGCAGCCATTCGCTCGAGAGCAGCCCGGGGCCGGTGACCATCGGCCATCCGGCGATGAGCGACGTGAATCCGGTGAGCAGCACCGCTGTCGTCCACTTGCCAGCACGGGTGACCGGCAGCAACACACCATGGCGTTCGAGCAAGTACGCGCCGTAGAGCAGGTAGAGGTCGCGCCCGAGCAGGACGATAGGGATCCACAGCGGCAGGACGTCGATCAGGTACAGGCCCACCACGCCGGACGCGAGCAACAGACGGTCCACGAGCGGGTCGACGATCTTGCCGAACTGCGTGACCGTGTTGGTGCGCCGGGCTATCTGCCCGTCGATCCAGTCGGTAGAAGCGGCGACGGCGTAGATGATGAACGCGACAAGCCGGCCGCGCTCGTTCGGCGCGTCCACGAGCGCCGTGAAGAAGAACGGCACCAGGATCAAACGCAGGATGGTGATCAGGTTCGCCACAGAGTAGACCGTATGATGGACGACCTCCGTGCCGGGCTCTTTCGTGCGCTCGTCTACCACCAGTCTTTCCTCCTGAAGAAGAGAACCATCCAGACAGCGATCACCGACATGGCTGCCATGATGACCGCGAAAGACCAGGCCGCATCAGCCGGCGGCCACATGCCGCGCACCACGTTCATCCCGTATATGCCCGAAACCAAGGTAAGCGGCATGAAGATGGTCGCCACTACCGTGAGCTGCTTCATGATGCCGTTCATACGATTGCTCTGGGCCGAGAGATACAGATCCATCGCGCCATTGGCCACATCGCGGTACGTCTCGACGGCGTCGCCCAGCCGGGCGAGGTGGTCGCCGATGTCGTCGAAGTACATGTACGCGTCCGGCTCCACGAACGCCTCGAGGCGGGCGAGGCTTCGGACGACATCGCGCTCCGGGCTGACGATCCGACGCAGCGCGACCAACGTGCGTTTCGCCGCGTAGAGCCGCTGCAGGTGTTCCGGCCGTGCGTCGGCCAGGATGAGATCTTCGAGCTCCTCGAGATCGTCAGCAACGGCATCCACGATCGGGAACACCTCGTCCACCGCGGCGTCGAGGATCGCATGGACCGTCCATTCCACGCCGCGCGCCAGATAGGCGTCAGCGTGATCGATCACACGCGAGAGCGCAGGCACGTCGGCGCTGTGCACGGTGACCAGATGCTCCTCACCCAGGAACATGTCGATCTCATGGGAGACGATCCCATCATCGGTGACCATCTGCGGCAGCAGCCATATCGCGAACGAAAGGTCGCGGTACGTGTCGAGCTTGGGACGCTGCGGGAAGTGCAGACAGTCCTCGACCGCGAGTGGCGGCAGCGGGATCCGCTCGCTCACGGCCGTCAGCGCGGCCTCATCCGGGTCGGCGACATCGATCCAGAGCGGACCGGACAGATCAGCGGGCACCGCGTCCAGGCCGTCAGAGCGCAGAACACCTTCGGCGATCCACCGTGCAGTGATACGCGCGGACATCGGGCCCCTTCCTCCAGTCCGGACGCCATAAGGATAACAGACGAGGAGGCACTCTCCGCAGTGATCATGAGGTCAGCGCGGGTGCGCGTGGGGCCCGTGGCGGCGCGTCAATCCCCCAGGGTGGCCTGGCCGCGCCGCTTCGCCTCAAGGAACTCGTCGTAGGTGGCGGTGAAGGTCTGCGAGCCGTCGGCTCCGGTGAGCACGTAGTACAGGTAGTCGGTCTCAGCGGGCTGCGCCGCAGCCTGCAGCGCGCGCATACCGGGATTGCTGATCGGTCCGGCGGGCAGGCCGTCGTGGAGATACGTGTTGTACGGAGTCTCCTGCTCCAGGTCCTTGTTGGTGAGCGCCGTCGTGCCGTCGGGCATCGTGTACATCACCGTGGCGCACAGCTGCAGCCGCATCGGCCGTGCGAGACGGTTGTAGATCACCGACGATACCAACGGGAACTCCTCCTCGAGACGCGCCTCACGCTCAAGGATCGAGGCGATCACCACGACATCGACGGCGTCGAGACCACGAGCCTCGGCGTAGCTCAGGTCGAGCGTTGCGACCTGCTTGTCGAACTGATCGAGCATCATCTCGACGACGTCGCGAGCCGACGTGCTGGTCTCGATCGAGTAGGTGGCCGGGAAGAGGAAGCCCTCGAGCGAGTCGTTGAACGCGCCTGCCAGATACGGGTGCTCGGCCACGAACTCAGGCGCGCCGGTGGTGCACAGGCGCATCATCTCGTCGGCAGGAACACCTGCCCGGGCTGCCATGCGCTCCGCGACCTGGACGGCCGTGAAGCCCTCGGGGATCGTGACGTCGACATACTCGACCGCAGTACCGGCCGTCAGGCGCTCGATCACGTCCTCATCGGCCATGCCGGTGGTGAGGTCGTACTCCCCCGCCTTGAGTCGCCCGTCGGCGCCGGCATCGCGGACCGCGAAGCGGAACAGCAACGCGCTGTCCACGACTCCGAGCTCCGCAAGCTGGCTTGCGATGGCCGATGTCGTGCTCCCCGGCTCGATCACGACGTGTACCGGCAACCCCGCTTCGACCTGGGCGTTCGCGGTCGGCCACTCGCCGAGCAGTCTGATGGCGCTGTAGCCGATCACACCGAGCACGACGACGAGCGTGAGACCCGCCAGCGCCATGGTGAGGGTGCGCCGACCGTCACGCGAACGTCCGTCACGCGGAGCGTGGACCTTCCTCACCGGACGTCGACGGGATGTCTGGGGGAGTCGACGCGTGGCACGAGGTGCGGCCGTGTGCTGGGTGATGGCCTCGCGCGGAGCGCGCCTGCCGGTACGCCGGCTCCGGTCACCGCGGGATGAACGGCTGTGCCGCGAGGAGCGACGGTGCGTGTCATCGGTCGAAGCGCCGTCGTGTCCGACGTGAGGTTCCCGGTCTACCACACGACCTCCTGGCTCATGATGCAAAGAGCCCCGGACCCATGAGCCCGAGACCCCCGATCTCGCACCGTTGGACGGCGCCATGTCCGCGCCGCGACGACGGTCTGTCACTGAGCGGAGTATACGGGCGGGCCCCCGGTGGTGTCTATTCCGAAGACCTGGCACGTCTTGATCTCGCGCTCGTGTATCGTTGTCGGCGCCCGGAGTCCCCAGCCACGAAAGTCGAGGCCACGCGTGGCACACCTGCTCGGATGCGATGACGTCCACCTGGAGTACCCGTCGAAGCGGGTGTTCGACGCGCTCACGCTCGGCATCGATGAGGGTGACCGGATCGGCGTGGTGGGCGGCAACGGCGATGGCAAATCCACGCTCCTGAAGCTGCTCGCCGGCATCCGGGAGCCTGATAGCGGGCGGGTGATCCGGCGCAGCGGCACCATCGTGCACATGCTCGGTCAGACCGATTCGCTCGACCCATCGGCGAGCGTGGCATTCTCGGTCGTCGGCGACATCCCGGAGCACGAATGGGCCTCGGACGCCCGGGTCCGCACGATCATCGAGCACTTGCTGGCCGACATCGCCTGGGGCGGACGCATCGGTGAGCTCTCGGGCGGTCAGCGGCGACGGGTCGACCTCGCGCGGGTGCTTATCCAGCCGTGCGACGTGCTCATGCTCGACGAACCCACCAACCATCTCGACATCCCGGCGATCGCGTGGCTGGCGGCACACCTCCAGGGACGCTGGCCGGCACGGTCCGGAGCGCTTCTGGTGGTCACCCATGACCGCTGGTTCCTCGATGAGGTGTGCCGGGACATGTGGGAGGTGCACGACGGCACCGTCGACCGTTTCGAGGGCGGCTACTCGGCCTACGTGTTGCAGCGCGTGGAGCGCGCAGCCGTTGCCGAGCGGACCGAGCAGAAGCGCCGGAACCTGATGCGCAAGGAGCTCGCGTGGCTCTCACGTGGCCCGCAGGCACGTTCGACCAAGCCGAAGTTCCGGGTCGATGCCGCGAACGCGCTCATCGCCGACGAGCCGCCGCTACGCAATACCCTCGAGCTCAAGCAGACGGCCATCTCCCGCCTTGGCAAGCAGGTCATCGACCTCGAAGGCGTGACGGTGGACTACGGCGACACGTCTGTTCTCCGTGATCTCACGTGGCATATCGGCCCCGGTGACCGCCTCGGCATCCTCGGCGAGAACGGATCGGGCAAGACCACGCTGCTCAGGCTCGTACAGGGCGCTCTCAGACCCACGTCTGGCGCTGTCCGAATCGGACAGACGGTGAAGACGGCGGTGCTGTCTCAACATCTGGATGAACTTGAGTCTCTCGCGGACCTGCGCGTGCGCGACGTGCTCGCTCGATACAAGACGCGCTACGAGTTCGACGGCGCCGAGCTCACACCGGCGCAGCTGCTCGAGCGTCTCGGATTCGAGCACGCGCATCTCTCCGCGCACGTGAACACGCTCTCGGGCGGGCAGAAGCGGCGGCTGCAACTGATGCTCATCCTGCTCGAACGGCCCAACGTGCTCATACTCGACGAGCCCGACAACGACCTGGACACCGACATGCTGGCCGTGATGGAGAGCCTGCTGGACACCTGGCCTGGCACGCTCCTGATGGTGACGCACGACCGCCACCTGATGGAGCGCGTGACCGACGACCAGTTCGCCGTGATAGGCGGTAAGGTGCGTCATCTGCCCGGAGGCGTGGATGAGTACCTCCGCATGCTGGAGATGCGCGACGAGGTCCGCTCCTCCGCCGGCGGGAACCGGGCGTCAGGCACGGCACGGGAGGCGCTCCCCCGCGCCGATGAGTACCGCCTCAAGAAGGAGCTGGCATCGACCGAGCGCAAGCTGCGGACGCTCGAAGCGAAGGTCGAGTCAGTGCGCCGTGAGCTGCATGAGACGGATCCGACGGACTACACCGCGCTCATGGCCGCGCAGGAACGACTGAACGGCGCGCAAGCGGACGTCGCGGCCCTCGAAGACGAATGGCTGCGGCTCTCGGAGCTCCTGGGATGACCTCTGCGTGAGCGCGTGCGGCGCTACGCCATCTCCTGGCCCTCGTAGCCTCGGGCTCGGGCACCGCCACTGTGCGCATGTGCCGGCATTCCGCCATGATGGCGTTCCTTTCGGGCTGGCGGTCGTATCGGTTCAGTCGCGGCGTGCGGGCGGCGGCGTGGCGTACTCGAACTGTGCCGCGTTCCAGCCACCGTGGGTCGTGGCCACGCGGTAGACGGCGCGCAAGAATTCCATCAAGGCCTTCCGGGGGTCCGGCGCCGTGCGAACCGCCTCGTAGGGAAGGATCCACTCACCCATGGCCTCGACCCAGCCGGCATGCTCGGGCTCCATCGGCGCGACCTCGCATCCATCGGGACGCGGCACCAGATACCCGTAGAAGATCGGGTCTGGTGACGAGTCATCGCCAGGCCAGAAGCCCGCGTTGTAATGCTCGGCATCGAGGTCATACCGCATGATGTAGCCGCGGTCGTCGGGAGCCTGCAGATGCACGCCGGTGAAGAGCAGCACCGCGAAGTCGGACGCGCCCCACCAGTACTGGATGCTCGTCCTCCCGAAGAAGCCCGAACGGAACTCCTCGTACACGCCGTCGATCGTGCACAGCAAACCGTGAAACCGCTGTGCTTGCAGGGCGTCGAATGTGCAGTCGTGCCGGTTCTCGGAGAACGGCGTCGTGTCAGCGAGCTCCTGGGGCTTCTCCCAGATGTCCGCAACCACGCCGAGTCCGGCGAGTGCGAGCTCGAAGTCCCCCCAGATGTCGGCGACGCATCGCGTCGGCCCGATCATGACGGCGGCGCTTCGGCCATCCGACGACCGCACGGTGATGGCCGAGTCGAAGACATCGATGCCGGCCTTGATGACTCGGTCGCCGTACGGCATCGCCCCGGTGGTGAAGCCACGAGCGTCGAGGTACAGACACGTGTGGAGCCACTCCGGCTGCGGCGGCGCGAGTGCGAGCCTCAGCTTGCCGAGCATCTGGGCACACATCTGGAGCGTCTTCTTGGTAGGGGCCCACTCGGCGTACCTCAGTTCGGGCCAGGCGCTCGCGCTCATGACGGTCCTCCTCGGCAGTGGTGCGGCCACAGAACAGTTGTACCCGCTCCGGGATCGAAGCGGGTACACCGTGCTCGAGACGGACCGTCGGGCCCCCGAGCGCGCCCTACTGCGGGATGAGCACGTTCGCGAACACGAGCCAGGCCAACAGCGACTTGGCGGCGAGGCTGAGGAACACGTAGGACGACTCCCCGAAGAGGTAGTCCCTCCACTTCCCCACCTGCTTGTACTGCAGCACCTGGTTGATGGCGAAGCTGTTGAAGAAGACGAACATCGAGACGAAGATCCAGTACACGAAGCTCGGCGTCATGTCGCTCGCGCCCGGACCCCAGAGGTAGTCCGCGATCGCCAGCCACGGGAAGATCCCCGCGATACAGCCGAAGATGAATGCCGTCCAGTCGGGCTTGCCCGGCTGTTCGTATTTCTCCATCAGCCAGCCGAACAGGATCATCGACATGTTCGCGCCGAAGATGCCGATGAGCGCAGCGATGTCGGTGATGGAGACCAGCGCGGCGATCAAGACCACCATCAGCGAGGAGCTGAACGCGTACTCCATCCAGCGGTAGTAGTTGTGGCCCTTCTTCAGACCTTCGACGTACTTCGCGTACGCGGGTCCGGCGATGATGAAGTGGGCTGCCGCCGAGAAGAACAGGAAGAGCGCTACACCCAGGCCGAGATCGAACGTGAAGTACGGCTGAGGATCAGCGTACACGAGGGGTCCGGGGCGTTGGTTCAGCCAGGAGGCCGTCACCTGGATGTCGTAGGGCTCGCGGAGCGCCACGATGGCAGCCCCTTGCAGCAGGTGGAACAGCCCCATCACCACGTTGTAGACCCTGAGCCGTTTGAACCTCGAGTCGTCCGTTGCCATGTAGACCCCTCTCGTCGTGGTGCACTGACCCGGCGGATACCGGGGGACCCTTATGGGGGTGGCGCCGTGCCCATGGAGCTCACGAGACGCTCAAGAAAGCCCGCGATCACGGCGGTATCCGTAGTGTCATACCCGGAAAGCGCGGCGGTCACCGCGTCGCCCATCGGCTGGAAGTACGCGATAGCGCTGAGGACCGCCGAGGGTGTGGGTGTGAGGATCACACGTCGCCGGTCTTCCGGGTCGCGGCTGCGCTCGATGTGGCCAGCGTGCTCGAGCCGGGAGATCAGTGCGGATGTAGCGGAAGAGCTGAGGCCTATGGCGGCGGCGAGCTCCCCGGCGGTCATGGCCGCACCGGTCCTCTGGGCCTGACCGAGCGCGGCCATCGCACGGGCATCCGTGGTATGGATCCCCTGCGCCGATGCCCACTGCTCGGTAGAGCGAAGCGCTTCGCTCACATACGCGCAGAGAAGATCGATGATCTCGGCCCGATCCGTCGCGCCACGCGTGAGACGCGCGCTCACATCCGGGTATGTGCTGGTAGGTACGCTCATGCATGCGATAATATCTCGATGATGGAAGTAATTCCAGAGGACGGGGCCCGCACCGGACCGGAAGGATCGCCCAATGAAAGACGCCTCCAAGTTCGGTATCACCGCCGTCGTGCTACTGCTCGGCGCCGGCATCGCGTGGGCCGGCTCGCAGGGGACCGCTACAGTGGGCGACCTGCCGGTCTTCGCCCTGATCGTGGCGATCGCGTTCCTCATCCAGATCGCCGTGTTCGTCCCCTCGTTCATCGCGCAGACGGAGCACTACTACGACCTCACGGGGAGCCTCACCTACATCTCGATGACCGTACTCGCCATGGCGCTTGCCTGGCCGCTCGATGCCCGCTCGGCGCTTCTGGTCGGACTGGTGATGGTCTGGGCGGCTCGCCTCGGCACGTTCCTGTTCCGCCGAGTCCGCAAGAGCGGCAAGGACAGCCGCTTCGATGACCTGAAACCCTCGCTCGCCCGGTTCCTGAACGTGTGGGTCATCCAGGGTCTGTGGGTCACGCTCACGGCTGGTGCGGCGTGGGCCGCGATCACCTCGGCCACGCGCGCTCCGTTCGACGCGCTCACCATCGTGGGGCTGCTCGTCTGGATGCTCGGCTTCGGGATCGAAGTGACCGCCGACCTCCAGAAGAGCCGTTTCCGCGCCGAACCCGCCAACAAGGGCCGTTTCATCAACACGGGACTCTGGTCGTGGTCGCGCCACCCGAACTACTTCGGCGAGATCACACTGTGGTTCGGAGTCGCACTCATCGCGCTCCCCGCCCTCGTCGGATGGCAGCTCGTCACGCTCATCTCACCGGTGTTCGTGTTCCTGCTCATCACGCGGGTGAGCGGCGTGCCGCTGCTGGAGAACCACGCGGACAAGACCTGGGGCGGCCAGGCCGACTACGAGGCATACAAGGCGCGGACATCAGTGCTTGTGCCGCTCCCGCCGAAGAAGTAGCGGGTTCCCGCCAGCACTCAAGCCGTCTTGGCCTCGAGTTCGTCGAGCAGCGCGTGGAGCGTCTCGTGCACGCCGCCACCCACGACCTCACGCTCGATCAGGTCGTAGCCGGCCTGGAGTCCGCGCTGTACATCATCGGGCAGCTCGCGGTCGGCGACCGTGAAACAGTCCGCCTCCTCGCGAACGATGTGGTCGTACAGCAGAGCGGTGTACGCGGTGAGCACCCGGGGGAGCTCGTCCACCGCGGATCGATCACCGCGCCGGATCTCCGGCACCAACGCATCGAGGCGCGCAACTGCCTCGCGCCCACGCACGTGATCGTCGAGTAGGCCGACGATGACCTCATCGGCCGACGAGACCCCTTCGGCACGTAGCGCAGGGAACAGGAGCTCTTCCTCCTTGGAGTGGTGGCAGGTATCCACGAAGATCCTCAGGAAGTCCACGATCCGCGCGAGATCCGCGGCATCGGGCGCTCCACCACGGTCGATCGAGCCGGCGATGCGATCCATGATGCGAAGCATCCGAACCACACCCCTGTGCTCGGACCTCAGGTCCTCGGTCGCACGCATCGCAACTACCTCCGATCGATCCACCATGTGCGCGAGATCCCTCTGCACGTCTCGCTGACCCGCGGCTCACACGTCTTGACTCAGGGGGAATGTACCCCCGGCGCCCCGGTCATGCACCGCCTCCCATGACACCCGACGGGATGCCGTGGGTACGCGTCATTTTGCCTGCCATGTGTTGCGAATCCGGGCGTCCTGGGAACGCTGTCTCATTGCGAATGTGTGTTGCGACTTCATCGGCGACACCGAAGGAGGGATCCGGGATGACATCTGCGCAAGCCGTGCTCTCCGGTCTCGACGAACAGACCACTGCACGGCACGAGGCCCTCTACATGCACCTGCACCAGAACCCGGAGCTCTCGATGCAGGAGCACGAGACGTCGGCGGAGATCGCACGGCGCCTCGAAGAGTTCGGCTACGAGGTCCAGCTGATCGGCGGCGGCGTGGTCGGCGTGCTTGTCAATGGACCGGGCATGACGGTCTTGTTCCGCGCTGACATGGACGCCATGCCCGTGACCGAAGCGACCGGACTGCCATATGCGTCCACGAAGACGGTGACAGATGCCGCCGGGAGCACCGTAGGCGTGATGCACGCCTACGCGCACGACGCGCACGTCACCTGCGGACTCGCGGCCGCCGAGTTGCTCGCCCGATCGCGAGACGCCTGGAGCGGCACGTACATCGCACTGTTCGAGCCAGGTGAGGAGACCGCCCAGGGCGCCAGGTCCATGGTCGAAGACGGACTGACACACAGGGTCCCGAGGCCTGATGTGGCGATGGCGCAACACGTGCTCACGTCACCGCCGGCCGGGCACGTGGCAACGGCCGCCGGGCCGGTACTCTCGGCCGGCGACTCCATCAGGATCACCGTGTACGGCACGGGGTGCCACGGCTCGATGCCGCACCTGGGCGTCGACCCCGTTGTGCTTGCAGCAGCGATCGTCATACGGCTGCAGACCATCGTCTCTCGCGAGATCGCCCCCGGGGAGTTCGGTGTCGTCACGATCGGCAGCCTGCAAGCAGGGTCGAGAAGCAATGTGATTCCCGATAGCGCGGTCCTGCTGCTCAACGTGCGCACCTACGACACCGCAGTCCGGCACGCGATCGTTGAGGCGATCGAACGCATCGTCCGTGCCGAATGTATGGCCGCCCGCTCGCCCAGGGATCCGGATTTCGAGTACTACGACCAGTATCCGCTCACCTCGAATTCGTCTGAAGTCACAGAAGCGGTCACGACGGCGTTCCAGACCTACTTCGGCGATGATCGGGTGCACCATCTGGGTCGCGTGCCGGCCAGCGAGGACTTCAGCATCATCACTGATGCGTTCGGCACCCCCTACACGTACTGGGGTCTTGGGGGCGTGGTTCCAGGAACCTGCGACTACCCGATCCACAATCCCGGGTTCGCTCCATCCATCCAGCCCACCTTGCGTACGGGAACCGAGGCCGTGGTCGTCGCGGCCATGGCCTACCTTGGGAGAGAGGCCAGCCACCATGAGTAGCACAGACCCGACGGTCGTCACACCCGCATACCGTGGTACCGAGAAGCTCCTCTGGGGAATCGTCCTCGGCGTCGTGACGTTCTGGTTGTTCGCAGGCACCACCGGCACTGTCGCCCCGTCCATCCTGAACGACATCCACTCGAATCCGTCGAAACCGTTCATGGACATCAACGCCATGAACCTCGCTGTCTCCATCACCGCACTGTTCTCGGGCATCTTCATCGTCGTCATGGGCGGTCTGGCCGATCGCGTAGGCCGCGTCAAGATCGCGCTGACCGGCAATGTGCTCGGCATGATCGGCTCGCTGATGATCGTGCTCGCATCGGGGTCGGCCGCACTTCCTTTGCTGCTCGGCGGCCGCGCCATACAGGGACTGTCTGCGGCGTGCATCATGCCATCACCATGGCGCTGGTGAAGACGTACTGGGACGGAGCGGCACGCCAGCGAGCGGTCTCGATGTGGTCGATCGGATCGTGGGGCGGCTCGGGGCTGGCGGCGATCTTCGGCGGCTACATGGCCACGCTCGTCTCATGGCGCGCGATCTTCATGATCTCGATACTGATCTCGATCATCTCGTTCTTGATGATCAGGGGCACGCCTGAGAGCAAGGCCGAGGCGACGGGCAAGGTACACAAGTTCGATGCGCCCGGCGTCATCGTCTTCATAGTGTCGATGGTCTCGCTGATGATCGTCCTCATCTTTGGGAGCAAGATCGGCTGGACCTCCGGGGTCACCATTGGACTGGCCGCGATCGCCATCATCGGCCTGTCCGTCTTCGTCAGGATCGAGCGCAGGGTCGCGAGCCCCTTCGTCGACTTCAAACTGTTCCGCAACAAGATGTTCACCGGAGCGACCGTCTCGAACTTCCTGCTCAATGGCACGATCGGTCTGCTGATCGTGACCCAGCAGCTCTTCCAGCTCGCGGGTCATGACCCTGAGACCGGCGAACTCATGACGGCGTCTCAGGCAGGTCTCCTGACACTCGGCTACGGGATCACGATCATCGCGTTCATCCGAATCGGCGAGAATCTGCTGCAGCGGTTCGGTCCGCGCAAACCGATGATCTGGGCCTGCCTGATCGTGGGACTCGCTTGCATCCTGCTGATGCCCACGAACCTGCTGGTGAGCCAGTACAAGATCCTGGCGATCGTCGCATATGTGCTGTTCGGACTCGGCCTGGCTTTCTACGCCACTCCGTCCACGGATGCCGCCCTGGCGAACCTGCCGGCCAACCAGGCCGGATCCGGCGCCGGAATCTACAAGATGGCGTCGTCTCTTGGCGGGGCGATCGGCGCCGCCGTGTCACTGGCGCTGTTCACGGCGTTCCGTGGGTCGACCGAGGCGACGGTGTTCCTGGGTGACGTCCTGGTGAACTATGGGCGCACGGACAACGTCGCCCTTCGACGTGCCGCCGTGATCGCGCTGGCGTTCAACCTGCTCATGGTCATCATCGCGATCGTGTCGATCACCTTGACGGTGCCGAAGGGTAGAGGCGAGACAGCGCCGGACTAGGCGCGGCCGTGAGACACCGCACCCTCAGGCCAGCCATACCAGATACCCGGCAGCCAGTAGAAGTCCGACCCCGCCGATCTTCGTCAGCGTACCTGTGGCGCGGGAGAACGTGCCCATCACAGCGAGCGACCCGGACGCGAGCCCGAGGAGCACCAGAGGGGCTCCCTTGCCGACACCGAACACGAACAGAAGCGCCGCGCCTTCGATGGCGGAACCCCGGGCGGCCGCGATCGTCCCGATCGCGGCAAGGATCGGCGTCGAACACGGTGAGGCGACCAGACCGAACAGCATCCCGAACGCCAGTGCGCCGAGGTAACCGCGCCGCGCGGGCCGCATGACCGGGATGAGGCGATTGGCAGCGTCGAAACGCAACCTGATGACGCCGAGCATGTGGAGTCCCAGAAGCAGGCATATCGCAGCTACCACGTAGTACGCCCACGAGGCGACAAGGACGGCCCGACCCAGCGCACCGGCAGCCGCGCCTATCGCAGCGAACAGCAGGCTCATGCCGAGCACGAACACCGCCGCCAAGGAGAGGGATCGCGCGTAGGCCCCACCACGTGAACCGCCCGCATCCTGCGCCCCCACGGTGCCGGTCACGTAGCCGAAGACAGCTGGCAGCATCGGCAGCACACAGGGACCGAAGCCTGCCACCAGACCACCGAGAAGCGCGATCCCGAACGCGGCCGGCCCGGTCACTGCTCCCTGCGCGAGCTGGTAGGCGAGTCCGTCCATACTCATCTCCCCGTCACCAGTGCGTCGAGGTACATCCGCACACCGGCGGCGTCCAGCTTGCCCGTATACGAGTCAGCGATCTCGCCGCCTGGACCGATGAAGTACGACGTGGGTACGAACTGGAACGAGAACCGTCGCGCCAGCGCCTGACCGGCAGGCTCATCGGTCATCACGTGCAGGTAGACGACCTTGTCCTTGTAGTCGGGCATGACTTCCTGGACGGATCGCTCCATCTCCGCGCAGTTCGCACAGTACGACAGGCCGAAGTTCAGGAAGATCGGTCTGCCGGTATCGAGTGCGGCCTGATACGCGGCGACCGGATCCACCGGCTCCACCGCTTCCGCACTGACGCCCGGTGATTCGGCGGCTCGTCCGGCCGCTGGCGAGGACGACGCCCCGATCTTCACGACGATCAGCGCGGCGAACGCCGCCGCGACAACGAGCAGGATGAGGACGTTCCGCTTATGCGCCGGCTGCATCGAAGACCCTCCCCAACTCCGCGAGCGATGGCACCCTGCCGGACATCGCGACCCGACCATCGATGACCAGTCCAGGCAGCGCCATCACTCCGCACGCAATGATCCCAGCTGGGTCGGTCACCTTCTGGATCTCCGCAGCGACACCGCGCTCGGACACCACCTGCCGTACCGAGGACTCGAGCTCACGACAGCTAGGGCAGTTCGATGAACCCACGAGCTGGACGATCATGCCGGCACCACCTTTCAAACAGTCGGAGCGGCCCTGCATGGAACCATAGTCCGAACGATCGGAAGCGCTCCTTGATTCTGGTCAAGACGGTCGCTGCTTGACAGGAGCCCATACATGACCTTTACTTATCACATGATAATGATTTCCATCTGATAATCAAGGAGCACGTGATGTCGCACCGTTCGGAACGCCTTTCCCACCTGATGCCGCTGCTCCAGCATGCGACATCGCATCTTGGTGCCCTCTCGACCGAGTCTGGCCGCTCATTCTCACTGTCGAACTCACGCATGGCCGTGCTATCCACGCTCATGCAGCGCGGGCGGCTTCGGATGTCTGATCTTGCCAGCGTGCTCGACCTCCCCCGTCCCCTCGCCACGAGGACCGTCAACGAGCTCGTCGCCAGAGGGCTGCTTGAACGGTGCGACGATCCGTCGGATAGACGAACCGTCCTGGTGCAGCCGACCGAAGCGGGGCGCACGGTATACGAGGATGTGCAGCGTGAGTCCGCCGTCGCGCTCGGGGGAGTCCTCGACGACATGACACCCGACGAAGCGGACGCCCTGCTTGTTGGGCTCGAGGCGTTACTCGAGGCACTGCACAAGCCGGGTCGCGGGCGTAAGTGCTGCGGACCCGACGACCCCGATGGGCATCACGACGCGCACACCAGCCAACCCGGCTGCGTTCACGCACAGTCAGTTTCCCCCGCTGAAAGGAGTCAGTCATGACCGAGTCCACCGCCCTGAAGGAGACAGTGCTTCGCTCAGATGAGCTCACATGCCCTTCATGCATCACCAAGATCGAGTCGAAGCTCGGCAGCCTCGAGGGCGTCGTTTCGGCCGAGGTGAAGTTCGCATCGGGCAGGATCCTCGTGAAGCACGATGCCGCAAAGGTATCGGTTGTCGATCTCGTGACAGCCGTACGGGAGATGGGCTACGCGGCTAAACCGTCCGCAATCTAGTGGCACGGATGTCCGGCGGGGCCCCGAGCATGTGTATCCAGCCCGGGGCCCCTCTACTGGTAAGGAGTGATCACATGGGACGAGCATGGAAGGACTGGGGCATAGTCGTCGTCTCCGGCCTGCTGATCGCCCTGTCCTGGATCACAGGATGGGAGTGGCTCATGGTCAGCGCGGCCCTGGTCGCCGGCTACCGGGTCGCCATGACCGCCGTGCAGGCGCTCCGCGTGCGGAACGTGTCGATCGACCTGCTCGTCACCGTCGCTGCGGTGGGCGCGCTGTTCATCCACAACTACTGGGAGTCTGCCGCGGTCACGTTCTTGTTCGCCCTCGGCAAGGGTCTGGAGAAGGCGACGCTCAACAAGACGCGCAAGGCCCTTTCCGACCTTGTTGATGCGGCGCCCGAGACTGCAACCGTCATGCGCGATGGCGACCCTGTCATCGTGGAAGTGTGGGAACTCTCACCCGGTGACATCATCCTGGTGCGCAACGGCGAACAGGTTCCGGTCGACGGCCGCGTCGTGAGCGGCCACGGCGGTGTAGACGAAGCCACCATAACGGGCGAGTCTGTCCCCGCCGAGAAGGCCGAGGGCTCAGAGACCTTCGCGGGCACGTGGTTGCGCTCAGGCGTACTCCAGATCGAAGCCGTCAACATCGGCGCCGATACCACGCTGGCCAAGATCATCCACCGTGTTGAAGAGGCGCAAGACGACAAGGCCAAGACCCAGACGTTCCTCGAGAAGTTCTCGCAGTGGTATACCCCCGGCGTCATCCTTGCGTCCGTGGTCGTCGGACTGATCAGTCGCGACATCGAACTCGCGCTGACGCTGCTCGTTATCAGTTGCCCGGGCGCGCTGGTGATCTCCATCCCGGTCTCGATCGTTGCCGGTATCGGGCGCTCTGCGCGCGACGGCGTGCTGATCAAGGGCGGCGAGTATCTGGAGACCTCCGCGATGGTGGACGCCATCGTGGTGGACAAGACCGGGACGCTCACCAACGGACGCCCGTCGTTGACCGATGTGGTGGTGCTCGACCCCTCCTACTCTGAGGACGATGTACTCGCACTCGCCGCACGTGCTGAGACCGCCTCGGAGCATCCTCTTGCCGAGGCGATCATCCGGGGGGCCCGCGACCGCGGTCTGGACACGCCGATGGCGGAGAAGGCCGAGCCCATCGCGGGCAAGGGCATCCGCACTCAGGTGGACGGACACACCGTGACTGTCGGCTCGGCCGACCTGCTCGACGTGCAGCCGGATGACGCCCGCGTCGTCGACTTCAACGAGCGCGGTAAGACCGCGATGTACGTCGGCATCGATGGCGTTGCGATAGGCATCCTGGCGGTCGCTGACACGATCCGCGACGACGCCCTCTCGGCAATCAGGGCACTCCACGCGCGGGGCGTGAAAGTCGTGATGGCTACTGGCGACGCACGGCTGGTCGCAGAGAACGTGGCGGCGCAGCTCGGAGTGGATGTCGTCCACGCCGAGCTGATGCCGGAGGAGAAGCTGACGATCGTGAAGAACCTGCAGGCCGAGGGATACACGGTGGCCATGGTGGGAGACGGCGTCAACGACACGCCCGCGCTGGCGCAGGCCGATATCGGCGTTGCCATGGGCGCTGCGGGTTCCCCCGCCGCCATCGAGACGGCCGACATCGCACTCATGGCGGACGACCTGCCGCGCCTCCCCTACGCGCTAGGGCTCGCGCAACGGACGGTGCGAACGATGCGAGTGAACATCGGGATCGCGCTGCTCACCGTAGCGGCGCTTCTGGCCGGCGTGCTCTTCGGCGGCGTGACCATGTCCATCGGCATGCTCGTCCATGAGGCGTCGGTCCTGCTCGTCATCGGCATCGCCATGCTGCTGCTCAGGCCGACGCTGAAGGTCCCGCCGCATACCGCACCGGTGATTCGCGCAACCATCGAGGAGTACGCGACGTGATCGTCCGCGACGCGCTGCGAACAACATCGACTCGGCCGGCGCTGCAGCCATCATTCGCTGTGACCGTGATCCGATACTCGCCCTCGGCATCGACCGGGTCGTAGTACGCCGGCCGGGTGAGCTGTCTGTTGAAGTTCGTGGAGCCGAAGGTGTAGTGCGCATCCAGTATGCGGAAGAACCCCACTCGCGGCGCTCAAACGAGCCTAAGGCTTGACCGCCCGGACCCTGACGCTCTGGAACATCGCGGCTGCCGCCCGCAACTCGTCAATCGTCGCGCCGCTCTGCCGCGCGAACTCGGCGACCAGGTCCTCGGAGACGACGTCGTCAAGCCCAAACGAACGCGACTCCGTCACCTCGATGTCCGTGAAGCCCACTTCACTCATCAGGGCCACGTAGTCCTCACGGAGGATCGCTCCGGACAGACAGGATACGTACGCCTCAGCGGACTCGCGTATCCGCAGCGGGATCTCACCGAGCGTGACGATGTCCGACAGCGACATCCGCCCCCCGGAGCGCAGCACGCGAAAGGCGTCGGCAAACACCTGACGCTTGTCAGGGACGAGGTTGACGACACAGTTGCTGATGATCGCGTCCACAGACCCGTCCTCGACCGGCAAGTGCTCGATCTCACCAAGGCGGAACTCCACGTTGCCAAAACCCCCCTGTGCAGCATTGCGACGTGCTCTCGCAAGCATCTCGGGGGTCATGTCCACTCCGATCACATGACCGGTCGGCCCTACCCTCTTCGCGGCGAGGAAGCAGTCGATGCCACCACCGCTCCCGAGATCCACGACGGTCTCGCCTTCCTTGAGCTCGAGCATCGCGAGCGGATTGCCGCAGCCAAGCCCGAGGTCTGCGCCCTCGGGGATGCCCGCGAGATCCGCCGGGTCGTAGCCCAGCTGCTCGCTGATGCTCGGCGCACCAGCGCCGCAGCATGACGCTTCGCTCGTCGGCTTCACCGACGACGAGCAGCAACTCGTGGCGTTCTGTGCGTGGCCGGCGTAGCGATCCCTGACGGCTTCCTTGATCTCAGTCTCATCGAACATGGACGTGCCCCCTTCTCAACACAACGGCATTTCGACCATTGTCTAACTCATCGGAAGCCGATACTATTTCGATGTCCATCCAAGTGTCAAGGAGGCACGAGTGAGCACAGCCGCCGAACACGGTGCTACCGGATCTCGGACGGACCTGCTCGCCCAGGGCGAGCAGACCGACCTGATCTTCAAGGCGCTGTCGTCAAAGCCGAGACGCGAGATCCTTGCACTGCTGGCCGCTGGAGCCGGGGAAGGCGATTCGAGGTGCTGCTCGCCCGACGAGGCGTGCGCCTGCGTATTCGCCGAGCGACTGGGTCTCACCGCCCCCACGGTATCCCACCACATGAAGGCGCTCACCGATGCAGGACTGGTATCGGGCGAGAAGAGAGGCTCCTGGGTGTACTACCGGCTGCGGATGGACACCGTACGTCGCGTGGCCGACGGACTCATGACGCTCGTCGGCTGCGGCGGGGGTGAATGCCGGTGACTGAGTCAGATGGTAGGCACAACGGCAGCCAAAGACACATTGAGACGCGGGAAGGGCGGCGCTCCCTTTCGGAAACACCGCCCCTCACCTGGGGTTTTGCTGGTCGGGCTGACAGGATTTGAACCTGCGACCCCTTGACCCCCAGTCAAGTGCGCTACCAAGCTGCGCCACAGCCCGTTCATGCCGCCTTCCGGCAGCGAGCATCATAGTACGTGTCGCGCGCCGTTGCTTCAAGCATCAGATTCGGCGGCTCGCCTGCTACCTCGCCATTCGCAGCAGCGTCTGGTAGGGATTCTCCGCGGATGGGTCGTGGATCTCAAAGTGCAGGTGCGGCGCACTGGCGCTCGCATTCCCCGTGCTCCCGACCGTACCGATCACGTCACCGGCACGCACCTCGCCGCTTGCCACGAACACTTCGTCCAGATGCGCGTAGTAGTACCGCACGCCGTCAGACGTCTCCAGCCAGATCGTGAGGCCGCCAAGGCCGCTCGACCTGGAGGTCACCACGCCGTCCTTCACCGCCACCAGCGGTGTGCCCGTGGCAGCCATGATGTCCGTACCCTTGTGCCTGCGGCCTCCGGACCGCGGCGCACCCCAGCTGTCGACGAAGGTGTTCTCCCCCGCCACCGGGAACAGACCGTGTTCGGCGATGCGCTCAGCGCGCTCCCGCGCCGCCCGGGCCTCTTCGGTCGCGGCGTACGCAACCCATGCGGCCGTGGCTGCCGATGAGGCGTCCCTGAGATCGGCTGCACGTGCGCGCTGTTCGTCAGCGAGCGCCATGATCTCGGTCGTGATCGCGGCCCGGAGCGTGAGATCCCCGGTTGCGTCCTGGCGCTCACGCAGAACCGTCAGCCGCGCTTCATTCCAGGCGGTGGCACGCTTCAGGCGGGCTTCAACCATTGCGGTGCGGGTGACCTCGGCGGTCAGCTCCTGAACGGACACGATGGCGCTGCGGGGAGCCGGCTCGACTGGCGCGGCCGCCGCGGTGGCGGGCAGCACGAGCGCCGTGAGTGCGCAGACGAGCGCGGTGAACGGGCGGACGGATAGGGCCTTTCGCGCGATACTCATACGCCTCCTGCGTACGGGAACAGGTCACCGCAGGGGCACAACGCGCCCCGGGCGGTCGTCACAGGTACGCAAGTGTGATGCCATCGCGCGTCGGCGCTGCGCTGGACTGCGAGAATCCACACGGAATCCACGACCGGGAGGTGCGAGCCCGCCAGGCTCAGTCGCGGCGGGCGGCGGCCCTGCCGAACAGCCGCCCGACTCCCCGTACGACCAGGAACGCGATGTAGCCGAGCGCGGCGCCCGCGGTGTTCAGGATGACATCGTCGATGTCCACCGAGCGCGTCATACCGGTCATGTCGAAGAAGCGCTTTGCGAACTGCAGCAGTTCGATCGACACGGAGATGCTCAGTCCCGCACCGATGATCCGCTTCCAGGAGTGGAGCTTGCGCCACGCCACAGGACCGAGCGCCCCCAGCGGAACAAGCAACAGCAGGTTTCCGAACAGGTTCTGCCACGCCACCGGACCAAGATCGCTCGTGAGATATAGCTCGATGGTCTCGCCGGGAACGAGATTGACCGAGTCGCGCCAGTACGCGTCGAGTCCGGCCCCCGACCCGAATGGACCCGGTGCGAAGGGCAGCAGCGTCATCGAGACCACCCACGCGGCGTACACCACACCGAACAGGCGCGAAAGTATCGTCCGTTTGCGCGCGCCTGTCAGCCACCCGTGCACCACGAGCAACCCGCCCACGCCCAGCGCCACCACGAACGCCGCAAGGTCGTCGATGTAGGGCCCGGCTCCCGTCACCGCTCCCGCTCACCGCCAAGCATCGCGGCCAGCCTGTCGCAGAGCTCGCGCGCGATGGAGCGCTTGTGCAAGATGCCGGTGTCGTCCACACCTTCCGGCGTCACGAACAACACGCGGTTCACCTCGGTGCCGAATCCGAGCGCGGGATCGCTCACGTCGTTGGCCACCACCATGTGGCACCGCTTGCGCTCGAGCTTCTCACGCGCGTGCCGCTCCACGTCGGAAGTCTCGGCCGCAAAGCCGATACGTACGCCGCCGAAGTCGCGCTCCCCGAGCTCCGCGAGGATATCGGGATTGCGCACGAGCGTGATCGCCTCGGGCATCGCGTCCTTCTTGATCTTGCAGTTGACCGCCTCAGCGGGACGGAAGTCTGCCACCGCCGCCGAGGCGACGACCGCATCGGCCGATTCGGCACGTTCCATCACCGCGGCGTGCATCTCCAGTGCCGTGCGCACCCGCACGACCTCCACACAGAAGGGGTCGGCCAGGTGCGTGGGCCCCGTCACCAGCGTGACCCGCGCTCCACGCCGCGCGGCCTCCGCGGCGATCGCGAACCCGGTCTTGCCCGAAGAGCGATTGCCGATGTAGCGCACGGGGTCGATCGGCTCCTGTGTGCCGCCCGCGGTCACGAGTACCGCGCGGCCTTGCAGGTCACGGGAGCGTTCGGCCTCGGCGATGACAGCCGCCACGATATCTTCCACCTGCGCGAGTCTACCCTCACCCACATCGCCGCACGCAAGCTCGCCGGACTCCGGCTCCACGAAGGTGACGCCCCGCGCCTTGAGCGCAGCAACATTCGCCTGCGTGACCTCGTCACGCCACATGTGCACGTTCATGGCCGGCGCCACCACAATCGGCGCCTCGGTGGCGAGCGCGCTCGTGGTGAGCAGGTCGTCAGCGCGGCCGTGCGCCATCTTCGCGATGACGTTGGCCGTGCATGGCGCGATCACGAAGACGTCGGCTTCCTCGGCAAGGGAGATATGGTGCACCGGGGCGGAGGGGTCGTCCTCCCACAACGACACCGCCACAGGCTCGTTGGTGAGGGTGCGGAACGTCAGCGGCGTGACGAACTCGGTGGCGGCCTGCGTCATAACGACCTTCACGCGATAGCCGCGCTTGATGAGCGCGCGCACGAGCTCGCAGCTCTTGTACGCAGCGATCCCGCCGGTCACACCCACGAGCACGGTTATCGACTCGCCCAGCGCCATACCGTCTCCTCTCGGCTGTCCGGTGTGCGATACTCGCGACAGGCGTCGCACGCACGCCGCCCATGCCGGTGGCGCGTTCCGAGGGATGCGATCGCACCGGCAGGGGTACAAAGGATACCGTACCCGCAACCATCGTGAAGGAGGCGTTCTCTGTGCCACTTCCTCCCAAGGGCAGCGAGCTGCGTATCAAGATCGGCGGCGCCGCAGGACTCGGCATCAAGGCGGCCGGACAGACGCTCGCGCGATCGTTCGTGGCGGCCGGCCTCGAGGTGTTCGACCTCACCGAGTACCCGTCACTGATCCGGGGCGGTCACAACACCTACACCCTCAGGGTCAGCCCGAGGCCCATCTCGAGTCACGTCGAGACTGTCGACGTACTGATCGCGCTCGACCGGCAGACCGTGGATGCACACCTCGACGAGGTGATCGACGGCGGCGCCGTCATCTTCGACCCTGAGGTCACCTCCACCGAGGGGTGGCTGCCCCACGCTCGCGTCCGCCCGGTACCGGTGCCGCTCGGCAAGTTCGCCAAGGAGGCCGGCGGCCCGATCATGGCCAACACGGTCGCCCTCGGCGCCGCTCTCGGCCTCGTGCACTTCCCGCTCATGTTCCTGGTTGATTCTCTGCGCGAGCAGTTCGCGCACAAGAAGCCCGAGATCGCCGAGCAGAATGCCGCCGCAGCCTCGGTGGGCTACGGCTACGTCACCAAGCTCGCGGGCGATTTCTGGATGGCCGTCGAGCCGCTCCCCGGGCAGCCGAAGCGCCTGCTTGTGGACGGGAATGAGGCCGTCGGCCTGGGAGCGCTCGCGGCCGGGATCGGCCTCTACGCCGCATACCCGATGACCCCCGCCTCCTCCATCCTGCACTTCATGGCCGCGCACGAGCGCGAGGCCGGCGTGGTGGTCAAGCACACCGAGGACGAGATCGCCGCGATGAACATGGTCGTGGGCGCCGCGTTCACCGGCACGCGCGCGATGTGCGCGAGCGCGGGCGGCGGGTTCGCGCTCATGGTCGAGGCGTTCGGCATGGCGGGCGTGAGCGAGAGCGCCGTGGTGGTAGGCGTGCTGACACGACCCGGCCCCGCAACGGGACTCCCCACCTGGACCGAGCAGAGCGACCTGCGCTACGTCATCCACGCGTCGCAGGGTGAGTTCCCTCGCGTGGTCCTCGCCCCTGGCGACCGCTCGGACGCTTTCGAGCTCACCTGGAAGGCGTTCAACCTCGCCGACCAGCTGCAGACGCCGGTGATCATCCTCGGCGACAGCTACCTCTCGGACAACCGGCAGTCGGTGCCGATGTTCGACCTCGATGCGGTGACGATCGACCGTGGAAAGCTCGTGACCGAAGGCGATGTGATCGAGCACCCTGAGGCTGTAGATGAGGCCGGACGGTACCTCAGGTACAA
This sequence comes from Actinomycetota bacterium, assembly GCA_036679125.1. GTDB lineage: Bacteria > Actinomycetota > Coriobacteriia > Anaerosomatales > Anaerosomataceae > Anaerosoma. The sequence goes on along the minus strand of JAZIGI010000009.1, from coordinate 37,671 downwards.
GCTTACGGATGATGGTGTGTCGACGCGCGTGTTGCCCGGAGTGACCGGCGCGATCCAGCTCGGCAACTCCTACGAGCACGATGAGTACGGGTACGGCTCGGCCGGCGAACCCGCGGACATGCGTGCCGCGCAGAACGAGAAGCGGATGCGCAAGCTCGAACTCGCCCGCACGCTCGTGCCGCCGCCCGCGACCTTTGGCGCCCCGGTGGCCGAGGCCGACGTGGCCGTGCTCTGCTTCGGCACCACCAAGGGTCCGGTGCTCGAGGCGATGCGTTGGCTCGAGCCCGACGGTGTGAATGTGGCCGTGATGCAGGTGGTCACGGTGTGGCCGTTCCCGGCCGACGAAGTCTCAGCGTTCCTCGGCGCGGCGAAGAAGAGCGTGATCATCGAGGGCAACTACACCGGCCAGCTGCAGGGACTCGTTCGCGAGCAGTGTTTGCGCGACGTCGACGACACGCTCCACCGTTACGATGGGCGGCCGTTCTCCCCCGAGATGATCTACGCCAAGCTGAAGGAGGTGGCCGAGAATGCCTGACGTCTCCGAGATCACCGGCGCGATGGATCCCACGTGGTGCCCCGGGTGCGGCAACTACAACATGCAGAAGGCGCTCGCCGAGGTGCTCGCCGAGAGCGGGATGCGCTTCGAGGACTACGCGATGGTCTGGGGTATCGGCTGCCACGGCAACGGTGCCGACTTCTACCGTGCGCAGGGCTTCCATGGCCTCCACGGCCGCGCGCTACCACTTGCCACGGGCATCGCGCTCTCCAACCCTGACCTCAAGGTCATCGTGAACATGGGCGATGGTGACGGCTACGGCATCGGCGGCAACCACTTCATCCACTCGGTCCGCCGCAACATCGACATGCTCGCCATCTACCACAACAACCAGATCTACGGCCTCACCACCGGTCAGGCGTCCCCCACCTCCGACCAGTTCATGCAGACGCCGAGCACGCCGGGCGGCGTTGTCGAAGAGCCGGTGAACCCCGTGGGTGTTGCGGTCGCGCAGGGCGCCACCTTTGTGGCCCGTGGATTCGCCGGTGACGTTGAGCACCTGAAGTCGCTCTACCGGCAGGCGCTTGACCACCACGGCTTTGCGCTCGTGGACGTCTATCAGCCGTGCGTGACGTGGAACAAGGTCAACACCTTCAAATGGTTCCGCGACCGTGTCTACAAGCTCGAGGAACTCGAGGGCTACGACCCCACGGACAGGACCATGGCCTTCGAGAAGTCCATGTCGACGTTCCACGAACTCACGTGCGCCCCCGACGAGTGCAAGATCCCCATCGGCGTGTTCTACCGGGAAGCCGACTCGTTCACCTACCAGGACGGCCTGCCGCAGCTCGACCGCCCGATGTGGAAGCACGCCGAGGCTCCGAGGGACATCTCGAAGATCCTCGAGGCGTACTAAGCGAGAACGGGACGGGCTTCGCATACTACATAGTCCTCGCGCGGGACCCTCGGCCGTATGTGGCGCTCATGCGCGCCACATACGGCCTCCCCGCGCTGCGGAGTGACTCCGCACGCAAAGCCCGTCTCCGTGATTCGCTCGCGGCCTGTCGCCCCTCTTACTCGGGCAGCGTGTACTCCGGCACCGCCCAGTTGTGGATGAACCAGATTGTATGGACCGAGTCGTCGGAGGCCTTCGTGAACTCACGAGCGCCAGGGACGACCACGTCACTCTCGACCGGGTAGTCCTGTCCGCCGAACACCTCGGCCATGATGCTGCGGTTGCGCAGGCCGAAGTAGAGCCGGCCATCGATGTAGACCGGGTCATCCAGCAGCTCGGGCTCCACGCCAGCGTACGCCGGACCACGGTTGTACGTGTATCCGCGGAAGTCGAAGTACGCCCCCGCTACCGGATCGTTGATGCCGAGGAAGTTGTTGACGTAGATGACCATGTCGAGCGTGATGTCGCCGAACTTGTCCGCAGCCCCCGCGAACAGGCATGCCGCACGGTACAGGTCGGCCGGGTCGATCTCGTCCGACCCGTCACCCTTGACCCGCAGGTGCTCGAGCGGCCCCATGTCGGTCCGGGTGAGCCCCGGCAGAAACCCGTTGCGCATGATCTCACGATAGAGCGCCAGGTTCTCGCGCGGCGAATCGATCGTCTTCTCGGTCCCGTCGGCGAGCGTCAGCAGCACCCGGCCCGCGGGATCGAGTGAGACCGCCAGCGCACCGTTGATGCTCGCTATCGCCTCATCGTACGCATTGTCGAGCACCTCGGCACCGGCCCTGGCAACGTTCAGGCGCCCGATCTCGACCTCCTGCGTCAGATACGCGTACGCATCCGGCACATGGCCCTCAGGGTCGGTCGGCACGAGCGGGATGTCGCCGTCCCACCATGGCCAGTCAGCCGGCACTAGGGCCGCATCTGCGATCGGCTGTGGGAAGCCGCCATCGACAGCGGCCTCGAAGCTCAGAGGCTGTACGAGCGTCTCACCGTCGGCAGCGAACTCCCAGGTCCACACGTATCCGATCGGCGCTCCATTGGCATTGCGGACCACGACATAGAGGTCGCCGTACAGATCACCGCGGGCGATGCCGGGCTCCTCATTGCCTGTCCCTGGTTTGGGCTCTGTGGCATCCGGTCCGGCGTATGGCGGACGATCGGAGTCCTCGCCTCCACCGTCATCCACAGGCGCCTCCGGTTCGGGTACTGGCTCGGTGACCACGGCGCCGTCACCACCCCGATAGCCACCGCCACCGGCGGCGACCGCTACCATCGGCACACACAGCGCCAGTATCAGGACATAGCAGAAGACCTTCATTCGAGACATCTGGATCCCCTCCCCCGAACAGCCGATAGACCGAAGCCACGCGCCGACCGCCCTCGGCAGACGTGACTGAGGGAGTATTTCCACATCTGTGATGTTCGTCACACTCAAAGGGGATGAAACCAGGATGATTCGGCCGCTACAACATCGTCTCCCACCAGTCGCCGAGGCGTTCGGCGTGATGTCCACGGATGAGGACGATGTGGTTGCCGAGTGGCGTGTGCAGCAGCTCGCTCACATCTCCCACCGTCAGCTCGATGTCCACCTGAGTGCGGCAGAGGTTCTCCGCGTCGCCGCGTGAGACGATCTCGCCCTCGGCAAGCCACAGCGCGTTCATCGCCGCCCCACCGATGCGCAGGAGTGTCACCGGCCCGAGCGGGAGGTCGCCCTGGATGCCCACGCCCTGGCCTGACTCGAAGTGCGAGCGAAGCCGGTAGTGCTCGAGCATGCCACGAGCAATCGTGCAGTGCGCCAGCTTGAGGGTGTTGGTCGCCTCGTCGAGCTCGGAGGGGTTGGCCATCCACGGTAGCTCGCCGGTCATCAAGTACGCCCAGAGCATGCCGACAGTGCTCACGAGGTCGCCTTCGCAACCGGCCATGATACCGGCGTCGGTGAGTTCTGAGAGCGCGAAGCATCCGGTCGTCTCGCGGGAGACAAGCAGGTCGAAGCAGCGAAGCGACACCGCGTCGAACCCGTGCGCGTCCACGAGCGCCTGCATGGCGGCGGTGACACGCGCCACGTCGGCAAGATCGCGTTCCGAGGGCTCGGCGCACCCGGTGGCCTCACCCGTGAGCGACGTCACGCGTGCGGTCACATCCTCGTCGGCTACCGCGTCGATCGCGGCCTCAAGCTCCTCCATCGGGATGCGGATGACCGTGGGACCCCAGACCTCACGCACGATGTCGGCATCCGGGGAGCTCGCCACGAGCCAGTCCGACGGCTCGCCCACCAGGCCGATGCGCGTATCGAGCAACCGCATGCGCACGGCGACGTCGGCGATCGCGGCATCGAGGGTGTCGAGACCCGCGTGGTCCTCCGGTCCGCGGACGAACACGATGCGGCCGGGGAACTCGTCTTGTTGGAGTCGCGCCAGGACCTCGAGGGACGCAGGAAGCGAGTTGTTGCCTGGGTGCGCGACCAGGATCACCGGCTCGCCGGGGCGCTCGGCCTGGCGTGCGGCCTGGAGTTGCAGCAGCGTGCGCTCGGTGCCGCCGGTGGCCATCACGTACACGAGGGGCGCGGGATCGCCGAAGCTCCCGGCGTCGATCCGCTCGCCACCGCGGCTCGAGAGCGCATCCATCAGCGGAGCGATGACGCTTTCGTTCTGGCCGGCGCCGCCGAACGGGGGGATCACGGGAGTGTAGACGAATCGCATGAGACCGCACCTCCTGGGTCGTTGGATGATGTACAGAGGATACCCCTCCGCCGGTGCGGTATCCTCATAGGCCTGAAGCCCACGCTCCGGAGCGCACATGCGACCTGCCCTCGCCATGCTCGCCCTCCTGCTCGCCGTAACGGCGGGCTGCTCGGCAGTGCTCCCTGACGGGGTCATCTACCCCTCGATCACGCCGGATCCGGCCGCATCGGGCACGCGCAGCGTTGACGTCGCGTTCGTGTTCGAGGGTCAGCCCGTCTCATTCACGGTGGACGTCGACAGCGCCCTGTACGCCGGTGCGTCGGCCGCCGACAAGCAGGTCATCAGGTTCGGCAACGCGCGCGCGGACGACTGGATCGAGGACTACTTCCCCGCGTTCATCACCGAGGAGCACCAGGCGCCGTTCTACGACGCGCTCATCGCGGCCTTCAGGACAGTGCGCGATCAGCGCGGACTCGACGCCGACCGCTACGCCGAGCTGATGACCGCGTACGTCCAGTCCATCACCTACCAGGTCGACCCCGCGGACCTCTCCCCCAAGTTCCCGGTGGAGACGTTCGTCGAAGGCAACGGCGACTGCGACGACAAGACCCTGCTGCTCGGCGCGCTGCTCTCGCGCGAAGGGTACGACGTTGCGGTGCTGATGTTCGAGCCTGAGCAGCATGTCGCGCTGGGCATCCGCTCGCAGGATCTCCCGTATCGCGACACCGGGTATGCCTTCGTCGAGACGACCGTACCCGGCTACCTCGGCCAGGTCCCCGAGAGCCTCGAGGGTGGAGTGACGCTCGAGAGCACGCCACACGTGTTCGCGATCGACGGCGGGCAGACCCCGTACACGGCCGGGCCCCAGGTGGCGACGATACTGGAGGCCCGCGCAACGGCGGTCGCCGAGGCTGAGCGCCTGAACGCCGAGATCACCGCGGCCGATGCCGATCTGAGCGCGAGTGAGGCCGAGGTGAGTGCCGCGCGAAGCGAACTCGAGTCGCTGAAAGCCGCGGGCCGTGTGGCCGAGTACAACGCCAGGGTGGACGCCTACAACGCGCTGGTCGCCGAGCACAATCGGGCGCTCGAAGACCGCAACGCCCTCGCCGCCCGCCACAACGACCTCGCCTCGGTCGACCGTCTCGTGGCGGCCGGCACCGCTGACCGCGCCGGCACGTACGCGGCGATCATGGCGCGCTAGCCAAACGTTCACACGCTCTTCATACGGTGTTCGGGACTTCCACTCCATCGGCGCGGCATACTCGGCCGGTATCGCATGCACCGATGCCGCCGGACAAGCACGCCGTACACACCGTGAGCTGGAGGAACTATGGCCTTCGAGAAGGCGCCGCAGCAGCCCCGCACCACCGCACGGATCATCCGCTGGGCGATCCTCGCTCTGGTCTTGGCGGGAGTGACCGCTCTCGCAGTACTGCACCAGCGCGCGGGAATCGCGAAGCCGGCGGGCGTTGACGCACTTTGCCCCTTCGGCGGGCTCGAAACGCTCGGCTCCCTGCTCGCCGGAGGTGGGCTGGTCAAGCGCATCGCGCTCTCGAGCGTGCTGCTGCTGGTGGCCGTCCTGATCACCGCAGTGGTGTTCCGGCGAGCCTTCTGCGGTCGCATCTGCCCGCTGGGGTACCTACAGGAGCTGTTCGGCGGGCTGGGTAAGCGCGTCCTCGGTCGGCGGTTCGTGATGCCTTCGTGGCTGGATCGCCCCGCGCGATACCTCAAATACGTGGTGCTCGCCCTCATCCTCGCCTTCACCTGGAGCACCGGAGAACTCGTGATACGCACCTACGACCCATGGGTGGCGTACAACCACATCGCTTCGCCAGAGCTGTTCACCGAGAACCTCGCAGGGCTGCTCGTGCTGGTCGCTGTGCTGATCGGTTCGCTGCTGTACGACCGGTTCTTCTGCAAGTACGCATGCCCGATGGGCGCGTTCCTCGGGCTCATCTCGAGGTTGAGCATCTTCAAAGTCCGACGTGACGAGAGCGCTTGCATCGACTGCAAGCTGTGCGACAAGGCGTGTCCCGTGAACGTCCAGGTCTCAACAGCCACCACCGTTGCGGATCCCGAGTGCATCGACTGCGGCGAGTGCGTGGCCGCGTGTCCGGCCGCAGCCGCACTGGGCACCCGCACCCGCACGGGCCGAACGCTCTCCCCGCTCACCGCCGCGGTGTTCGCGATCGGCACGTTCGGCGTGCTCGTGCTCGTGGCAACGGCGACCGGTCACTTCGGCTGGACGGTGCCGACGCTCGCCGAGAGCGTGGCGGCCGCCGGCGGCACAACCGCGTTCGATACCGCGCTCATCAAAGGCAGTACCACGCTCGCTGAGATCGTGGACGCCTCCGGGATACCTGCGGCCGTATTCTCGCAGGTCTACGGGGTGCCCGAGGCCGACCAGGCACTGCCGCTGAAGGACCTGAAGGAGACGTATGGCTGCTCGCCCGGCGAGGTGCGCGCGTTCATCCAGGCGTACCGCGCGGACCCCACGGTGGCCGAGACCTGGGCGGTGGGGGCGTTCCACAAGGAAGAGGGCGAGTAGCGCGGACCCGAGAGCCATCTCCGATGCGGGGTATCATCCTTGTGTCCCCAAGGCATGGAGGTACGCATGACGCGTGTACTGATGGTGATCGCCCCCGAGGTGTTCCGCGATGAGGAGTACGCCCACCCCAAGCAGGTCCTCGAATCGCGGGGCGCCACGGTCACGACCGCGAGCACGCGCGTGGGTGCCTGCCACGGCAAGCTCGGCATGACCGCCGAAGCCACGCTCGCGCTCGCGGATGCCGAAGCAGGCGACTTCGATGCTGTGGTATACGTTGGCGGCGGTGGCGCCGAGGTCTTCTTCGATGACCCGGCCGCCCATGCTCTCGCACGCGGCATGCATGCGCTCGGCCGCATGGTAGCCGCCATCTGCATCGCGCCTTCGGTGCTCGCACGTGCGGATCTGCTGCGTGGCGTGCGCGCCACGGCGTTCCCCAGCCAGCGCGACGACCTCGTCGCCCACGGCGCGCTCTGGACCACCGGCCCCGTCGAGATCGACGGACGCATCATCACCGCGAACGGCCCGGACGCAGCCCGCGACTTCGGCCTGGCGATCGCCGACGCGCTCAGGCTACCCTGAGACGACATCGACCGACGACGAGAGGAGCACGACATGCAGCTCAAGATCTACCGTTGCCGCATCTGCGGCGAGGTCTACCTCGGCTATGAGGCGCCCGAGAACTGCCCGTTCTGCGGGGCGCACGTGGAGTTCCTGGAGGCGCCGGGGAAGTACTCCGCCGACATCAACGACCTGCAGCTCACCGAGACCGAGCGCGTCGACCTCGAGTCGTCGATCGAGCTCGAGACCGCCAACTGCCGCTTCTACCTCGGCATGGCGCAGCGCAAGGACAACGATACCCTGCGCGCCACGTACAAGCGTCTCGCGAAGGTCGAAGCGGAACACTGCGAGGTGTTCTGCGACCTCCTGAAGGTCGACGAGCCCGCCGACCTGATGACCCCCGGTGAGACGACCGGTTCATGGGCGAGTGACATCGAGGAGTCGCTGCGGCGCGAGAACCGGGCCGCGGAACTGTACAAGACGTTCGCCGGGCGTGCAACGAACCAGCGCCTCACGGATGTCTGGAACGCGGTGTCCGACGTCGAGGCCGACCACATCACGCTCGACGAGCTCGCCAAGACGTACCTGTAGCGTTTGCGGCAGGCATCGCTGCGCCTCTGTCCTCGAAGTAGCCGCCCGCCGGGCGGCTACTTCTGCGAAAGGAAGTCGTCAGGGTCGTCCTATGGCTCTGTCCTCGGAACAGCCGCCCACTACGGGCGGCTGTTCCTGCGAAAGGATCGCCTACGGACGACCCTGACGGCACATCACAGCTCGCGGCGGCGGAACACCAGCACTGCCGCCGCCACGCACACGAGCGTGAGTGCCACAGTGGTCGCCATCGGCCAGCCGAGCGTGGCGGTCTCCCCCATCACCAGCGTGGTCGGCGCTGACAGCAGGCCCGCGGGCGAATAGTCCATCGCCGGCTTCCAGAGCGTTGCGATGCTGAGCACGATGAACCCGAGGAATCCGAGGCCTGCGGCCCCTGCCTGCGAGTCCATCGCGGCCGAGAGCGCCACCATCAGCGCAAGGAAGAGCGCGCCGGTGAGCAACCATGCGCCCGTGGCCTGTGCGAGCGGCGCAAGCGGCGCCTCGGCGAAGATCGCGTACGTAAGGCCCCACGTGGCCAGCGCGCCCACGCACACCGTGACCACGAGCAGCACGAGCGCCGATAGCGTCTTCGAGATCACGAACGCCGTGCGTGACAGGGGCTTGGTGAGCGCGAGCACCGCGGTTCCCGACTTCTTCTCGGCCGACACGATGCCGCCGAACATGATGATGACCGCGAAGAGCACGATCTGCTGCAGGTTCTTCGTCCACTGCAGATAGGAGTCGACGTACGTGGGGTCGGGCATCTGGATCACCACGCCGCTCTCGGCCGGCATGAACGACGCCAGCAGGTCGGGGGTGATCTTCGCGAGCGGCGGACCGGAGATCGCGAAGAAGAGCACGATGCCCGGCAGCACCCAGATACGCCACGTGCGCACGATCTCGCGGAACTCCTTGCCGAGGAACGAGCCAAAACCGCGCATCACCGCTCACCTCCCACAAGATCGACGAAGACCTCTTCGAGCGAGACCTCGCCCGATTCAAAGCGCGTGAGACCCACTCCGGCGCCAGCGACCATCGCGGGCACCGCGTGGCGGGCCGAGGCCAGGTCGGCCACCGTGATCTCGATCGAGCCGTTGTCACCGCGAGCGACCTCGGCCGCCCACGGCTCTGCGGCAAACGATGCCGCCAGGTGGTCGGCGCCCTCGGTCACACCCACCACGAGCTTGCTGGTACCGTACCGGCTCTTGAGCTCACCGATAGGCGCCTGTGTCACCACACGGCCTTCGTGCAGGATGGCGACCGTGTCACACACGCGCTCCACGTCCGACAGGATATGCGTGGAGAAGAACACCGTGGTGCGCCCGCCGAGCGAGGCGATCATGTCGAGCACCTCTTTGCGACCGATCGGATCGAGGGCCGACGTGGGCTCGTCGAGCATCAGCAGCTTCGGCGCGTTGATGAGCGCCTGCGCAACGCCGAGGCGCTGCTTCATGCCGCGCGAGTAGCCGCCGATCTTCTGCCGCACGCCGGCAAGACCGGCGAGGTCGAGCAGCGCTTCCACGCGCTCGTCCAGCACCCGGCCGCCGATCCCGAACAGACTGCCGGCGAAGCGCAGGAACTCCGGAGCGGTCATCCACTCGTAGTAGCCGGGCACGTCGGGCAGGAAGCCGATGTCGGCGCGCACCTGGTTCGTGGCCGACACCACGTCGTGCCCGAACACCCGCGCCTCACCACCGCTCGGCGCCGCCAGACCGGTGAGCACGCGAAGGGTGGTCGTCTTGCCCGCGCCGTTCGGGCCGAGGAACCCGAAGACCGATCCGGTCGGCACGGTCAGATCCACACCGTCGAGCGCCCGCTTCTCGCCATATACCTTGGTGAGGCCGGTGATCTCGATCGCGGCACTCATCGCGGGTCCCCCGGGGCGGGCGTGTCGCCGTAGAGCACGTCGGCCGCACGGGTGGCGCGGTCTGCAGGCGCTGCAGGCGGCGCATCAGGCGTGGCGACGGCAAGCGGGTCGACCGCCGGCAACGGCTTGCGTCCGGCGGCGAGGAAGATGATCGCGCCCACCAGGTTCACGAACAGGATGATCACGACCCACGGCCACCGCTTGCCGAACACGAGCCGCTCAAGCGGCGTCCGCAGCATCACCACGAGTGCGTAGACCTCGACCGCCAACTGCACGGCCGCAAGTACCACGATCACCGGGAGCGCCCAGCCAGGGAGATCGCCCATCGGGATGTTGGTCTGCATGTCAGATACTCCTTCCAGTCTGTGTTCGAGCCTCACGCCACTCCGCGCGCAACCCCGCGCGCAGTGGCATGTAGAGCATCAGGAACGGCACTACCACGGTCGCGAGCACCACGAGCAGGATCCAGTTGCCGGACGCCCCGCCGTTGGCATCGGCCACCGTGACCGCCGCGATTCCCAGTACGAGCACGGTCTCCATGCCGAGTCCTGCGGCCGCCAGCAGTCGCGAGCGCGCGGACACCTGTGGCCGAAGGATCCTCGCATACGTGAGCGCCGCCGGCACGATCGCCAACGCGAGCAGCGCACCGATCACCACGGTGCGAGACGCCCAGTCGTCCGGCTGCCCGCTCACGCCCCAGTGGATCGGGACCTCGGCGGGTAGCGTCGGCCACGCCACGAGCATCAGAGCGACGGCGGCCGTGGCGAGCACGGCGGGCACTGCGAGCGTGGCCTGGAGCGCGCCTGTCGGGATGCGGTCGTACGACTCGTCGCCCACATCGTCCGGCCGGATGAGGCCGAGCTTGACGGCGATCGCGCCGAGGTTGAACGTCCACCCCACGCCGAACATGCGCGGCATGAAGATGCGCGGGTCGGCGGGGTTCCACACCCGGCTGCCGATGCGCTCCACCGACGCGCCACGGAAGTCGTACGGCATGCCGAGCACGTGGCCCTGCGGCACCGGGCGGCCATCGGCCTCGGCCTCGTGGTCGGGCTCGAAGGCCTCGAGCACGCCGGCCGCGTAGGTGGCCGGATCGCCAAGCGCCGCCACTGCGGCCGCTTCACCGACACGATCGGCATCGACCCGGAGCAGCGATTCGAGTTCCGTGAGCGCCTCGTCTCGGTCGGATGCGCCGAGCGGCGACAGACGGCGACGGACCTCGGTCAGGTATGCGTCTATCGTCCGGATGTCACTCATGGTGCACTCCCTCGGCCAGCAGACCGTCGATCGCGGCCGCGATGTCACGCCAGGATCGGCTCATCTCGCCGAGTTCCTGCGTGCCCGCGGCCGACAGCCGGTAGTATTTGCGCGGCGGCCCCACCGGCGACTCGCGCCAGGTTGTGTCGACCACGCCGGCCTTCTTGAGGCGGGATAGCAGCGGGTACACCGTGCCCGCACTCGCCTCGAGGCCCGGTCGTTCGGCGAGCCGATCCACGATCTCCACGCCGTAGAGCTCTCCGCGATCGAGCAGCGCGAGGATCACGAGCTCGAGCGCGCCCTTGCGGAACTGTGAGACGCGGCTGTCGCGTTCTGCTGCCACGGGACCTCCTTCCGGTATGCGGGATGGTGTGCGTACGCTCCGCTCACCATGATGTTTGTACCACCTACTACCTTGTATCACACACTAGTTTGCAACGCAAGGTACCATCGAGGCAGCCGGACAGAGCGCGAGTGCAGGATCCGGTGCTGCTAGCCTCCGACCACGTCGCGCGCCCAGGAGCGCGCCCAGTACAGCCAGAACGCGGGGATCTCGCGCGCCACCAGCACAGGTGTCTTCGCGATGGGCGTGCTCTCCTCCGCCGGCACGGTGTAGACCTGCTGACCGGCCGCCCGGTATGCCATCTTGATCCGAGGCAGATGGTAGAACTGGCTCACTACGAGCACGCGTGTGGAACCGTCCGCTTCGAACAGCGACACCGTGTTGGCCACGGTGCGGTCGGTGTCGAGTCCCTGATGGTCGAGCACGATCGCGCGCTCCGGCACGCCGAGCTCTATCGCACGGTCACGCATCACCTCGGCCTCGTCGTGTCCGCTCTCCCCCACCCCGCCGGACATGATGAGGGTGTCCACCAGCCCGTCTGAGTACAGACCTGCGGCGGTGCGCACGCGGTCCTCGAGCGAGGTGGTGAGCTGGCCGCTTGCGAACACCCGCGCGCCAAAGACCACGGCCACGTCCGCCTCGCGACGGTAGTCGGTGGTGCCGAAGAACCGCACCTGCGCGAGCGGGAACAGCACAACGAGCAGCACGGCCACCGTGAGCGCCAGCAGGGCCTCTGCGCGCCGGGGCTGTACGCTCTCACCCCCGAGCCACACCGCCGCACCCACGAACGCGAAGCCCACCGCCACGATCGCCGAGAACGGCACCGGCACCGCGGGCACGATGCGTCCGGCCTGCCATGCCGAGTAGAAGCCAGCGACGTTCACGAGCGCCACCACTGCCTGCACCACGCTCACGACCACCGTGGCGATGCGCCTCCACGAGCGCATCCGGGGCCGCACGGCGTACGCCACGAGGAGCGCCGCCGAGAGCCAGAGCAGGCCAGTGACCCAGCCCGGCAGCGCACCGAGGTCCACCCACCAGAGGTCCTCCGTGCGACCGGTGCGCAGCGCCACCGCGGCGTTGGCAAGCGAGAAGGCGCCGAAGAAGAGCGCGACACCGCGAGCGAAGGTGCGGAGCCCTGCGACGGGCACGTCATGGCTCCGCGCGGACACGGCAGCGGCGGTATCACTCGGCATCGGCACGTGGCTGTCTCTGGGGCGGCGCATACCCGCGTCCGCTGACGGCGATCAACACCACAGGCACGATGCCCAGGCCAAGCAGCAGCGCGTACGCGACCGGCGACCCGAGGAGCCACAGGAACACGCCCGTCGCGAAGGCGAGCACGACTGCCACGCCGAACTTGAATAGTCGTGGAGGCACGCGCAACCGAACCATCAGTGCCACCACGGCCGCTGCGATCGCGACAGCGCCGAGAAGATACGCCACCGCGAACCACGCCGACCCCTCAACCGCAACACGCGGCTCCCACATGTCACTACCCCCCCGCTACACCCCGCATGATCTCCGCGTACCTTGGTGTGAGCTGATCGAACGTATACCGCTCCGCGATCCCCCACGCGCTTCCTGGCGCCGGACGCTCGACGACCAGGCTCCGCAACAGTGCCACCAACTGCTCGTGCGTACCGTAGCGCATATCCGCGGGATAGAGCTCAGGGTACGCGAGCCTGTCCGGTACCACCGGAGCGCATCCGGCGTAGCACGCCTCGATCATCGCAAGGCCGAAGAACTCGTTGCGTGCCGTCGAGACGGCGATGTCCGCGCTCGCGAGCAGCGCGGCGTACTCCTCGCGCGAGTCGGGCTCCCCCAGGTGCACAAGCCGGTCGCCGAGGGATGCCGCAGCCTCTCCCACGAGCGCCTCGGTCTCACGGAACGCCTGACCCGCGACCGCCACCTCGAAGTCGAGTCCTTCGGCGGCGAGCGCACGCACCGCCGCGAAGAAGGCCTCCGGGTCCTTGTCATGCTCCCAGCGATGCGGCCATACGATGCGCGGGCGGGGGCCGCGTGTGACCGGCGTGGCATCGAACGGTGCCGGATCGAACGGCGGCGCCAGCACCTCAGAACGGGCGGCGACGCGCTCGGCCACCCCCTTCGGCCGGTGGTCGGGGAACTCGCGAAGGAAGCCAGGGATCTCAGCGAGGAAGCCATCGAGGTTGTAGAGCGTGTTGAACAGGCAGCGGTCGGCCGCAAGCGCGCTTGTGATGTTGGTGAGCGCGAACTGGTAGTCCCACTCGGCGGTGTGCCTGTTGGGGTACAGCAGCTGGTTCTCGTGGAAGTACACGATGCGCGGCACGCCCGCCACGGCGTCGCCTGCGAGCGCGACGAACTCGGCGAGGTTCACGAACGTCGACGCGAAGATGAGGTCCCACGCGCGCGCGGGGTGCGGACGCCCCGCCTCACCCCCGGGATGCGCCTCCCGCCACGCTGCCGAGCGTGCGCGAGCCTCCTCGGCCATGGTGATCGCCGAGCCGCGCATCCGCCACTTCCACTTGCGCGGTGGCAGCGTGAGCAGGTCGAACGCGAAGCCGAGCGGCTCGAGGCGTGCAACGAGTCCGTCAAGCACCGCGCGGTGCGAGCCGCCGTAGTACGGCTCGATCGCGAGCACCCGGACGGAACCGGTCGCGGGGGCGTGCGCCTGCGTGGTGTCAGCGCGCACGGGGCCCCGCCTTTCTTCTGCCGCGCTTGACCGCAGTGGGGAACTCGACCGTCTCCGCGCCTTCGAGCGCCATCGCCACAAGGCCTTCCACATCGAGCGCCGCTTCTGCCGCCTCGGCCTCGCCAGGCATGGCGTGCGTCTCGGGCCTGCGTGGCATGAAGAGCGTGCAGCAGTCGTCCGTGCTGGCGATCGAGAGGTCGTACGTGCCGATAGCCACGGCCTCCGCGACGATCTCCTGCTTATCGCTGCCGATGAGCGGTCGCAACACCGGCAGTGTGGCCGCAGTGCTGATGGCCGCGACGTTGTCGAGGGTCTGCGAGGCCACCTGCCCGAGGCTTTCGCCGGTCACGAGCGCCCGTGCACCCTCCCGCGCGGCGATCTGCTCGGCCACGCGAAGCATGAACCTGCGGTAGAGGATCACCCTGAGGTCCTCGGGCGCGTCGAGCGCGATGCGCCGTTGCACGTCGCCGAACGGCACGATGCACAACCGCTCCACCCCGCCGGTGTCCGCCAGGACTCGCGCGATCTCAGTGACGTAGTGCTCCGAGTGCGCCGGGGTCTGCGGACGGCCTGAGAAGTGCACGGCTACCACCGACGCCCCTCGGCGGATGATCCGCCACGCGGCGACCGGCGAATCGATGCCGGCCGACAGGAGCGAGACGACCGCCCCCGAGGTGCCCACCGGCAGACCGCCGACGCCCTCGACGCGTTGCGTCCACACGTACGCAGCCGCCTGCACCACGGCGATCCACACCGTCACGTCTGGAGCGCCGAGGTCGACGGTCAGCCCGGTCTCGCACCGCAGCATCTCGCCAACCCGGCGGTTCATCGCCATGCTGCCCTCGGTGTACGTGGTGGCGGAGCGACGGGAATCCACCGCGAACGTCGCCGCGTGCGGCATGCGCTCCAACGCCTCACGCATCGCCTCGAGCGCGGCAGTGGCGATCGCATCGGGCGTGGGGGCGGCCTCGCGGCCGATCGCCACATACGAGACTCCCGGGGTGGCAGCAGCGATGCCAGCGACAGCATCGGCGTCGGCGGTGTCCGGCATGCGCACCAGCACGCGGCTCGCAACGCGTGAGACCTCCACGCCCGGTACGTCACGGAGCGACCACCGCAGGTTCTCCTCGAGTCTGCGCTCGAACTGCCCGCGGTTGCGGCCCTTGAGCCCGATCTCGTGGTAGTGCACCAACGCTATCCGCACCCGCACCCACACCCTTCTCAGCGCCGAGCCCTGCTCAAGGAAGATGCCCCGACACCGCGCTGGCGGCACCGGGGCATCGTCACCGCTCGGTGATGCCTGGTTACTTGTAGCTCTCCTGCACACGCTCGTAGCTGACATCGCCGTTGGCGATCTCGTCAAGCGCGAGGGTGAGCGGCTTGGTGCTCGTGATCTGCGCGATCTGCGGTGCCTGCATGGTGAGCAGCGCCTGATCACGCACACCGTGGATCATGTCGTTGATCTGACGCGCGCGCTTGGCGGCGACGATGCACAGCGTGTACTTGGAGTCGACCTTCTCGAGCAGGAGGTCGATCTCGGGCTTGATGACCATATCAGCAGCATCCTTCACAGGATCGATGGGATTCGACGATGCCGGCCAGCCTGTCCGTGGCCAGGGCAACATCATCGTTTTCTACCACATGATCGTAGTTTCCCACAAGGCGCAGCTCCCTCTCGGCGGTCTCGAGACGCGTTCGGACCTGTTCGTCCGTCTCAGCGCCACGTCCCCTGATGCGGCGCTCAAGCTCGCTCATCGAAGGCGCCGTGATGAAGATGAGGATCGACGATGGCATCGCCTTCTTCACCTGGAACGCACCCTGCGGGTCGATCTCCAGGATGACGTCGCATCCTGTGGCCAGACGCTGCTCGACCGTGGAGCGCAGCGTGCCGTACCGGTTCCCGTGCACCTCGGCCCACTCCAGGAAGTCGCCCTCATCGATGCGCCGCTGGAACTCCTCAGGCGTGATGAAGACGTAGTCCTCGTCCGGCACCTCACCGGGACGCGGCGCTCGCGTAGTGGCCGAGACGGACACCCAGAGACCAGAGACCCTGGCCACCAGACGGTCGACCAGAGTCCCTTTGCCGGCCCCCGAGGGACCGGAGATGATGAAGAGAGAACCTGTGCGCATCAACCGTGCAGCTCAGCCGAGACGCTGCATGAGCATCTCGCGCTGGCGGGCGCCGAGGCCCTGCACGCGGCGGCTCTCCGAAATCTCGAGCTCGTCCATGATCTTGGCGGCCTTGGCCTTGCCGAAGCCCGGCAGGCTCTCGAGCAGCGTGGCGACCTTCATGCGCGCGACGATGGGATCGTCGGACTTGGCCATGACATCGGCGAAGGACTTCTCGCCGCCCTTGATCTGCTGACGAAGCTCCGCACGCGCCTGACGGGCCTGAGCGGCCTTCTCGAGCGCCTTCTTGCGGTCGGCCTCGGAGAGATTGGGTAGAGCCATTTGATCCTCCTCGCGGTTCTGTGCGCGCTCCCGATCACGTTCCGTCGCATGCCGTTGCGCACGTCGGCCCTGCATGCAGCGCCGTTGATGTTACCCCTGACCTGCGGAGATGCCAAGTGCGACTTACCCGAGACGCCTGCTCCCGGGTGAATCGATGGGCGTTCCCGCCGCACATTGCGGACAGTCAACCGGCTCCATAGACTCGACCTCGAGTCGAAGGAGAGGCAGGAACTCCGCGGCGAACGCCTTGTCGCCGCCACGATCGATGATCGACGTCACGGCGACCGCTTCGCCTCCGGCCGACCCGACCAGGTCGATGACCTCGGCGACGCTGCCACCGGTGGTGACCACGTCTTCCACCACCAGCACGCGCTGGCCCGGTTCGATCGTGAAGCTGCGACGGAACGTCATCACGCCGTTCTGGCGCTCACTGAAGATGAACTTCACCCCAAGGGCCTGAGCGACGGCGAACCCGATGATGATGCCACCCACCGCGGGCGCGGCGACCATATCGATCTTCTTGTCTGCGACCCGCTCGGCCATGGCGGCGGCGAGCTCCGTGGTGAGGCCCGGGTCCTCAAGCACGCGTGCGCACTGCACGTACGTGTCCGAGTGCCTTCCGCTGGTGAGTTGGAAGTGGCCGTGCAGTATCGCACCGGCCTCCTTCAGCGCCGCCATCACGCGGTCTTCGGTCATGGTCACGATGAGATCTCCTTCCGGATGGCGCGGGCGGCCGCGGCGGGGTCGGGCGCGCCGGTGATCGGGCGGCCGATGACAAGATGCGACGCACCGGCTGCTATAGCCTCGGCGGGGGTGGCGGTGCGGGCCTGGTCGCCCGCAGCCTCGCCTGCCGGACGCACGCCAGGCGTCACCACGAGCGCGTCGGGACCGAGCAGCGCACGGATGGCCTCGGCTTCGTTCGGCGAGCAGACGATACCGCTGCAGCCGGCGTCACGCGCCACGGCCGCGAGCGTGACCGCATGCTCCCCCGCCACGCGCTCGATGCCCATCTCGGCGAGCGCGGCGTCATCCAGGCTCGTGAGCACGGTGACCGCGATGACGCTCGGCGGCCTGGTCCCGAACTTCTGCGCGGCGGCGGCCGTCGACCGCATCGCGGCTTCGAGCATCGCCCTGCCGCCCGAGGCGTGCACCGTGAACATGTCCGCGCCCGCCCGCGTGAGCATGCGGCACGCACCCTCCACCTGATGCGGGATGTCATGGAGCTTCAGGTCCACGAACACCTTGAAGCCGAGTGCCCTGAGCTCGCGCACGATCTGGGGCCCCTCGGCGTAGAAGAGCGTCATACCCACCTTGACCCAACCCACCGTGCCTACGAGTGAACGCGCCATCTCGAGGGCCTGCGCCGCATCGGGCAGATCGAGCGCCACGATGATGCGGTCGCGCACGCCGTCCGACTCGCTCTTGTTCGCCGAACGACCACGCGCCGCTCCAACGATGCCTTCCGCGCCGTTCACTGGTTCTTCCATGCCGCCCCCACAAGGTCCGTGACCCGCTCGATGCCGCGCGTAGCGCAGAACCGCTCGAGGCCGTCCGCTACGCCGACCGTCGTGGTCGGGTCGATGAAGTTCGCCGTTCCTACCGCTACCGCGCTCGCTCCCGCGAGCATGAACTCCGCGGCGTCGTTCGGGCAGGTGATGCCGCCCATGCCGATCACCGGGACATCGATGGCCTGGGCCACCTGCCACACCATACGCACCGCCACAGGCCGCACGGCCGGACCCGACAGGCCGCCCACGCCCCTCGGCAGCACGGGCCTGAAGGTGCGCGTGTCGATCACCATACCAAGGAGCGTGTTGATCAGGCTCACGGCGTCGGCGCCCTCAGCCTCCACCGCACGTGCGATCTCGGTGACATCGGTGACATTAGGGCTCAACTTCACGATGAGGGTCTTGTCCGTCACCGCGCGTACCGAACGCACCACCTCGGCTGCGGCCGGGCACGTGGTGCCGAACGCCATGCCACCGGCGTCGACGTTCGGGCACGAGATGTTCACCTCGAGCGCGTCCACCGCAGACTCACCGTCGAGCCGCTCGGCTACCGCCGCGTACTCATCGGCACGGTGCCCCACCACGTTCACGATCACGGGCACATCCTGCTGTGCGAGCCATGCGAGGTCACCGGCGCAGAACGCCTCGACACCCGGATTCTGCAGCCCGATGGAGTTCAGCATCCCTGATGGCGTCTCCACGATGCGAGGGCTGGGGTTCCCTGTCCACGGTTCGAGCGAGACGCCCTTGGTGACCACGGCGCCGAGACGCCCGAGGTCGAAGAAGTCAGCGTACTCACGGCCCGAGCCGAACGTGCCCGAAGCCGTCATCACCGGGTTCCTGAGTTCCAGCTCGCCGATGCGCACCCGCATGTCCACGCTGCTCATCGGCCTCCCTCCGGGTCCGCGCCGGTGTCCCATACCACGTCAGCCGCATCGAACACCGGCCCGTCCACGCACGCCCGCTTGAGTCCGTCGTGGGTGATGACCACGCACGACAGGCACGCGCCGATACCGCAGCCCATCAGCCGCTCGAGCGAGACCTGGCACGGCACGCCCGCGCTGGCACACTGTCCGGCGACGATGCGTTGCATCGGCTCGGGTCCGCACACGTACACCATGTCCGGGCGGTCGCGCTCGAGCTGCTCGGCGCTCAGCACGGTCACGAACCCGCACAGCCCGGCGGAGCCGTCGTCGGTGGCCACGATCGCACGGCTGCACAGTGAGTCGAAGAGCTCCCGTGCGAGCAGCCTGCCCGCCGAGGGCGCGCCCTGCGCAAGCGTGACATCGATGCCGCGCTCGGCGAGCCGCTCAACGAGCATCCCCATCGGCGCCGCGCCGAGGCCGCCTGCCACCACCAGGGCGCGGTGCGCTCCTTCGGGTACGTGCCACCCGTGGCCGAGAGGCCCGATCACGTCCATCACGTCATCGGGAACGGCGTCCTCGAGCGCCCTGGTGCCCAGTCCCACGACCTGATAGAGGATCTCGATCCTGCCGTCCCTCGCGCGATGCACCGAGAACGGCCGCCGCAAGATGAAGTCGGCGTGGCGCGAGACGCGCAGGTGCACGAACTGCCCGGGCTCCACGGCCCCGGCCGTGCGGGGCGCGTCGAGAACGATCCTGCTCACACCCTCGGCGACCCGCTCATTGCTCACCACGACCACCGGCTCTATAGCCGGTGCGTGAACCTCGGTACACATCATTCGCTCCGCTCGAAGTCCTGCAATGCCCGTGCGTCAAGTGAGCCATTCTTGATGACCTCGATGGCCTGCACGCTCGCGAGCGCCGCCGCAAGCGTGGTGATGTTGCTCACCCCGTGCTGCACCGCCGCCGTACGGATATGGTAGCCGTCCGAGCGCGTCTCACGGCCGAACGGCGTGTTGATCACCAGGTGCACCTCGCCGTTGACGATCGCGTCCACGATATTCGGACGGCCCTCGTGCACCTTGCGCACCTCGTCCACGGGGATGCCCGACGCCTTGAGCAGACGTGCGGTGCCGCGGGTGGACATGATGCGGAAACCGAGGCCCTGCAGGTACCGGGCAACGGGCACCACACCCCGCTTGTCACGGTCGCACACCGAGATGAACGCAGTGCCCGATGTCGGAAGCGAGTAGTCGATGGCCAGCTGCGACTTGGCGTACGCCGACGGGAAGTCACCGGCAACGCCCATCACCTCACCGGTGGAGCGCATCTCCGGGCCGAGCACGCTGTCGGCGCCCGGGAACCGGCCGAACGGCATGACCGCTTCCTTCACGCAGTACCGGCCGAGCTCGCGCTCCTCGGCCGGAAGCCCCATCTCCGCAAGCTTCTCCCCCGCCATCACGCGGGCGGCGACCTTGGCGAGCGGCACACCGGTGGCCTTGCTCACGAACGGCACCGTCCGGCTCGCCCGTGGGTTCACCTCGAGCACGTACACACGCTCGTCTTTGATAGCGAACTGCACGTTCATGAGGCCCCGCACCCCGAGTTCGAGCGCGAGGGCCCGCGCATGCTCACGCACCGTGGCGATGGTCTCTTCGCCGAGTGAGAACGGAGGGATGCAGCACGCCGAGTCGCCTGAGTGGATGCCGGCCTCCTCGATGTGCTCCATCACACCACCGATGTAGACGCTCTCGCCGTCGCACACGGCGTCCACGTCCACTTCGATTGCGCCTTCGAGGAAGCGATCGAGCAGCACCGGATGATCGGGAGAGACCTCGGCCGCCTGCTGCACATAGCGCAGCAGGTACTCCTCGTCGTAGGCGATCACCATGCCGCGGCCCCCGAGCACATAGCTCGGCCGCACGAGCAGTGGATAGCCGATGCGTGAAGCCACCTCCACGGCCTCTTCGAGCGTCCGCGCGGTGCCCGCCGCCGGATACGCGATCTCCAGCCGATCGAGGACCTCGGCGAAGCGCTTGCGGTCCTCCGCAAGATCGATCGCCTCCGGACTCGTACCGAGGATCGGCACGCCGGCGGCCTCGAGCGCTCGCGCGAGTTTGAGGGGCGTCTGCCCGCCAAAGGTCACGAGCACGCCGTCCGGCCGCTCGAGGTCGACGATGTCCATCACGTCCTCGAACGTGAGCGGCTCGAAGTACAGCTTGTCCGAGGTGTCGTAGTCGGTCGACACGGTTTCGGGGTTGCAGTTCACCATGATGGTCTCGTAGCCGGCCTCGGCAAGCGCGTAGGCGGCGTGCACACAGCAGTAATCGAACTCGATGCCCTGGCCGATGTGGTTCGGGCCGGCGCCCAGGATCATCGCTTTGCGGCGATCGGACCGAACGGCCTCGTTCTCCTCCTCATACGTCTTGT
Organism: Actinomycetota bacterium; assembly: GCA_036679125.1. Classification (GTDB taxonomy): domain Bacteria; phylum Actinomycetota; class Coriobacteriia; order Anaerosomatales; family Anaerosomataceae; genus Anaerosoma. The sequence goes on along the minus strand of JAZIGI010000009.1, from coordinate 16,449 downwards.
AGTAGTACGGCGTGCTCGCCGCGAACTCCCCGCCGCAGGTGTCGACAGCCTTGAACGTAGCCGTCACGCCGAGGTCGAGCCTTTGTGCGCGCACCTCACTCTCGAGCGCTCCTGTAAGGTGGGAAATCTGCGCATCGGACAGACCGTGCCGCTTGCATTCCAGCAGCTCAGCCATCGTGAGCGACGCAAGATCCCGGCCCTGTATCGAGCCCTCGACCTGCACTACAGCCTGCAGCTGCGCGAGGAACCAGGGATCGATGGCGGTGATGTCATGGACCTCCTCGGCACTCCGCCCACGCCGCAGCGCCTCCACGAGGTAGAACATCCGGTGCTCATTGGGGATCGCCAGACGCTCATCGAAGTGCGCCTCATCGAAGCTGTCGCGGCCATCCGCGCCAAGCCCTCCGCGCCCGTTCTCGAGCGAGCGCCAGGCCTTGCCGAACGCCTCGGCGAATGTGCGTCCCATCGCCATGACCTCGCCCACGCTCTTCATCCGCGTGGTGAGCGTGGTGTCCGTGCCGGGGAACTTCTCGAACGCCCAGCGCGGCACCTTCACCACGGTGTAGTCGATCGACGGTTCGAACGCCGCGGGTGTGACACGCGTGATGTCGTTGGGGATCTCGTCGAGCGTGTAGCCGGTGGCGAGTTTGGCGGCGATCTTGGCGATCGGGAAGCCGGTCGCCTTGCTCGCAAGCGCCGACGAGCGCGACACCCGCGGATTCATCTCGATGACCACGACGCGACCGTCATGGGGGTTGACCGCAAACTGCACGTTGCTGCCGCCGGTCTCCACGCCGATCTCGCGCATGATCTCGAACGACGCGTCGCGCAGCACCTGGTACTCACGATCGGTGAGCGTCATCGCCGGGGCCACTGTGATGCTGTCGCCGGTGTGGATGCCCATGGGATCCACATTCTCGATGGAGCACACGATCACGCAGTTGTCGTTGCTATCGCGCATGACCTCCATCTCGTACTCTTTCCAGCCGAGCACGCTCTCCTCCACGAGCACCTCGCCCACCGGCGAGAGCGCGATGCCGCTCGCGGTGATCTGCCGGAGCTCGTCGATGTTGTACGCGATGCCGCCGCCCGCGCCGCCGAGCGTGAAGCTCGGGCGGATCACGACCGGCCAGCCCACCTCGGCCACGAACGCCTCGGCATCCGCGATCGCGTATGCATACGCCGAATGTGGCGTCTCAAGCCCGATGCGCTCCATGGCCTCAGCGAAGAGCTTGCGGTCCTCGCCCTTCTTGATGACCTCGAGGGTAGCTCCGATGAGCTCCACACCGTGCTTCTCGAGCACGCCGGCCTCGGCGAGCGCGACCGCGCAGTTGAGTCCCGTCTGACCGCCAAGCGTGGGCAGAAGCGCGTCGGGGCGCTCGATGGCGATGATGCGCTCGACCGCCTCCACAGTGATCGGCTCGACGTACGTACGGTCGGCGTACTCCGGGTCGGTCATGATCGTGGCGGGATTCGAGTTCACGAGCACCACGCGGTACCCGTCTTCCCGGAGCACCTTGCACGCCTGCGCACCCGAATAGTCGAACTCACACGCCTGGCCGATGATGATCGGCCCCGATCCGATGATGAGGATGGTCGAGATATCGTTCCTGCGTGGCATGCGCCTCCCCGCTCCTGCTTACGGCACGATCAGTACGGGGCAGCTTGCCTGACGCATGAGCGTCATCGACACGCTTCCCATGAGCATCTCCTGCACGGCGTTGCGCCCGCGTGTCCCCACGATCACACCGGTCGCGCGACGCTCGCCGATCTCGTCGAGGATCGCATGCACCGGCGCGTCGTGCCGGATCGACACGCTCGACGGGATCTTCTTCTGCGCGCACATCGCCTGGAGGTTCTTCAGGTGGAACTCCGCGCCCTCCTCGGCCTTGCGGAGCTTGTCGCCGGTGAGCGCGGGATCCACCGCGTGCAGCAGTGTGAGGTGCTTGACCGCACCCGCGGGCAGCTCGATGGCCTGCGAGAACGCATGGGCGGCCGAGAGCGAGAAGTCGGTGGGCACGATGATCTTCTCGCCGAAGTGACGGAGCAGCCTGGCCGAGTCCTCCTGCGTGCGGAGGAGGTCGAAGCGCACCACCAGATGTGGGATGGTCGCTTCACGCATCAACCGGTCGGAGACCGAGCCCACGAACAGCTGGCCGGCGACGGACTTCGCATGCGAGCCGTACACGGCCGCATCCACGTGCGTCTCCGTGGCCAGCGCGCCGATCTCCTCCACCGGGTCACCGGTGACCACCTGGACCTCAACGGAGAGTCCGGCCCCTTCGAGCTCGGCGGCATCGATGCGCAGTCGCTCGCACGCTTCGTCCACCTTGCGGGCGATCAGCGGACCTTCGAGTCCAGAGACCTCGACCACATGGCCGAGGATGACGTGGCGCACCCCGAGCGCGGGAAGGCCCCGTGCGAAACCGAGGATCAACTGATTATCGTCACTGAAGTCGACCGGAAGTAGCACCGTGCGCACCGCTGTCACTCTCCGTCCCTGATCGCGAACAAGTCGTCATCACCGTCCATGAGCCGAACGAACGCCTCGAACAGGTAGCGCGCGTCATGCGGGCCGGGCGCCGCCTCGGGGTGGTACTGCACCGAGAACGCCGGCAACTCGAGGGTACGGAGACCCTCGACCGTCATGTCGTTGAGATTCACGTGCGTGAGCTGCACGAGGCCGAACCGCTCCGAGCGTACCACTGGTGCGGCCCCAGCACGAACCCATGCGGCGCAATCGCCGGGATCGAACGTGTGGCCGCCGCTCGCCTCCGGCACGAGCGGACCGATGGATCCGTAGTCCACACAGAACCCGTGGTTCTGGCTGGTGACCTCGACCTTCCCCGTCAGCAGGTTCATGACCGGCTGGTTCCCGCCCCGGTGCCCATACTTGAGCTTGTAGGTGGAACAGCCGAGTGCGAGTGAGAGCATCTGATGCCCGAGGCAGATCCCGAAGACCGGCCTGACGCCCAGCAGGCTCCGGAGCGTCTCGTACAGGTACGGCACCGCCGCGGGGTCGCCGGGACCGTTCGCGAAGAAGACGCCATCCGGCTCGTGCGCAAGCGCCTCCTCGGCGCTCGTGGTAGGCGGTACCACGATCACCTCGCAGCCGGTCTCGGCAAGGTTGCGCAGGATATTGAACTTGATGCCAGAGTCGAACGCCACCACACGATGGCGCGGCCGCATCGGCAGCACACCGGTATCCACCGGCACGCCGTCGTCGCACGGACCGTCCACGCCCCACACGTACGGCGCCGTCACGGCGACCTCCGAGACCAGGTCGCGCCCCATAAGGCCCGGCGCCGCGGCAGCCTTCGCCGCGAGCGAGGCGGGATCGAGGTCGAGCGTTGAGAGCACGGCGCGCATCGCGCCCCGCTCGCGCACGTGGCGCGTGAGCCGGCGCGTGTCCACGCCGTCGATCGCCACGACCTGATGCCGCTCGAAGAACGCGCGCAGCGACTCCTCGCTCCGCCAGTTCGAGACGGTCTCAGACATCTCCCGCATCACGAAGCCCGCTGCGAACACGCCACGGGACTCCATATCGGCGGCGTTCGTTCCGTAGTTGCCGATGTGCGGGGCGGTGAACGTGACGATCTGACCCGCGTAGGAGGGGTCGGTGATGACCTCCTGGTAGCCGCCGAGCGAGGTGTTGAAGACGATCTCACCGGCCCGCTCGCCGGGCACACCGCAGCTGCGGCCCTCGAAAGCCGTTCCGTCCTCGAAGACGAGCAACGCCCGCTCCGATGCGCCCCCCGGGGTGCCGATCACTACACGACCACCTTCCCCTTGCGCACGACCCACCGCCCGCCCACGAGCACGTCGCTCGCACGGCCGAGCAGACTCTGGCCGAGGAACGCCGAGTTGCGTGACTTCGAGACGAACCACTCGGCCGAAACCTCTACTCGAGCCTCAGGGTCGACGATCGTGATGTCGGCCGGGAAGCCGGCTTCGAGGCGCATCTCAGGCAGATTCGCCGCGGCGCGCGGGTTGTGGCACATGAGGCGGGTCACGGCGCTCCACTCGAGCGTGCCGGTGGCCACCAGGTGCGTGTTCACGAGTGAGAGCGCGGTCTCGAGCCCCGTGGTGCCGTTGGGCGCGAGCTCGAACTCGAGCTCCTTCTCGTGCACCGCGTGCGGCGCGTGGTCGGTGGCGATGCAGTCCACCGTGCCGTCGAGCAGGCCGGCCACGAGCGCCTCACGGTCGGCCGCGGTGCGTAGCGGTGGGTTCATCTTGAGGTTCGTGTCGTAGCTGGTCAGATCGTCTTCATCGAGGAAGAGATGGTGCGGCGTGACCTCGCAGGTCACCGCGAGCCCGCGCGCCTTGGCCTCGCGCACCAGCTCGAGCGAGCGCGCGGTGGAGAGGTGCGCAAGATGCAGCCTGCAGCCCGTGATCTCCGCGAGCGCGATATCGCGAGCCACCATCGTCTCCTCGGCAGCGGCCGGGATGCCCGGCAGCCCCATGCGCGTGCTCACTTCGCTCTCGTTCACCACGCCCTCGCCGGCGAGCGACTCGTCCTCGCAGTGCGCGATCAGCGGCGCACCGAAGCGCTTGATGTAGTCCATGGCCACACGGGTCATCCCTGCGCTCTGCACGCCATGACCGTCGTCGGAGAACGCCACGGCGCCCTCGGCCGTCATGTCACCGATCTCGGCAAGCTGCTCGCCCGCCTGACCTGCGGTGATCGCGCCGATGGGGTACACGCGCACAGCGCCCTCGACCGCTGCGCGCTCAACGATGAAGCGGACCTTCGAGCCGCTATCGCAGATCGGCTTGGTGTTGGGCATGCACGCCACCGCGGTGAACCCGCCATGCGCCGCCGCACGCGTGCCGCTCGCGATGGTCTCCTTGTACTCCTGGCCAGGCTCGCGCAGGTGCACGTGGATGTCAGCGAGCCCTGGCAGGATCACCTTCTCGGCACAGTCGATCACCTCGGCGCCCGGCGCCTCGAGCTCCTCGCCGACTCCCGTGATAACGCCGTCCTCCACGAGCACGTCGAGCACCGCATCCAGCTCGGCCGCAGCGTCGACCACACGTCCACCCTTAAGCAGCAGTGCCACTGTCCGCACCTCCCAGCATCAGATACATGATGGCCATGCGCACGGCCACACCGGACTCCACCTGGTCGAGGATCACGCTGCGCGGGGAGTCGGCCACGTCGGCCGAGATCTCCACGCCGCGGTTCATCGGCCCGGGATGCATCACGATGCCGTGCGAGGGCATGGCGGCCAACCGCGCCGGGTTCATGCCGTAGAGCATCGCGTACTCACGGTTGGACGGGAACGGCATCCGCGCGGCACGCTCGAACTGAACACGCAGGAGGTACGTCACATCGAGCGTGGGCAGCACTTCGTCCAGATCGTACGCCACTTCGGCGCCGAGGATGTCGGGTCGCGCCGGCATGAGCGTCGGCGGGCCGATGATGATCGGCTTCGCTCCGACCTTGTTGAGCGCCGGCACGAGCGAACCAGCCACGCGCGAGTGGCACACGTCGCCCACGATGCCCACGCGCAGCCCTTCGAGCTTGCCGAGCGATTGACGCATCGTGTAGAGGTCGAGCAGCGCCTGCGTGGGATGCTGGTGTACGCCGTCACCGCCGTTGACGATCGGGCAGTCCATCACCTCGGCGAGCATCTGCGGCGCGCCGGCGTACTTGTGCCGCACGATCACCATGTCGCACGCCATCGCGGCAAGCGTCTTGGCGGTGTCGCGCAGCGTCTCGCCCTTCACGGTGGCCGAGGAGGAAGCGGTGAAGTTCACGCCGTCGGCCGAGAGGCGCTTGGACGCGATCTCGAACGACATGCGGGTGCGCGTTGAGGGCTCGAAGAAGAGGTTCACGATCGTGCGGCCACGGAGCGTGGGGAGCTTCTTGATGCGGCGCTGGTTGACCTCGGCGAACGACTCGGCGGTGTCGAGGATGAGCGCGATGTCCTCAGGCGTGAGGTCGTCCATCGTCATGATGTGCTTGCTTGAGAGGGCCATCCGCTACTCACCCTCTCCGTCATCTTCGAGGATGACCACGGCGTCGCGCCCGTCATGCTCGGCAAGCAGGACCTTCACGCGCTCGCGACGCGCGGTGGGGACGTTCTTGCCCACGAAGTCAGCACGGATCGGCAGTTCGCGGTGACCGCGGTCAACGAGCACCGCAAGCTGGATGGCCGAGGGCCGCCCGAAGTCCATGATCGCGTCCATCGCGGCGCGGATGGTGCGGCCGGTGTAGAGCACGTCGTCCACGAGCACGATCGTGCGGTCCTCCACCTCGTACGGGATGTCGGTGGTGTGCACCTCGGGGCTGAGGCGCGTCGCCACATCGTCACGGTAGAAGGAGATGTCGAGGCTTCCCACCGGCACCGCCGTGCCCTCGATGCGCTCGATGCGCTCGGCAAGCCGCGCCGCCATGTCCACGCCGCGCGTCATGATCCCGGCAAGCGCTATGGCGCCTGCGCCCTTGTTGGCCTCGAGGATCTCGTGCGCGATCCGGGTGAGCGCCCGGTCCATGGCCTCGGCATCCATCACCTCGGCTTTCACGCGATAGCCCACTGCCACACCTCCCTGTCGGTCGCGACCGGTTCCGCCGAGGGGTACGAAAACGCCTCCTCGCGGCTGGCAAGAAGGCGGCTGCTTCGGCTGCGCGCGCCCCGGAAGAGTGCGGGCGCTGCGGGCTATGCGGTTGGCTTCCTTGCCGGCCTCACGGGACCGGTATTAAAGGTCTCGCCGAGAGTACCAGGACGCTGGCGAGCGGACAAGGGCGACTACCGCTTCTCCTCCGCCAGCGGCAGCCGGATCACGAACGACGCACCGCCGAGGTCGCTCTCGTGCACGCCCACGCGCCCGCCGTGTCGCTCGACGATCTCGCGCACCACCGCAAGACCGATCCCCAGACCGCCGCTCGCCCGGTTGCGCGCGGGATCAGCGCGCCAGAACCGCGTGAACACGCGCGTGCGGTCCTCCTCGGCAACACCCATGCCCGAATCGGCGACCTCGATCACGGCGTCGGCGCCGTCGCGCACCAGCCGCACGCGAACGGTGCCACCCTGTGGCGTATAGCGCGCCGCGTTGGAGAGGAGGTTTCCCACAGCCTGCGTGAGACGGTCTGCATCGACGCTCACGGCAAGCCCACTCTCGAGCGAGTCCTCCAGCACGTGCCCGGTCGACTCCATGAGCGCGCGCGAGCTCTCGATGGCGGTACCCACGGGTCCGGCCGCGTCAAGCACGGTGAACGCGAAGGGCGCGGAGCCGGTCTCCAGCCTCGAGAGCTCCATGATCGACTGCGTGAGGCGCCCCAAACGCACCGTCTCGTCGTGGATGAGCGCGAGACGCTCGGCGTCGGTGGGCAGCACGCCGTCTTGCATGGCCTCCACCGTCGCCTGGATCGCCTGCAACGGCGTTCGGAGCTCGTGGGCGACGTCGGCGGTGAGCTGCTGCTCGAAGCGTCGCTCGGCCTCGACCGCGTCGGCCATCTGGTCGAAGGTCATGCCGAGGTCGGCCACCGGGTCTCCGCCGGTCATGCCGGTGCGCGCCGAGCGGTCCCCGCGACGGATGCGCTCGGCGGCTCGCGTCACCGCCTCGATCGGCTTCACGATGCCGCGCGAGTACAGCACACCCGCAAGTGATGCCAGCGCCACGGCGATCGCCGCAGCCACGCCGAGTCCCATCAGCGAGACCTTGCGGAACCAGGCGTCACGCTCGGTGAAGATGCCCCCGCGCGTGCGCTGCGTCACGGTCACCGTACCGACCACCTCATCGGCCGCCACGATGTCGGCCTCCGCCGACACCTCGCCCCACTCGTGTACGGTTTCGTCCTCGGTGGCCCCGCCGGGCGCCACCGTGTGCGCCACGAGTTCGCCCTCGGCATCGAGCACTTCGATCCGCAGGTCAGGTGACACGCCAACGGTGAGCAGGCCGAGCGAGGCGGCGGTGGCCCAGTCGCCCGCGCGCTCGTACTGTGTGCCGAAGTAGTCGGCGGCCTCATCAGCGCGCTCCTGCACGCCTCGCTCGATGTAGACCTCGAACTGCCGTTGCCAGGTCACCGTGATGACCACGGCCGAGATGACTGCCGTGGCGATCGCGACGAACGCGAACGCGAAGGCCAGCTGGAACGTGAGGCTGCCGCGCTTCACTGCGGCGTGACCGGAGGCTCGAAGCGATACCCCACGCCGAAGACGGTGTGGACGAACCGCGGCTCCTTCGGGTCATCATCGAGCTTTGCCCGGAGATTCTTGATGTGGGAGTCGATCGCGCGCTCATACCCCTCGAAATCGTAGCCGAGGACCTTCTCCACGAGCTCCATGCGCGAGTAGACGCGGCCCGGATAGCGCGAAAGCGTGGTGAGGAGCTTGTACTCGCTTGCAGTAAGATCGACCTCCGTGCCATCCACGAACACCTTGTGGCCGGCGAGATCGATCTCGAGCGGTCCGTACTCGACTCGCGAGCGCTGCGGCTCAGACTCCGACTTCGCGCGTCGCAGGAGCGCGCGCAGCCGTGCCACCAGTTCGCGCGGGGAGAAGGGCTTCACCAGGTAGTCGTCCGCGCCAAGGTCGAGACCAGCGATCCGCTCCTCTTCGGCGCCTTTGGCCGTGAGCATGATGATCGGCACGTCGGATACGTCGCGGATGCGACGGCAGACCTCCTCACCCGGCAGGCCAGGGAGGTTCAGATCGAGGACGACGCCGTCGTACCGATGCGACTCGAACGCCTGGAGCGCCCGCTCCCCATCGCCGACCGCCGTGACCCAGTAGCCCTCACGCTCGAGGTAAGCCTCGACCACAGACCGAGTCTGCGCCTCGTCCTCGACGATGAGTATCCTGCGGGTCTCGACGGTCATCATGCCTCCTTCGGGGTCATACGCCAGGATAGTACCCCCCTGCGCGCACCACGCGCAGCACTTGTGGAGGTCGTGTGGAGGCGATTACCCCGGCACGACAAGCGGGATGACCTTGGCGCCCGCTTCGGTGCGGCCCATCGACTCAGGCGCGAGCTCCCTCAGGCGGCGCGCAAGATCCTCCGGCAACGGGTCGAGGAGGTCGATCGGTTCACCCGTGGCGGGGTGCTCGAAGGCGATCCGGTACGCATGCAGGAACTGCCGCTCCAGGCCGAGATCGGCCTTCGGCCGGTTGCGGCCGTACATCGGGTCCCCCACCACCGGATGCTTGATGTACAGCATGTGCACGCGGATCTGGTGCGTGCGGCCCGTATACAGTTTGCACTCGACGAGCGTGTAGCCGTCGTCGTGCGTGCCTGCCATGAACCGCTCGAGCACTCGGAAGGTGGTGACAGACTGCTTGGCGTCCGGGTGGTCGCTCACCGCCATGCGCATGCGGTCCTTGGGGTGACGGGCCAGCGGCGCGTCGATGATGCCGCTGTCGGGCGCGATGTAGCCGTGGACGAGCGTCACGTACCGGCGCTCCACCGAGCGGATCTTCAGCGCCTCGGAGAGCGCGATCTGCGTCTCATCGGTCTTCGCGACCATCATGAGCCCCGAAGTGTCCTTGTCGAGGCGATGCACGATGCCGGGACGTTCGTCGCCAGCCTGCGTGCCGAGGTCGTCGGTGTGGGCGAGCAAGGCGTGCACCAGCGTACCCGAGGAGTGCCCGCGCGCGGGGTGCACCACGAGTCCCGCGGGCTTCGAGAGCACGATGAGATGGTCGTCCTCATAGCGGATGTCGAGCGGGATGTCCTCGCCCTCAAGCGTGAGCTCGTCCTCCAGCGGCGCGAAGACCTCGATGCGCTCGCCTGCGCGGACCAGATGCCGCTTTGCGGCGATCTCGCCGTTCACGCGCACGCAGCCCTCAGCGATGAGCTTCTGTGCAGCCGAACGCGAAGGTGCGAGTTCGGCCTGCGCGAGCAAGATATCCAGCCGCGAGCCGGCTTCGTCACCGCGTACGTTATGGGTGAGACGCTCCGCCATCGACGACCGTCACCTCCTCTCGGTGCGACTCTTCGTCCACGTCGAGGGGCAGCGGGCCGCCCTCCTCGGCACTGTGGTCGCGGTGCGTGAGGATGTGCTCACCGCCGACCAGCAGAACGAACACGAGAATGGCCACGCCCACGTCGAGCGCGATATCGGCGACGTTGAACACAGGAAACCAACCGAGGTCGAAGAAGTCGGTGACCCCGCCGAGGACGACACGGTCGATCAGGTTGCCGATGGCGCCACCGGTCACCAGCGCGAGCGCCGCCCGCGCCCACGGACTGACCGGTCGGACACGGAGCATCACATAGGCGACCACCGCGAGCATCAGGATCGCGGCGCTGATGAGCAGCCACTGCTGACCACGCAGTATGCCGAAGGCGGCACCGGTGTTGTGGATCCTCGTGAGCCAGAGGACGCCATCGATGACGGGCACCTGCTCGAACAGCTCGAGTGAGTCGCGCACGACGGCCTTGCTCACCTGGTCGGCTGCGACCACCACCGCGACGATCGTGGCGAACAGCGCCCCGCGGCGCGACGCCACTATGCGTTCTCCTCGCGTTCTTTGCAGGTGATGCACAGCTCGGCCTCGGGCACGGCCTCGAGGCGCGCTTCCGGGATCGGGTCGCCGCAGCGCACGCACACGCCGTATGTGCCATCGGCGATGCGCGCCAGCGCGCGATCGATCTGCGCCAAACTCTCCCGGGCGCGCTCCTCAAGCGTCATGTCCAGCTCGCGGGCGAAGGTCGCCGAGCCCTGATCGGCCATGTGATCGCGATAGTTGTTCTCGCCCGACACGTCGGACAACGTCTCCTGGCCTTCGCGCTCGAACTCCACTATCTCCGCGAGCACACGCTCGCGCTCGGCTACGAGCACATCCTCAAGCGCAGCGATCCTGGTCGCGTTCATCGTCGGTCCTCCCTGTGTACGGGGGTGATGCCACGGCGCCTCCCGCGAGGAGGCGCCGGTAGGATATGGGTGATCGACCATCATGCCGAGTATATACCACTCGGCACTGACAAACCGCTGCGGCCTGGCTACGTGAGCGCGCGCACGACCGCCGAGCAGCGCTCGCACAGCCCGTCGGCGCCGAGCTCGCGCCAGTTCCAGCAGCGTGGGCACTTCTCGCCGGAGGCGCGCTCAACACCAACCGCGACCTCGGCGGCCTCGTCGCCCACAGCCACCTCCGAGACGATGAACATCTCGGCGAGTGCGGCCGGCTCGCGCGCCGACAGCAGCTCGCGCACCTCCGGAGGACCAGCAACGACCAGCCGCGCTTCCTGGCTCTTGCCCACCGCGCCGGCGTTGCGCGCATCCTCCAGGGCCTTCGTGGCCACGTCACGCACCTGCAGCAGCACCTCGTACGCGCTCCGCAAGACCGCGGCCTCCTCGGCTGGGACTTCGACCGTCGGCCATCCCGCCAACTGCACGCTCTCCGTAGCACCTCGAAGCGCGGCGGGCATGAACTGCCAGACCTCCTCCGTGGTGAAGGTGAGCACCGGGGCGATCAGCCGTACCAGCGTGGTGAGGATCGCCGCAACGACCGTCTGGGCGCTCCGGCGGCCGGCAGAATCCGCGGCATCGGCGTACAGCCGGTCCTTGAGCACGTCGAGGTAGAACGACGAGAGCTCGGTCACGCAGTAGCCGTGCACCGCGTGGAAGACCTGATGGAAGCGCCAGTCGTCGTAGGAGCCGGTCACGCGATCGACAAGATCAGCCAGCTGCACGAGCGCGAACCGGTCGAGCTCGGGCATGTCGTCCCATGCCACCGCCATGGACGGATCGTAGTCGTCCAGGTTCGAGAGCAGGAACCGGAACGTGTTGCGGATGCGCCGGTACGCCTCACCGGTGCGGTCGAGGATCTCCGAGGACACGTTGATGTCCTGGCCATAGTCCGCCGAGGCGACCCACAACCGGATGATGTCGGCACCCGACTTCTCGATCACGTCGAGCGGCGAGATGGTGTTGCCGAGCGACTTGGACATCTTGCGCCCATCGCCGTCCACGATGAACCCGTGGGTCAGCACACCCTTGTAGGGTGCGATGCCGTAGGCGCCAACACTCGTGAGCAGGGCCGACTGGAACCATCCGCGGTGCTGGTCAGAACCTTCAAGATACAGTTCAGCCGGACGGTGTAGCTCCTCGCGCGCGTCCAGCACCGCCGTGTGCGACACGCCCGACTCCCACCACACGTCCACGATGTCGTCTTCGGGCATGAGATCCGCCACACCGGCGCCGCAGCGCGGGCATGCCGTGTCGGACGGCAGGTACTCCGAGGGCGCCTTGGTGAACCACGCGTCGGCCCCCTCCGTGCTGAAGAGGTCGATCACCGCGTCGAACGTCGCTTCGGTCGCCACGGTCTCACCGCACTTGGCGCAGGTGAACACCGGGATCGGCACGCCCCACGCGCGCTGACGGCTGATGCACCAGTCGGGGCGGTCGGACACCATCGACGACATGCGGTTGACGCTCCAGCCGGGTATCCACTCCACAGAGTCGATCGCCTTCATCGCGTTGTCGCGCAGGCCGGTCTTATCCATGCTCACGAACCACTGCTCGGTGGCGCGGAAGATGACCGGCTGCTTGCACCGCCAGCAGTGGGGGTAGCTGTGCGCGATCTTCGACGATGCGACCAGCGTGCCACGCCCGCCCAGCCACTCGATGATACGCGGGTTCGCGTCCCACACGCCGAGCCCCTTGAACGGACCGCCACCCGCGTCGAACGTGCCGTCGTCGAGGACGGGCATCACCATCGGCAGGTCGAACTTCACGCCCACGAGGTAGTCGTCGTCGCCGTGGCCGGGGGCCGTGTGCACGGCGCCGGTACCGGTGGAGAGCTCAACGTGCTCGCCGGTGATGATCACGCCCTGGACGCCCTCGTGGATCGGCTGCGCATAGTGGAGCCCCGCCAGTTCCCGCCCCCGAACCCGGGTGTCGAGCACGGTGTAGTCGCCGTCCTCCCACTCCGCGGCGGCCGCCACTGGCTCAACGAGCTCGTTGGCCATCACCAGCACGCGCCCGTCCGCGAGCTTCACGCCCACGTAGTCGGCGTCATCGGCAAGCGTGACCGCCACGTTGGCGGGAAGCGTCCACGGCGTGGTGGTCCAGATGAGCACGGAGACCGGTCCCTCGGCATCCCACGGAGTCGCGTCGGTGAACCTGAAGGCCACGTAGATGGACTCCGAGGTCTCGTCGGCGTACTCGATCTCGGCCTCCGCAAGCGCGGTGTGGCAGCGGATGCACCAGTGGATGGGCTTGGCACCCTTGTGGATCGCCCCGTCGAGGTACATCGTCTTGAAGATCTCGACGTTGCCGGCCTCGTAGGCGGGCTTGAGGGTCAGATAGGGGTCGTCCCAATCGCCACGCACGCCGAGGCGCTTGAACTCCTCGCGCTGCACGTCCACGAACTTGAGCGCATACTCGCGGCACAGTTCACGCACCTTGGCCTGGCCGATAGCCGCCATCTTCTCCGGGCCGAGATTCTTCTCAACCTGATGCTCGATCGGCTGCCCGTGGCAGTCCCAGCCGGGGACGTACGGGGCGTAGTAGCCGCGCATGGACTTGTACTTGACGATGAGGTCCTTGAGCACCTTGTTGTACGCGGTGCCCATGTGGATATGGCCGTTGGCGTACGGCGGGCCGTCATGCAGGATGAAACGCTCACCGTCGGCGTTCGCCTCCAGCGACTTCCGGTAGACGTCCATCTCGCTCCAGAACCGAAGCCACTCCGGTTCCCGGGTGCTCAGGTTCGCGCGCATCGGGAAATCCGTCTGCGGAAGGTTCATCGTGCTCTTGTAGTCCTGCTTCTCGGCCATCGTTTCTCCGGTCCTCTCACCGCGCATACATCGGCCCAACGCAAAAAGCGCGCCCGTCCTCATCTGGGACGAAGCGCGCCTCGTCAGAGGTCTCACTCCGCGGTACCACCCAGCTTGCGCACCTCATCCGCGAGGTCGCGCCACTCGGTCGCCCGGTAACGGAGGCCTACCGTCGACGTCTACTTGACCCTGTCGGGTCGTTCGGGCCGAAGCTCTGGGGTGATCTTCGTCTCCACCGTGCCACGCGGGCTCTCACTGTCCCCGCTCGCTTCGTGTGGCCGTTGTCGGAGCTACTCGTCCCCGTCATCGCCGTGTCCGTGCACGCGGACCCGTCGGTCCGCGTAGGTGCGATGGTATCCCCCACGCGGTCCGTGGTCAACGCGTGGTGCGCGTACTCCTCACGCTCGAAGAACGCGTTCAACACATACAGACACTCCTCGGCCTCACCCTCGGTGAGCCCGGCGCCGAAGCGTAGTGCGGAGCGCCACGACTTCACCTCGATGCGCGGATGCGGGCGCCCGTCGTGCCGCGGAGGCAGCGGCGCAGCCCCCTCGACGATGTTCCGGAGTATGTGCAACTCGATCGGGAAGCGACCGGCCTGGCGGCGCAGCGTGATGCGCGCGGGGTCGATGATGAGCGTCTCAGTGCCGATACGCGCGTACGCCATGCCCCACAGCGTCAGCGCGGCGATCGCGTGCAGCGCGGCCGTCAGCAGCATGAGCACCACCCAGAGCATCAGGCGCACGAAGAAGCCGTCCGGCATGCCACTGGTCAGATACCACAGGCTGGCGAGCACCATGACCGTGAGCCATGGGATGCCGTACGTGTACGCCGCAACCCGCCACGACGGAGAATCAGCCGAGCGTGCGTGGATGGTGAGCCCGTCGCCAGTGACCGTGACCTCCGGCACTGCCGGCCGCGCGGGAACCGCGCTTTCGCGCGCCACGCGCACCGGCGGGCGCGATGCTCGTACCCGCTCCGCAGCCGACTGCGCACTCCGTGCGCGGCCCATGAACGACGGCAACCGCATGCGGCCCCTCACTCGGTGTCCCCCGGCGGGTCGCCGAACACGCGCCGTACGTCCGCCTCGGTGACGCCCTCGACCTCGATCTGCTTGTGCCGGCTCGTGTCCCCCCGCACCACGCGTGCCGCGCTCTTGGGGACGCCGAGGGCACGTGCGACCACCGCGCACACCGCCGCATTGGCCTTGCCGCCCTCCGGCGCGACAGTGACCCTCACAGACAGTTCACCCCCACGCCAACCCGCGACCTCGTCGCGACCTGACCTGGGGGTGACATGGAGTGCGATGCGCATGGTACGAGGCCTAGTCGATCTCCTCGATGTCCGTGTCGTCCTCGCGTTCGCCGAAGCCGAACTCGGACACGTTGAATTCGACGGTGGCGTCCGGGTCGAGCGCGTCTTCGCCGAGATCGCCGAGGTGCAATGCGGCAACGAAGCCGCTCGAAGGCGGCTCGTCCGCCGCGGGCTCACGCACGGCCGCCGGCGCGGGAGCGTCCACCGGCGCCTTCTCCGGCTCGGGGCGCTCGTCTTCGATCGCAGGCGCGAAGGGCCGCACTGACCGGGTCGGAGCAGCCGGACGCTCGACATCGGCGTCGAGCAGGGTCTCCTCGCCCGCCTTGCCCACGAGCAGCTTCACGTCCTCGGGGACGGCCACCTCGCCGATACCGCGCAGGTGACGCTCGAGGAGCGCCTTGAACGTGGCCCGGAACTCCTCCTCGGCCTGCTTGATCCGGCCAAGGTCGGCGGTCGCGCGCTGCTTGCTGGTCAGCGCGTCGTGGATGATCTCCTTGGCTTTGACCTCGGCCTCCTTGAGCACCGAGTCCGCCTCGCGCTGCGCCTTCTGCGCGATCTCATCGGCCGACTTCTGCGCCGAGACGAGGGTGTTATGCAGCGTGCGCTCCATGTCCTGGTATTCGCGCACCTTCAACTCGAGTCCGTCGATCTTCTCCGAGAGGTCGATGTTCTCTTTGAACAGACGCTCCAGCTCGTCGGCGACCTGATCGAGGAATTCGTCGACCTCGACCTCGTTATAGCCACGGAGCGCGTGGTTGAACTCCTTGTGGTGGATATCGAGCGGCGTGAGTCTCATGAAACGGTCCTTCCTCGAGACCCGTCTGGTCTACTCCGGCATTCTAACCTATAGCGAAACGAACAGGCGTATGAGCGCGTTCGCGATGATCCTGAGCGCGATGACCGCCACGATCGGCGAGATGTCGATCATGCCGATCGGCGGGATGAACCGGCGGAAGATGCCGAGCCATGGTTCGGTGATGGTGCCCAGTACCCGGTAGATGTCTCCGATCAGGCCGTCGACCGGCCGGATCCAAGACATGATGATGTACGCGATGATGAGGATCTCGTAGAACGAGACAAGCTGCGAGAGCAGCGCCGCGACGCTCACGAACCCAGCTCCTTCGCGCGGTGCACCGCGGCAGACACTGCCCCGCTGACGGCGGTGCGCAGCCCTCCGGCCTCGAGCGCCTCCACAGCCGCGATGGTCGTGCCACCGGGGCTCGTCACGCCATCGACGAGCTCCTCCGGATGCATCCCCGTACGTGACAGCAGCTCCATCGTGCCCCTCAACGTCTGGACCGCGAGCATCTGCGCGATCTCACGGGTGAGACCCTGTCGAACGCCCGCGCGGGCGAGCGCGTCGACGAACATCGCCGCGTATGCGGGGCCTGACCCCGAGATGGCCGCGGC